>NZ_JBFSRM010000023.1:0-80209 GCF_041465805.1 Vibrio sp. 10N.239.311.G01
GAAGTTTTTCTTACTTTTTTGATTGTTCGAGCGTTTTTTGTTCAAAACACCCCATTTTCACTAGTATTCCTCTTAATTAAGGGCTTAAGGTGCCTATATAAAGGAGGATTTATGAGTTCAATACGCAGTTATAAAGGAATATCCCCTCAGATTGGGCAAGGTGTCTATATAGATACCAGTTCAGTACTGGTTGGTGATATCAAAATCGGTAACGACTCTAGCGTGTGGCCTTTGGTTGCAGCTCGAGGGGATGTGAACCACATTCATATTGGAGAGAGAACGAATATCCAAGATGGTAGTGTCTTGCACGTCACCCATAAGAATGCTGAAAACCCTGACGGTTATCCTCTCTTAATAGGTAATGATGTCACTATCGGGCATAAAGTAATGCTGCATGGCTGCACTATTGAGGATCGTGTACTTGTTGGTATGGGAGCGATCGTGTTGGATGGCGTGATTATCCAAAAAGAAGTGATGATTGGTGCTGGTAGCTTAGTGCCACCAAACAAGGTACTTGAAAGCGGTTACCTCTATGTAGGAAGCCCAGTAAAACAAGCTCGCCCATTAAATGATAAAGAGCGTGCCTTTCTACAGAAGTCTGCAGACAACTACGTTCAGAATAAAAATGACTATCTAGACTCTGTAATTTCAGTCTAAAGCGCTTTGATCTGAATCCGATTAGAGGAGTCATACTCCTCTTCTTCTATTAACTCTTCCGCTAGCTCTTCAATATCGAAACGTAACTCTGAAAAGATAACTAAAGCTTGATCGCCTTCTTCTATATCTTTACCTGCCAATCGTGATAATTCCTCAATAGACATGACACATTCAATCAATGCGCCCGACTGTTGTGCTGGGAACGTGATTGTTCGGCTCTCTTCATCCCAATCTTGGATATCAGGAAATAGAATTGATTGATTCATTTTTTATAAACACCCCATTACATCTCTAGATTTTTACGTAATTCTCTTAAAATCTGTTTTGTTCCCGGACGAAGACCACGCCAAAGCATAAAGCTTTCTGCTGCCTGCCCCACTAGCATACCCAAACCATCATAAGCAGCATGAACACCATTATCTAATGCCCATTGATTGAATACCGTCGTTCCAGATCCATAAACCATGTCATAAACGGCGCTAGTAGAATTGAAAATCACCTCAGACACTTCAGGAAGCTGCCCGCTTAGACCAGATGAGGTAGAGTTAATAATGACATCAAAGCCTTCATTAACATCACTTAGCCCCATCCCCTTGATGTTGCCATGCGACGAAAACATCTCAGCCAGAAGTTCAGCCTTGGAGCTGGTTCGATTAGCGACCACCAGCTGTTGTGGCTTTTGGTCGAGAAGAGGTTGAATCACTCCTCTCGCAGCACCACCAGCGCCAAGAAGAAGAACACGTGCTCCTTTTAGCGTGACTTGATGTTGAAGCAGGTCTTGAACTAAGCCCTCACCATCGGTGTTATCACCAAGGATCTCTCCATCATCTAACTTCTTAAGGGTATTTACGGCACCAGCTAGTTCAGCTCTCTCAGTTAGGCGATTGGCTAACTGATAGGCATCTTCTTTAAAAGGCGCTGTGACATTGCACCCTCGACCACCTTCGCTGAAAAAGGTTTTGGCAGCAGTGATAAATTGACCGTGCTCTGGCTGTAATGCTGTATAGGTAAGTTGTTGGCTGGTTTGGCGAGCAAATAATGTGTGAATGAATGGCGATTTGCTTTGCCCAATAGGATTACCGAAAACGGCATAACGATCTACTTGCTGTGTCATATCCTTACCTAACAGAAATAATAAAAAGGGTCATCTATATAGATGACCCTATCACTATCCCTATAAGGAAGGAAGAACTACCAAACTCGAGGTTTGAGGTAGTCACTATAAAGCAGAGCTTCTGGTGAGCCCGCTTGCGGTTCATAGCGATATTCCCAACGAGCCAACGGCGGCATCGACATCAATATAGACTCTGTGCGCCCACCGCTTTGCAGGCCAAATAAGGTACCACGGTCGTAAACTAGGTTGAATTCAACATAGCGGCCACGACGGTATAGTTGGAAGTCACGCTCACGTTCGCCATAAGGTGTATCTTTGCGACGCTCGACAATAGGTAAGTACGCCGCAGCAAAACCTTCACCGACAGCCTGCATATAAGCAAAGCTCTTATCGAAACCCCACTCATTTAAGTCATCAAAGAACAGACCACCAACACCACGTGTTTCGTCTCGGTGAGGAAGATAGAAGTACTTATCACACCACTCTTTGTGTTCTTGATAAACATCATCACCAAACGGCGCACAAAGATCTTTAGCAGTTTGATGCCAAGATTGGCAATCTTCATCGACAGGATAAAATGGCGTTAAGTCAAAACCACCACCAAACCACCAAATCGGGTCTTCCCCTTCTTTTTCCGCAATGAAGAATCGAACGTTCGCGTGTGAGGTTGGGATATATGGGTTTTTAGGGTGGATAACTAATGAAACCCCCATCGCCTCAAACTTACGTCCGGCTAACTCAGGACGGTGAGCGGTTGCAGAGGCAGGCATTGCTTTACCAGCGACGTGAGAGAAGTTAACTCCACCCTGTTCAAATAAAGCACCATTGGTCATCACGCGAGTACGACCACCGCCACCTAGACGATCGCCAGGTTCTCGCTGCCATGCATCTTCTTCAAACAACGCTACACCATCAGCTTGCTCAAGCTGCTGGCAAATCGAATCTTGTAGGCTCAGTAAAAACTGCTTTACTGCTTCTTTATCAATTGCTGACATCTTACTTCCTTTGCAGGGTTTAACCCTGTCTTAATATTTTCGACGTTTTTGCATCTCTAATTTCGCTTGGCTTCTCACGGCCACCCGTTTGGCCTTCTAGAATCGCGACTAAGTGTTGACCCAGTTGCTGTTGAACTTCTTCAGTCGTCATACAAGGCGGCTCGCCAGTCAGGTTGGCACTGGTAGAGGTTAACGGCTTGCCGAACTCATTACACATTCTTTGAACCAAAGGGTGATCCGTCACTCGTACCGCGATGGAATCAAACTGGCCGCTGACCCAGTCAGTAACTTTGCTGCTGGTTGGCATAATCCAAGTGACCGGACCTGGCCATGTCGCTTTCACTGTTACCAACTGTTCTTCCGTCAACTGGCTTTCATCAATATAAGGAAGCAGCTGCTCGTAACTTGCAGCAATCAAGATCAAGCCCTTTTCAACTGGACGCTGTTTTAACTCGAGTAATTTCTTGATGGCATGTGGATTATCAGGATCACAACCAACCCCAAAAACGCCTTCGGTCGGGTAAGCAATGACTTCACCTTGTTGTAATGCCTGCAATGTATGTTGAAAGTTATCCACGGGTTGCCTCATTAAGTCAGTTATCGAACTCGCTAAGTGTACAAATTATCATTCACTGTGACTAAAGCTATTTGTTTATAAAATGTATCAATTAACAACTTAGACTGACGCAAACGTTTTCCTTAAGTAATTTTACCCGTATAATGCGCGCAAAATATCTAATCACTAATTAAATCGTACCTGAAGGAGTTTGAGATGACTGTCGGTATTATCATGGGTTCTAAATCTGATTGGCCAACAATGAAGCTAGCTGCAGAAATGTTGGATCAGTTTGGCGTGGCGTACGAAACAAAAGTGGTTTCTGCTCACCGCACACCTCAGTTGCTTGCAGACTACGCAACCAGTGCGAAAGAGCGCGGTATTAAAGTAATTATTGCTGGTGCTGGCGGTGCAGCGCACCTTCCGGGCATGGCTGCTGCTTTCACAAGCGTACCTGTTTTAGGTGTTCCTGTTCAGTCTAAAGCACTGAAAGGCATGGATTCTCTGCTTTCTATCGTACAGATGCCAAAAGGCATTGCGGTAGGTACTTTGGCTATCGGTGAAGCTGGCGCTGCCAATGCTGGTATCTTAGCAGCTCAAATCATTGGTACTCACAATGAAGAAGTGATGGCAAAAGTAGAAGCGTTCCGCTCTGAGCAAACAGAAACGGTTCTGGCTAATCCAAACCCTGCTGAGGACTAATTCCCATGCATGTTCTTGTGTTAGGCGCGGGCCAACTTGCTCGCATGATGTCCCTAGCTGGGGCGCCGCTGAATATTGAAATTTCTGCTTTTGATGTTGGCAGCAAAAATATTGTTCACCCATTAACGCAAGCGATTCTAGGCAACGGCTTAGACAATGCGATTGAGCGTGCGGACGTCATTACTGCTGAATTCGAACATATCCCTCACGATGTTCTTGAGGTATGTGAGCGCAGCGGTAAGTTCTTACCGACAACAGAAGCAATCAAAGCTGGCGGTGACCGTCGCCTTGAAAAAGCCCTGTTAGACGAAGCAAGCGTGAAAAATGCTAAGTACTACGTGATTAACTCTCGCGAAGACTTTGACGCTGCGATTGCTCACATAGGCTTGCCAATGGTCTTGAAGAGCACACTTGGCGGCTACGATGGCAAAGGTCAATGGCGCTTAAAGACATTAGACAATGTTGACGCGACTTGGACAGAAATGGCCGAGTGCATTGCCGCAACAGACAACCAAGCGATTGTTGCTGAAGAGTTTGTTCCGTTTGACCGCGAAGTATCACTGGTTGGTGCTCGTGGCGCCAATGGCGAGATTCAAGTGTATCCACTGGCTGAGAATGTTCACACCGACGGCGTGTTGAGCTTATCGACAGCGATTGATGACATTGAACTGCAAGAGCAAGCGAAAACCATGTTCACCGCTGTTGCAGAACGTTTGGATTACGTTGGTGTACTCGCGCTAGAGTTCTTTGATGTTCAAGGTTCACTGCTAGTTAATGAGATTGCACCACGAGTTCATAACTCTGGTCACTGGACGCAACAAGGCGCAGAGACTTGTCAGTTTGAAAACCACCTACGTGCCGTATGTGGCATGCCACTAGGCAGCACTAAACTGATTCGTCCAACCGCAATGATCAACATTCTTGGTGAAGATACCCTACCTGAAGCGATTCTGGCTCAAGGTGGTTGTCATGTTCATTGGTATGGCAAAGAGAAGCGTGCAGGTCGTAAGATGGGCCACATTAACGTGAGCGCTGACTACAACGCAGAATTACAAAGAGCGTTGTGCTCATTGGCTGAGATTCTTGATAAACAAGCCTACCCTGCTGTGCATGAGTTTGCTGAGCAGAAGAAGTAAGCCTACATTGGCTTATTGATATAAAAAGTTTATTGGATACAAAAACGGCGCTCAGTGAGCGCCGTTTTTTTGTGTCTATAATATCGAGTTATTGAGATTGAATGTGGTGACACTTGCGATCAGCGCATTGCTTCTTGGTACCACTGGCTGTTTTCTTCTCAAGTAACAACGGGAACTGGCACTGTTCACAACGACCTATAACAGGTGGCTGATTAACGGCGAACTTACACTTAGGGTAGTTATCACACGCATAGAAGGTTTTGCCATAGCGAGATTTACGCTCAACCAAGTGGCCTCGACCACACTCAGGGCAGGCAACAAGTGGCTGCTCTTCAGGTTGTTCTTTCGGTTGGTCCAAAGATTCGATGTGATTACACTCTGGATAACTGCTACAGCCAATGAACATCCCAAAGCGACCTTGCCTTAATACCAATTCGTTTTGGCATTTAGGACACGGAACGCCCAGCTCTTTCACCACATGACCATCATTTTGATGAAGAGGCTTGATGTAATCACAGCTCGGATACTGCTTACAGCCTAAAAATGGGCCGTGCTTACCATGGCGAAGCTGAAGCTCCCCACCACACTGTGGACATGGTTCATGCTCTAACGCATGTTCATGTGCTGAAAAAAGCTGATTATCAATCTTACTACTCATGATAAGCCTGTATTAATGCAAGATACCTTGCTCTTTGGTGTACAACAGCTCTTCCATTTGCGTGTAAGCACTTTCATTACCCGGTACATTGAACAGTACCATTAAGATAATCCACTTCAGATCATCCAACTCAAATTCATTGGTCTCTAACCCCATGACACGATCAATCACCATTTCACGAATCTCTGTCGTGAGGACGTTGATCTGCTCAAGGAACAACAAGAAACCACGACACTCCATATTAATACGTGATATCTCTTTACTTGTGTAAACACGCATCGAGGTATTAGAGCACATAGTAATCGCCGCTTGGTTATCGGTATCTTGCAGTGCAGCAAGGTCTTCTAACCAATGGAGAGCCTTATAAATATCATCTTGGTGAAACCCCGCTCGAAGAAGTTCATCTTCAAGTTCGTCTTGATCCACCTGCAATTCAGAATCGCTATGGATGTAGGTTTCAAACAAGTACATCAGTATGTCCATCATCATAGCTTAGCCTCTCCCCTTTCGAATATAGCCACCGGAAACTGCAACAACATGCCCTGAGAGCTCAAGCTCTAAAAGCTGCATCATGACTTCATGCACAGGTATATGGGTTCTCTGTGCCAAAATATCAACGGGTGTCGCCTCTAATCCTACGTTAGCTAACAGCTGTGGAAATGGCAATTGTTCATTTTCACCCTCATTCGGCGTAGGTTCGAATAAGCTCGGCTGCTGATCTATAGACCAGTTTAACAGACTCTTTATTTCAATCAGAACATCTTGAGCATTTTGCACTAAACATGCTCCAGCTTTGATGAGACTGTTACCTCCGCGACTGGTTGGGCTATGAATAGAACCGGGCAGCGCAAACACTTCTCGACCTTGCTCCATGGCATAGCGAGCGGTAATTAAAGAGCCACTCTTCTCAGCCGCTTCCACCACCAAGGTTCCTAACGACAAGCCACTTATAATACGGTTACGACGGGGGAAATGTTCAGGTCTTGGTTTAGCACTCGGTCGAAACTCTGAAATCAGCGCTCCGTTCTCACAGATCCTCTCAGCTAGATTTCGGTGGCGGGCAGGATAAATGGAGTCCAAGCCAGACCCCAACACTGCAAAAGTTTCCCCTCTTTTATCTAGAGCACCATCATGAGCATAGCCATCGATACCTAAAGCTAAGCCACTGGTGACAATTAAACCGTTTTGGACAAACTCTTTGGCGAAGGACTTGGCGGTCTGCAGTCCTTCAATACTGGCATTGCGGCTGCCGACCATTGCGATTTGAGGCTCAATCAGTTTTTCAACGTGACCTTTAACGAAAAGCACACTCGGCGCAGAGGCGGTCTCATTCAGCAGTTTGGGATAATGCGAGCAATTCGGGGTAATGATGTGATGATTGGGTTGTCTTGCTTGCCACGCTAGGCAAGCCTCCACTTCTCTTGGGGCTTGCTCTCTTAAATAGGAGATTTGCTTGGCAGACAAGCCAATCGCTTGCAGTTGCTGGCTTGAGTAGCCAACAATATTAAAAGGAGAATCAATGCTCAGCAGTCGAGAAAGTCGCTTGCCACCCAATTGCGGTACAAAACTTAGAGTTAGCCAAGCGATCAGTTGTTGCTCATTCACTCGGTGCCCTTAACCTCTTCCGTCAACGCAAGATCCAAAGGCGATACTGCCAGAATGCCCTTGCTAACAGGCTTAGAGCTCTGAGTGATCAACGCGAGGCTAAAATACTCATAAGGACGAATGACCATCAAGCTACCCAGCGAGGTACTTGGCAATTGCACCTTATCGCTCGCCGCAGACTCTTTATAACTGTATTCACCTTGCTTACCAAACACCACCGCACCGCTTTCGCTGAGGGTAAACATAGAACCTTGGCGAAGGTTATCCTGTGAACCTTTGTTGATCACTACCACCTGATTCTTCGCGCTGTATTGGCTGCCATCTAATGAGCCCAAGATATTAGCAAATTGACCCGCCGCACTAGGTGCAGGATAAAACGTGGTAGAGAGCTTCACCTGATCAACACCAAGTTCTGGTAGCACAAGGTCGTTCAGCAATACCTCTTGCAGCTGAGTGTCTATCTGCAAGCTGCTGAACTCAGCATCCACTTCTTTTAAGCGCGCCGTGGCGACCAAACGCAAAGAGGTCATACTTGCTTGGGGTTGCTGCCGTTGGTAGGTTTCAACTGCGCGGTAGATACCCCACTTTTGATGCTGTTGGTTACCTGAGATAAATAACCGTTCTACACCCGATAAGAAGCGTTTGCCATCGCTGGTACCTAATACTCGTTGCGCTGATTCGATATCTTGCTGCTCTACCAAGCGATCAGACTGTAAATATGGCAAAACCAGCCCTTCATTGACGGTAGGTACTGCTTTCTTCTCAGAGACACGAATCTTAGGGCTAAGCTTGATAACAGGCTTGAGGCTCAATACAGGCTCGCCATTAATCCAAACCAAAGACAGTTTATCTCCGGGATAAATGAGATGAGGGTTTTCTATCTCTGGATTGACCTGCCATAACCTTGGCCACAACCATGGACTATCGAGATACATCGCAGAGATATCCCACAAAGTATCGCCCTTAACCACCACATACGCCTCAGGTGCGCCCTGTTTAATGGTTAAAGGTTGCTCACTATTTTCAGCCGTAGCGGCGAACGAAATCGAGGCACAAATAAGAGATAAAGCAGGCAATAAATGACGCATGACCTAGGTTCCTTGGTCTGAATATATGACATCTGATTGGAGAATTACCTTCAGGATGCTGTCATTTGACCTCTAAAATGTCTAGAATTGAGCCAACAAGGTTTAAGCTGTTTCGGCACAGTTCAATATTTCGAGTGTATATGTCTGTATTACAAGTATTAACATTACCAGATGATCGTCTACGTACCGTGGCGAAACCGGTAAAAGAAGTTACCCCAGAGATTCAAAAGTTCGTTGATGACATGATTGAAACCATGTACGACGAAGAAGGTATCGGCCTTGCGGCAACGCAAGTAGATTTCCACCAACGCATCGTTGTTATCGATATTTCAGAAACACGTGATGAGCCAATGGTGCTTATCAACCCTGAAATTACTGAGAAGCGCGGCGAAGATGGAATCGAAGAAGGCTGCCTATCTGTACCAGGCGCTCGAGCTCTAGTACCTCGCGCTGCAGAAGTAACGGTTAAAGCACTAGACCGTGACGGCAACGAATTCACATTCGACGCTGACGACCTTCTGGCTATCTGTGTTCAGCACGAACTTGACCACCTAGAAGGCAAGTTGTTTGTTGATTACCTATCGCCACTAAAGCGTAAACGTATCCAAGATAAGCTAGCGAAGATTAAACGTTTCAACGAGAAACAAGGTTAATAACCGCTGCTATTACTAAATTAGAAGGAAGCCTACCTTGAGTCAGTCTTTAAGAATTGTCTTTGCAGGTACTCCGGATTTCGCCGCCCGTCACTTGGCGGCGTTGTTGTCTTCGGAGCATGAAGTTGTTGCTGTTTACACACAGCCAGATCGCCCAGCAGGCCGCGGTAAAAAACTCACTGCGAGCCCAGTAAAAAACATCGCACTTGAAAACAATATTCCGGTTTACCAACCAGAAAACTTCAAGTCAGATGAGGCTAAGCAAGAGCTAGCTGAATTGAACGCTGACATCATGGTTGTTGTCGCTTACGGCTTATTGCTTCCGCAGGTTGTATTAGATACGCCTCGCTTAGGTTGTATCAACGTACATGGCTCTATCCTACCGCGCTGGCGTGGTGCTGCTCCGATTCAACGCTCTATTTGGGCGGGTGATAAAGAGACAGGCGTGACGATCATGCAGATGGATATCGGCCTAGATACTGGCGACATGCTAAGTATCGCGACGCTGCCTATCGAAGCGACAGATACTAGCGCATCTATGTACGAGAAATTAGCGGGCCTTGGCCCTGATGCGCTTGTTGAATGTCTAGCGGACATCGCTTCTGGCAAAGCAGTTGCAGAAAAGCAAGACGATGAGCTTGCGAACTACGCGAAGAAGCTAAGCAAAGAAGAAGCGCGTATCAACTGGAGTGATGAAGCTGCGCATATTGAGCGCTGCGTTCGTGCCTTCAACCCATGGCCAATGAGTCACTTTGAAGCTGCTGAGAACAGCATTAAAGTATGGCAAAGCCGTGTGGCAGAGCAAACTTCTGATAAGCCTGCAGGTACCATTCTGCAAGCGGATAAAACTGGTATCTATGTTGCGACAGGGCAAGGCGTACTTGTTCTTGAACAACTGCAAGTTCCAGGTAAAAAAGCCATGTCAGTTCAGGATATCTTGAACTCACGTGCAAGCTGGTTTGAAGTTGGTACACAGCTTTCTTAATCCGCTTTTAAAGCTGCTAATTACGCAGCTAAGAAAACCTTTACGAGGGCAGAGATGCCCTCATGTATTCAAATAAATATTCGGTACCCCTCATGAATGTTCGCGCTGCTGCTGCAAATGTCCTATTCCAAGTTGTCGATAAAGGCCACTCTCTTTCACACGCTCTCCCTGCGGCTCAAAAAACGATCCGTCCGCGAGACCATGCTCTACTGCAAGAGATTTGCTACGGCGCACTTCGTTACCTGCCTCGTTTAGAGTCAATCGCTAACGAACTGATGGAAAACCCACTTAAAGGTAAAAAGCGTGTATTCCACCACCTAATCTTGGTGGGCATTTACCAACTAAGCTTTATGCGTATCCCTTCGCATGCTGCGGTTGCTGAAACGGTTGAGGGTACTAAAACACTGCGTGGTCCAAGCCTGAGTGGTTTGATCAACGCTGTACTACGTAGCTACCTACGTGACCAAGAAGAACTAGACGAGAAAGCCGTTAGCCACAATGCAGGCAAATACGGCCACCCAAGCTGGATTCTAAAAATGCTTCAAGAGAGCTACCCAGATCAATGGGAGCAACTGGTTGAAGCAAACAACAGTAAGGCACCAATGTGGCTGCGCGTTAACCGCCAACACCACACTCGTGACGAGTATGTTGAACTGCTTAAAAACGAAAACATTGAATACACATTGCACCCTGAAGCTGCTGATGCCATAAAATTAGCTGCACCTTGTGATGTTACTTTGCTTCCTGGCTTCGACAGAGGTTGGGTATCAGTGCAAGACGCTGCCGCTCAGCTTTCGGTTGATTACCTAACACCAAAAGATGGTGAGCTGATCTTAGATTGTTGTGCTGCACCAGGTGGTAAAACGGCACACATTCTTGAGCACACTCAAGATACTGAAGTGGTTGCGATTGACTGCGACATCAAACGTCTAGACCGCGTTTACGATAACCTTGAGCGCCTGCAACTGCGTGCCGACGTAATTTGTGGTGATGCTCGCTACCCTGAAGAGTGGTGGATGGGTGATAAGTTCGACCGTATTCTGCTTGATGCACCTTGTTCAGCGACTGGCGTTATTCGCCGTCACCCTGACATCAAGTGGCTACGTCGTGCGTCTGACATTGATGCGCTGGCTGAACTGCAAAGCGAGATTATGGATGCAATGTGGCGTCAGCTGAAAGAAGGCGGCACCATGGTTTATGCGACTTGTTCTATCACGCCGCAAGAAAACGTGCTGCAAGTGAAAGCATTCCTAGCACGCACTGAGAACGCTACGTTGGTTGGGTCTGATATCGAAAATCCGGGTCGTCAAATACTACCTGGAGAAGAAGATATGGATGGCTTCTACTACGCAGTTCTAGTAAAACAGGCATAACAACTAACAGCGGCTAAGAATTTATTTCTTAGCCGCTGTTTCTTTCTAGTGCATTACCAAAGCGAAAAGAGAGCACTAGAATTACAACGGCAAAAAATAAGAGAAAGGCTATGAAGATCATTATTCTAGGTGCTGGACAAGTTGGCGGTACCCTTGCTGAAAACCTGGTTGGTGAAAACAACGACATCACCATTGTCGACCGTAATGCTGACCGACTTCGTGAACTTCAGGATAAGTACGACCTTAGGGTTGTAAACGGTTATGCCAGCCACCCAAACACACTACGTGAAGCGGGTGCGCAAGATGCCGACATGTTGGTTGCCGTAACCAACATGGATGAAACCAACATGGCTGCGTGTCAGGTTGCTTTCTCTCTTTTCAATACGCCGAACCGAATTGCTCGTATTCGCTCTCCTCAATACCTAGAAGAGAAAGAAGCGTTATTCAAATCAGGTGCCATCCCAGTCGATCACCTGATCGCACCCGAAGAACTAGTGACCAGCTACATCGAGCGCCTGATTCAATACCCAGGCGCACTGCAGGTTGTGAGCTTTGCTGAACAGAAGGTTAGCCTAGTAGCAGTAAAAGCCTACTACGGTGGTCCACTGGTGGGTAACGCACTGTCTGCTTTGCGTGAGCACATGCCGCACATTGATACCCGTGTTGCCGCTATTTTCCGTCAAGGTCGCCCTATTCGCCCACAAGGCACCACCATCATTGAAGCCGATGATGAGGTTTTCTTTGTGGCAGCGAGTAACCATATCCGCTCAGTAATGAGTGAGCTACAACGCCTAGAGAAACCGTACCGCCGCATCATGATTGTCGGTGGTGGTAACATTGGTGCAAGCTTGGCAAAACGCCTTGAGCAGAGCTACAGCATCAAGCTTATCGAGCGCAGCTACACTCGTGCCGAAAAGCTGTCTGAAGAATTAGAAAACACCATCGTCTTCTGTGGCGATGCGGCAGACCAAGAGCTGCTAACCGAAGAGAACATCGATCAAGTGGACGTGTTCATTGCCCTAACCAATGAAGATGAAACCAACATCATGTCAGCAATGCTGGCGAAGCGAATGGGTGCCAAGAAGGTAATGGTACTGATTCAGCGTGGTGCTTACGTAGACCTTGTTCAGGGTGGCGTGATTGATATTGCTATCTCTCCACAGCAAGCGACCATTTCTGCGCTGCTTACTCACGTTCGTCGTGCTGATATTGTTAACGTATCATCTCTACGTCGCGGCGCTGCAGAGGCGATCGAAGCCATTGCTCACGGTGACGAAACCACATCGAAAGTGGTTGGCCGAGCGATTGGCGACATCAAGCTACCACCGGGCACCACTATTGGTGCGATTGTTCGCGGAGAAGAAGTACTTATCGCGCACGATAGAACCGTAATCGAACAAGATGACCACGTAGTGATGTTCCTAGTGGACAAGAAATACGTACCTGATGTTGAGTCTCTATTCCAACCGAGCCCGTTCTTCTTATAGCCTTGTTCTCGTAAGTATCTTCTCGCAACCTTCTTCTTGTGAGAACGACGCTCCGGCACAAAGCTGTAATCAATTAAAGCTATGGTCTATTAAGCTATGGTCAACTTTCGTCCGATATTATTAGTGATAGGGTTAGTGTTATCAAAACTCGCCCTTTTCATGTACATCCCCACATTGGTTGCCTTTTTCACAGGCACCGGTGGCTTCCTCGAGTTTGGTCAATCGGTAGTGATCACGCACATTGTGGCGTTCATCTGCTTGAGCTTAGGGCGCTCCGCTAAGTTCCGACTTGGGGTGCGGGACATGTTCCTGATCACCTCTCTGGTATGGACGATAGCCAGTGCCTTTGCTGCACTGCCGTTTGTCTTCATCAACCACATCAGCTTCACTGACGCCTATTTTGAAACCATGTCTGGTATCACCACAACAGGCTCAACCGTATTAAGCGGCTTAGACAGCATGGCACCAAGCATTCTGTTGTGGCGTTCTATATTGCAATGGTTAGGTGGCATCGGCTTCATCGTTATGGCGGTAGCGGTTCTGCCAATGCTCAACGTCGGTGGTATGCGCCTGTTCCAAACCGAATCATCCGACTGGTCAGATAAAAGCAGCCCACGAGCAAAAACGGTCGCGAAGAACATCGTGGCGGTTTATCTGGTTCTGACTGGCTTGTGCATCATTAGCTATCTCTTTGCGGGCATGGGCATCTTTGACGCGATCAATCATGCCTTCACAACACTGTCTACGGGTGGTTACTCAACATCAGATGGCTCGATGAACCACTTCTCTAACAGTGCTCACTGGGTGGGAACCCTGTTCATGTTCCTTGGTGGTCTGCCGTTCCTACTGTTCGTTAGCGCACTGCGTGGCAGAAAACTCTCAATCCTCTACAAAGACGCGCAAGTGAGAGGCTTCACCTATCTATTCTTAGTCACCAGTGCAGTGATATCGACATGGTTGGTGGTTAGAGATGGCTACACAGTCATGGATGCGATGCGTGTTTCGATGTTCAATATTGTGTCCGTAGTTACCACTACCGGTTTTGGCTTAGAAGACTTCACCGCGTGGGGCGCTTTACCTACCACGCTGTTTGCCTTTTTAATGATGGCGGGCGCGTGCTCAGGTTCAACCTCTGGCGGTATCAAAATCTTCCGCTTCCAGATCGCGATGACCATGCTTCATAAGCAAATGATGAAACTGATTCACCCGTCGGGCGTGTTTGTTCAACGCTACAATCAGCGACCGGTGAATGACGATATTGTGCGTTCACTAGTCGCATTTGGTTTGATGTTCTTTATTACGATTATCTTAATTGCAGGTGGCTTGAGCGCGATGGGGCTTGATCCCGTGACCAGTATATCTGGCGCCATCACAGCCGTTGCCAACGTTGGTCCTGGTATGGGCAGCGTTATCGGTCCAACCGGGAACTTTGCTCCACTGCCCGACGCCGCTAAATGGTTGCTAAGCTTAGGAATGCTGATGGGGCGACTCGAGATATTGACGCTCATTGTTCTATTTTTCCCAGCCTTTTGGCGACGTTAACCAAGCACAAAATCAAGGAAACACAGATGAAATCATACGTACTTCTCGCTAGCGCATTGCTCGCAAACTCAGTATTCGTAAGTTCTGCCTTTGCTGATCAAATGGTCACCTTGCCTGATGGCAAGCAAGTGTTACTCAAAGATGATTTTACTTGGCAATACGTGGCACCGAAGCAAACGGAAGCAGCAGCGACAACATCTGAGTTCGCAGTGCCTGTTTCAGCAGCGCCTATTGCAGCAGCCCCTGTCGTAGCCGTACCTGTCGCAATGAACACGCGTGGTACTACGATTGTGGTTGATAGTAAGAAGCCAAGCTTACAGCTGTCTCAATCAGGAGTAGATGTTGTACTGGGTGCAAGTCGCTATGAAGATGGTGAGCTTATCATTCCGACAGCCATCACTAACCAAGGCACTCAAGCGGTCATTTTGGTATCACTTAACATAAGCGTATTTACTACAGAAGGTGAGTTGTTGGCAGAAGAAGAGGTTGCAGTGTGGAAATCAATCAAACGAATGGCCGACACATACCTACGACCAAAGACAGGTGAAGAAGGCAAGCTCATCAAGCTCGACCTAGAACAACACCCTGAATATCAGATTAAAGCTGAGATTACTGAAGTACTGGCTCGCTAAACCGGAGTCACATACAAATAAATAGCGAAGAAATGGCAAGCGCAGCCCGCCAAAACAAACAAGTGCCAGATGGCGTGGTTGTAAGGGATGCGTTTTGCCACATAGAAAATAACACCCAACGAGTAGATCACGCCACCGAGCGCCAATAACACCAAGCCACCTATCTCGATATTCATCGCCAGTTGATACACCACAATCAACGACAACCAGCCCATCGCTAAATAAATGAACAGCGATAGACGCTTAAATCGGTAGACGAAGGCAATCTTCATGATGATACCGACCAGCGCAATTCCCCAAATAACCGCCATCAAGCCCATCGCCAGTGGGGTTCTTAAACCAACCAATAAAAACGGGGTGTAGCTACCTGCGATGAGTAAATAAATTGCACAGTGATCGAGGGTTTTCAATAAACGCTTGGTTTTTTCTGTGGTGATCGAGTGATAAAGCGTGGAAGCGAGAAAGAGTAGGATAATACTGCTGCCATATACCGCCATACTCGCAATAGTCAGTATGTCGGCTTGATGGTCAAACGCACGAATCAGCAGCAGGATTAAACCAACCACGCCAAGCACAACACCCAAGCCATGGGTTATCGCATTGGCGCGTTCTTCGATGTCACTGTATTCGCTCGCCGATGATGCAGACATGATTATCCTACTAGAGTAAATGTTCGATTTGCCTAGTATTGCACATTAAGCTTACACGTGTAAGCTTAAATTTTTATGACATCTTTTATGACATTAATAACGCCTAAACGGTGTGATGAAGCTAAGGTCTCTAAAGCTACAGAACCAAAGAGCTAACTAAGATGCGTTGTCTAGATACTCAAGTACCATCTTGCCCGCATCTTGTGGTGACGTATCCAATGGCACACTCAATTGACGCTGCAGTTGGCCAATGCCTAACAAGCTCGCCAACATGCCTTTTGCACCATCGCGATTACGGTCTATCTCAAACCACAACTTAAGCTCGGTTTCATCACGATGAGCAACCACTTCCAGTTCACGCCAGCGGCCATGATATGGACCAGTGGTAGGGACAAACTCAAACTCTTGAACAAATGGCAGTTCAAAGCCCTCTACTTCTTCGCACTCAACTTGGCGAATGCGTAAACCTTGAGCTTCTAGTTCATTAAAAATACCATCAAGAAGTGCATCTGGGCGAACCGTTAAAATATCCTTATCCGATGGATCAATCGCCATCGCAATATCGAGCCCGGTTTCTAGCCACACCTTTGAATCACCAATCGTGACAGGTGTGTTCAGCGGGACATCAAACTCACATTCAAAATCACGGGTTTCACCCGGCTGAATAACAAAGGCATACGGCAGGCTCCATTTGGCCAACGAGTATGTCTGGTGCATTCGACGTGTTTGACCGCCCTCTTGCCTTTGCGAATTCATAGTAATTTCTTTGACGTAACGACAGCACAAGTTGAGATCGATATTGTCGATCTCTTGTGGCTGAGCGCCACCATAGACATGCACAATAATGCTCGCCTTCTTGCCTGGATAAAGCACTTCCTGTTGCAATACAGAATCCACCTTGGCAGATCCAATTCCAAAACTTGCTAACGTTTTCTTTAAGAACGACATATGCACCTCCTTTAAAGCATCATCTTAAGCCTGAAAGAGGTTCAAACTCAAATATACTGCTCACACTATTTTAGCTCTAATATCGTCTATTTATCACTCAGGCGTCGATCGATAACTTAGATAGTGATAATCTAAGCCTTGATATGCATGCATATCATTATCCTGATTTATTTTTCGGATTGGCGAAAGCCAGACGAGTGACGCTTCAAGCAATTGAGGTGGAGCTCATGGTAAATCAGGCCATTAGATTGGCAATGGATATGCCTGACCGTTAGGTAAATTAATGCGCCCAACAGCTGTCAGGTTCTCGCACACCAACCGTAGTGCGATGCGTCGTCGTAGTGGCTTTGTTGCTGCTCCAACGGCTAAGAAATTGGCTCCTACAATGACTCTAGTTGAGAAGACTGCTTTATTAGCACCGACTACAACGAAAGTGATTAAAGCCGCTTAACAAAAAGCGCAGTTTTTACTGCGCTTTTTTCTTGCCCGCTCCCATCTTGAAATGTGTTTACACATTGGTATTCCCTACCCGATTTGATACCTTAGCCACAAATCATTATAAAATTTGTGGAGAAATAAAGTATGAAGTGTCACCGCATTGAAGAACTGCTTGAACTGATGGAGCCTGAGTGGCAGAAAGATCAAGAGCTTAACCTATTAGAGTTCATCATTAAGCTATCAAAAGAAGCGGGCTACCAAGGCAAGCTTGAAGAACTGACTGACGATGTTCTTATCTATCACCTAAAAATGCGCAACAGCGAAAAAGATGAGATGATCCCGGGCCTGAAAAAAGACCAAGAAGATGATTTCAAAACCGCAATTCTAAAAGCACGTGGCCTTCTTTAGTCGCCCGTTAGTTTAGAGCTCAATTGCCGTATAGATAAAACACTCAATTTTAAAAAGCGACCACCAGGTCGCTTTTTTGTTTCTGTTCGCTATTTTTTCGTCACAACTGTTATGACTTTTGTTGTTAAAGGTTGATAGCGTTAAAGAAATGAGAACAAGATTGTCGCTATAATCGCCATCCATAAGAATCTTCTAAAATAATAAGAGTGAGTGCGATAACAACAAATGCACCAAGCTCAATTTCAACAGGTTCTCTAAACCATACTTTCAAGTAATGTCGTCATGCCCGACTTAACCGGGCAAACAAGCCACAAAAAGGATAGTCCATGAGTCAGGATAAAATCGATATCAAAGATGTGACTCCTAAAACCTTTAACCCGAAAACACATAAAGGTAATGGAGATCGATTTAACCCAAGTAACCGAATCTATGTTCGAGAAAGCAAAGGTAAATTCCAACAACTGCGTCGCTATGGCGGTTGGTTCTTACTTTTACTTTTTGCGCTTATCCCATGGATTCCCTTTGGTGAACGTCAAGCGATCTTGCTCGATATCGGCAGCCAACAGTTCAACTTCTTTGGCACCACCTTATACCCGCAAGATCTGACCCTACTCGCGATCCTATTTATGATTGCCGCGTTTGGCCTGTTTTTCATAACCACCTTCTTAGGCCGTGTCTGGTGTGGCTATTTATGCCCACAAACCGTCTGGACCTTCATGTATATCTGGTTCGAAGAGAAGCTAGAAGGCGCTGCCAATAAGCGAAGAAAACAAGACTCGGGCAAACTGACGAGCAATTTAATCCTCAGAAAAACCCTCAAACACATTGCGTGGTGGGCGATTGCCATTGCGACGGGCTTAACCTTTGTTGGTTACTTCATCCCAATCAAAGAGTTAGTGGTTGGCTTCTTTACCTTTAACTCGTCTTTCTGGCCGGTGTTTTGGGTACTGTTCTTTGCTGGATGTACTTATGCCAATGCGGGTTGGATGCGTTCAATTGTTTGTCTGCACATGTGTCCTTACGCGCGTTTCCAGTCGGCAATGTTCGATAAAGACACCTTCATCGTTGGTTACAACACAGAACGTGGTGAAAGCCGTGGCCCTCGCTCTCGTAAAGCCGATCCAAAAGAGCTTAGTCTAGGCGACTGTATTGACTGTAATCTGTGTGTACAAGTGTGCCCTACGGGTATCGATATCCGTGACGGCCTGCAATACGAGTGTATTAACTGCGGCGCGTGTATTGATGCCTGTGACAACACGATGGAGCGTATGGGCTATGAGAAAGGCCTGATCAATTACACCACCGAGCACAGACTTGAAGGTCACTCGACCAAGGTAATGCGTCCCAAGCTGTTGGGCTATGGCGCTATCTTGATCGTGATGCTGGGCTTGTTCTTCGCCCAAATCGCGAGCGTTGATCCTGCCGGCCTAAGTGTTCTGCGTGACCGAAACCAACTGTTTAGAGTCAATAACCAAGGGTTGGTTGAAAACACCTACACCTTGAAAGTGATCAACAAGACTCAACAAGAGCAAGAGTACAAACTCGATGTTAGCGGACTGCCCGATTCTATCTGGTATGGTAAACAGACGATTACTGTCGATCCAGGCGAGGTTTTGAACCTACCTATCAGTTTGGGCGCCGACCCAGAAAAACTGAGCTCACCAGTTTCGACAATTCAGTTTATACTCTCGGATAATGAAGAGTTTACGATGGAAGTCGAAAGCCGCTTTATCAAGAAGCTCTGATACCCGCACCGTAGTGCTTGGTATAACAACCCAATAAATGGAAAAAGGCTCAGTAATGAGCCTTTTTTATTCTATGACGATGCAAGCCTTTAACTTTGATAACCTGACTCCTGACTTCATGTGGTACGCACTGGAGAGCATCGGAGTTCGCGCTGAATCCGGGCTTCTCGCTCTCAACAGTTACGAAAACCGTGTCTATCAGTTCACCGATGAAGACCGTAAGCGCTACGTCGTTAAGTTTTACCGTCCACAACGCTGGAACAAGGCACAGATCCAAGAAGAGCATGACTTCGCACTCGAGCTTATCGAACAAGAGATGCCGGTTGCGCCTCCAATGCGAATCAACGGTGCAACCTTACATGAATACCAAGGCTACCTATTTGCACTATTTGAAAGTGTTGGCGGCAGACAGTATGAAGTTGACAATCTAGATCAATTGGAAGGCGTAGGACGCTTTCTTGGTCGTATTCATAAAGCCAGCGCGGGAAGAACATTCCAGCATCGCCCGACCATCAGCTTAGATGAATACCTTTATCAGCCACGTAAGATTCTAGAGAACTCTCAGTTTATCCCGACGCACCTAGAAAATGCCTTCTTCAATGACGTTGACCTTCTGATCAAAGAGCTAGAGAGCCAGTGGCCGAGCAACATTGAGAATATCCGCCTGCACGGTGACTGCCACCCTGGCAATATTTTGTGGCGCGATGGGCCAATGTTCGTCGATCTTGATGACGCACGTAACGGCCCTGCGATACAAGATCTGTGGATGCTGCTCAATGGCGAGCGCCAAGATAAGCTGATGCAACTGGATATTTTGCTAGAGAGTTACCAAGAGTTTTGCGATTTTAATACCGCACAACTGAAACTAATCGAACCACTACGCGGTCTACGTATGGTGCATTACATGGCATGGTTGGCGAAACGATGGCACGATCCTGCGTTTCCTCTGGCCTTCCCGTGGTTTAATGATCCGAAATATTGGGAGCAACAAGTACTTGCTTGTAAAGAGCAAATTGCTACCCTGCAAGAGCCACCACTTTCGTTAATGCCTCAGTGGTAACAGCAATCGCAACATACAACTAGATAAAAATTCAAACATAATGGAGATTGGATAAATGAAAAAGCTATTCGCATTTTTCTCATTGATCATGTTGAGCCTTACCGCTCACGCTGCGAAATTTAACGAAGGTGAACACTACAAAGTTCTCGACCTAGAAGCATCAAAAAAACCAATGGTGACAGAGTTCTTCTCTTTTTACTGCCCACACTGTAATAGCTTTGAGCCAATCATCCAGCAGCTAAAACAACAGCTACCTAAAGACGCTAAGCTACAGAAGAACCATGTTTCATTCATGGGTGGCAACATGGGTCTGCCAATGAGCAAAGCTTACGCGACAATGATTGCACTGAAAGTTGAAGATAAAATGGTGCCAGTGATGTTTAACCGCATCCACACAATGAACAAGCCACCACGTGATGAAGAAGAACTGCGTCAAATCTTCCTAGACGAAGGCGTTGATGCGAAGAAATTCGATGCTGCGTATAACGGCTTTGCTGTAGATTCTATGGTTCGTCGCTTCGACAAAGCATTCAAAGACAGCGGCCTTTCAGGTGTACCCGCTGTTGTGGTTAACAACCGCTACCTAGTAGAAGCTCAAGGTATCAACTCTCTTGATGAGTACTTCGAGCTCGTGAACTTCTTATTAAAGAAGTAAGCCATTGATGAAAGGAAGCTTCGGCTTCCTTTTTTTTTGCTAGTTCAAAAATCATTATTGATAAATAATTAACCTGGAAGTTTAAAGCTTTACTGCTATTAATAACCCGTCCTAAGAACCGGTGGGCAAGGAGCCCTTGAATGAAAATAAAAATAACTCTCTTGGCATTGAGCGTTGCGGCTTCTCCCGCTTTTGCCAAGCTTGCAGACCAACAAGGTTTCAGTGGTGAAATCTCTCTCAATACCGGGGTTACCTCTTCCACCTCGAACTTTAATACCGATGCTGATAGCAATCTTTCATCCACAGATCAGAAGGCTTCTTCGGAAAGCTCTTTTCTGGTTGCTCCTTTAGGTAGTGTTGCTTATACCTTTGGTGAAAAGCTAAACCATCAGGTATACACAGGTACCGCGCGAGATGATGTAGCAACAGGTACTGTAGTTCTCGAAGTCGGTTACAAATACCAACTTGAGTCAGGCATGGTGATCGACGCTTCACTGCTGCCAACCATTATGTCTGGTGAAACTTGGGCTGATCCATACAACACCACATCAGCTCGCACCAAGACCGATGAAACTGGCAATGCGTTTCGTTTGAAGCTAAGCAACATTGCGGGCTCAGCTTTCTCGCTAGACATGGCCTATGCGACCAAAGATGTCGACAAGGATGATATTCAAGATCAAGAGCTCAAACGAGATGCCAATACTCTCTACTTGAAAGGTCAATATCGCCTGCCACTTAGTCGTACCATGATGCTTATTCCATCCGTCATCTATCAAACACGTGATGCTGATGGTAAAGCTGAATCTTACGACCAATTCGGTGGTGAGGTAAGCTTGTTTGGTGGCATGGGGCGTCACAAGTACGCACTAACAGCGGGTTACAACCAACGCTCTTACGATGCGAGCAACCCGATCTACGACAAGAAACGCAGCGACGACAATATCAACCTATTCGCCGCCTATGAGTATGATCAATTCATGGATTGGGAAAACTGGTCGTTTATTTCACTGGCAGGCTACGGCACCAGCGACTCGAACATTACCTTCTACGACGAGTCTCAATATATAGTTTCAGTTGGCTTGAACTACAAGTTCTAACCTTAGCGAGTATGAACTGCAATCCAACGAAAGCCTGCATCTAAGCAGGCTTTTTCTGCTTGCTAGACAGCTTGAGCCGTGAGTTGTTTCAGCAAGCGATCCATCGCGCGATAGCCTAGCGCTTCTGATAGATGTTTCTTTTCGATCTGCTCGTTACCGTCAAGGTCGGCAATGGTTCGTGCCACCTTAATAATTCGATGATAAGCACGAATCGATAAACCCAAGCGATGTAGTGCTGTCTCAAGAAACTCTGCATCTTCGCGTCGCAGTGGGCAATACTTCTCAATTTCTCGGCTACCTAACAGTGCATTCGATTTATGGTTGCGAGATAGCATTAACTCTCGCGCCTGCCTAACCCTTTGCTTAACTACTTGAGTGGTTTCACCGCGATCACCGCCTTCGGCCAACATTCCTTTTGGCAACAGAGGTATCTCCAATGACATATCGAACCTATCCAGCAAGGGCCCAGATAAGCGATTGAGGTAACGCAGGATGATCTGTGGGTTGGCGCGCGCCTGGTTACCTTCGTAATAACCCGTTGGACTTGGGTTAAGTGCACCGACCAATTGAAAACGCGCAGGAAAACGAGTCTTGCCCGCAGCACGGGAGATAATGATCTCGCCCGACTCTAGTGGCTCTCGTAATGAATCAAGCACCTTGCGCTCAAACTCCGGCATCTCATCTAAGAACAATAAGCCGTTATGCGCTAAAGAGATCTCTCCGGGGCGAGGCACCGAACCACCACCCACTAATGCCGCCATTGAACTGGAATGGTGAGGAGAGCGAAAAGGTCGTTGCTTCCAGTTGTATTGATTGATTTCTTGTTGCGTTAACGAGGCCACCGACGCGGTTTCCATCGCTTCGTCATCACTCATTTCAGGTAATAGGTCACGCAGTCGAGAAGCGAGCATAGTTTTTCCGGTTCCGGGTGGGCCAAGAAACAATAAGTTATGATTCCCAGCAGCGGCTATCTCTAGAGCTCGCTTGCCTTGTTGTTGGCCGATAATATCTTGTAGGTCGCGAAGCACTGAAACATCAGCCTGATGATGTTCCGTTCTATATAGCCCAAGCTGAGCCTGTCCACACATGTCAGCACAAACCTCCAACAAGGTTTGTGCAGATTTATGCGCTCCCTTGCCCACCAGCGCAGCCTGATCACCGTTATGATGTGGGACAACTAAGCATCGCTCTACACTGTCGGCGGCTAACGTCGCAGGCAAAACGCCCTTTACCGAGCGAAGTTCTCCTGACAATGCCAACTCACCGATAAATTCATGTTGAGCTATTTTTGATGTCGGAAGCTGATCTGACGCCACCAAAATCCCAAGCGCGATGGGCAGGTCAAAACGGCCACCTTCTTTGGGCAAATCGGCTGGGGCGAGATTAACCGTGATTCTTTTCGATGGAAACTCAAAGCGAGAATTGATGATCGCGCTTCTCACTCGGTCTTTAGATTCCTTGACCGTTGTTTCAGGTAGACCCACCAGCGTGAAGCCAGGCATTCCGTTGCTTATATGCACCTCAACGGTCACTTCTGGCGCCTCTACACCCACACTAGCTCGGCTATGAATTATCGCGAGTCCCATAACTTTCCTTTGTCTTTGATTTAAAAGTATTCGCTCTGGATATTCGTTGCTCACCAAAGCGATAAGGTTGTTATATAGCTTGGTGGAATGGTATTTTAATGTGAAAAAAGAATGACATTTCCCTTGTCATGCGGCAGATTTGTGTGATAACACTAGAGATGTAGACATTTACTGAAGACAATAAACGAGAAAACTCGAATATTATGATTTTTAACGCTCGCATTTACGCACTGATTAACCTGATTATCGTAGTCATTATTAAGACTGCGCGGGGGCGAGTGGGAAGAAAGTAACCACGAATTAGAAAAAACCCCCGCACTGACAAGTCCGGGGGTTTTTTCTAATTTAAACATTCGATTTTTATATTTTTGAGCATTTTCGGCTTTGCCGATTTACAGGAAGAATGGGAGCACAAGATGTGCAGAGACAAAGGAAACAGTTACCAAAATAAAGGTAATACGGGAGAATTCCGATGAAAGGCGCAGAACTAGTCGTATCCGCACTCAAGCAACAAGGAATTGAGACCGTATTTGGTTACCCCGGTGGTGCCATCATGCCAATCTACGATGCACTCTATGACGGCGGGGTTGAACATATCCTATGTCGCCATGAGCAAGGCGCCGCTATGGCCGCGATCGGCATGGCTAGAGCAACACAAGATGTCGCTGTTTGTATGGCAACCTCGGGACCAGGTGCAACCAACCTAGTCACTGGCCTTGCTGATGCCTTTATGGATTCAATCCCATTGGTTGCTATCACAGGTCAGGTTGCAAGTTCCCACATTGGTACCGATGCATTCCAAGAAATGGATGTGATTGGTATGTCTCTGTCATGTACTAAACACAGCTACCTAGTAACTGATATTGAAGAGCTAGCTCCAACCCTCGCTGAAGCGTTTGTGGTAGCAAAGTCTGGCCGCCCTGGCCCGGTTATCGTCGATATCGCTAAAGACGTTCAACTAGCAGAAGCACCTGTTAACGCTCTTCCTGAATTTACTCCACCCGCAATTCCTGTTGCGACAACTGATGCCATTGAACAGGCACAGTACTTTTTGTCTCAAGCGACCCGTCCTGTTTTATACGTAGGTGGTGGTGTTCAACTTGCTAAAGCAACCGATGCGGTTCGTGAGTTTTTACGCCTAAACCCAATGCCAGCAGTAAGCACACTGAAAGGCTTGGGCACTATCGAACGTGACGACCCACACTACCTTGGCATGCTGGGTATGCACGGCACTAAAGCCGCTAACCTTGTGGTTCAAGAGAGTGACCTGTTGATTGTTGTCGGTGCTCGTTTTGATGACCGAGTAACTGGCAAACTCGATACCTTTGCGCCGCATGCTAAGGTTATCCATATCGATATCGATGCCGCTGAGTTCAGCAAACTGCGTCTTGCCAATGCGCCAATTCGCGGTGACATCAACAAGATCATGCCTCAACTAGAGCTAAGCCAAGACATCTCCTCTTGGGTTCATCACTCTGAAGGTCTTCGTAGCTCATTCAAATGGCGTTACGACCACCCTGGTGATCTGATTTTTGCTCCACTGCTGTTGAAGCAACTGTCAGACATGATGCCAGCAAGCTCTATCGTATCGACTGATGTGGGCCAACACCAAATGTGGGCAGCTCAGCACATTCAGCCTCGCGATCCACAGAACTTCATTACCTCTGCCGGTTTAGGCACCATGGGCTTTGGCTTGCCAGCTGCAATGGGTGCATCGGTTGGGCGTCCTGATGACCAATCTATTCTTATCTCTGGTGATGGCTCGTTCATGATGAACGTGCAAGAGCTTGGCACGCTGAAACGCCGCCAAATCCCAGTGAAGATGGTACTTCTTAACAACTCTCGCTTGGGTATGGTTCGCCAATGGCAATCGTTGTTCTTCGATGGCCGCCATAGTGAAACTATCCTAGATGACAACCCAGACTTCGTAATGCTAGCGAAAGCGTTCGATATCCCGGGTAAAACCATCACGCGTAAAGAAGAAGTAGAGCCAGCACTAAAAGAGATGCTAGAGAGCAAAACCGCCTACCTACTTCATGTTCTTATCGATGAAGAAGAGAACGTATGGCCACTAGTACCGCCAGGTGCTTCAAACAGTGAGATGTTGGAGAACACATAACATGAAAAGATACCTATTAGACATCAAAGCCGATGATAAGCCTGTACTACTAGAGCGTGTTCTTCGTGTTATCCGCCACCGTGGCTTTATTGTTAAGCAAGTAGCGGGCACTCAAAACCACGAAAGCAAAGTGGCGAGTGTTGAGATCATTGTAGACAGTGACCGTCCGATCTCTTTCTTAGTCAATCAAATCGAAAAGCTGTGGGATGTGCGTACCGTTGACGTTATCTCTATCAGTCGTAATGAATTGCCAAACAACAACTTACAACAAAAGATAAACGCATAAGGAACCACAAACATGACAGCTAAAACGGCAGACTATATTTGGTTTAACGGTGAGATGGTTCCTTGGGCAGAGGCGAACGTTCACGTCCTGACTCACGCAATGCACTACGGTACTTCCGTATTTGAAGGTGTTCGTTGCTACAACACACCAAAGGGTCCGGTTATTTTCCGTCACCCTGAGCACGCTAAGCGCCTAAAAGACTCAGCAAAAATCTACCGCTTCCCTATTCCTTACACAGAGGAAGAAATTATGGAAGCGACTCGCGAAACGCTACGTCAAAATAAGCTAGAGTCAGCGTACATCCGCCCTCTAGGTTTCGTAGGTAACGTTGGTTTGGGTGTCTGCCCGCCAGAAAATACTGAGATGGAACTGATCATCGCTGCTTTCCCTTGGGGGTCTTACCTAGGCGAAGAAGCACTAGAAAACGGCGTTGATGCAATGATTTCTAGCTGGAACCGTGCCGCTCCAAACACGATCCCAACCGCAGCAAAAGCCGGTGGTAACTACCTATCTTCACTATTAGTTGGTGGCGAAGCTCGCCGTCATGGTTACGATGAAGGCATCGCACTGAGTGTTGATGGTTACCTTTCTGAAGGGGCTGGTGAGAACATCTTTGTGGTACGTAACGGCGTGCTATCCACACCACCAGCGACCAGTGCGATTCTGCCGGGTATCACGCGTGATTCGATCATGACACTAGCAAAACACATGGGTTATGAGATCCGTGAAGAGAACATTGCTCGTGAAGCGCTATACCTTGCCGATGAAGTATTCATGACAGGCACAGCGGCGGAAATCGTTCCGGTTCGCAGCGTAGACAAAATTACAGTAGGTGAAGGCAAACGCGGTCCTATCACTGAAAAAGTTCAAGCGGCTTACTTTGGTCTATTCAATGGAACCACTGAAGATAAGTGGGGCTGGTTAGACTACGTTTACCCAGCAAACCAAACTTCAGAAAACCAAACGCAAACAACTAAGTAAGCAACAGCCAAATATTTTATAAGGATTTAAGCAATGCCAATCTATCGTTCAGCAACGACTACCCACGGACGCAACATGGCTGGTGCGCGCGCTTTATGGCGTGCAACTGGCGTTAAAGATGATGACTTCGGTAAGCCAATCATCGCAGTTGTAAACTCTTTCACTCAATTCGTACCAGGCCACGTTCACCTTAAAGATATGGGTCAATTGGTAGCAGGTGAAATCGAGAAAGCGGGCGGTATCGCTAAAGAATTCAACACCATCGCAGTTGATGATGGTATCGCAATGGGTCACGGTGGCATGCTGTACTCACTGCCATCACGTGAGCTTATCGCAGACTCAGTAGAGTACATGGTGAATGCTCACTGTGCGGATGCGATGGTATGTATCTCTAACTGTGACAAAATCACTCCGGGAATGATGATGGCAGCAATGCGCCTTAACATCCCAGTGATCTTTGTATCAGGCGGCCCAATGGAAGCGGGTAAAACTAAGCTTTCCGATCAAATCATCAAGCTAGACCTTGTTGACGCAATGATCCAAGGTGCCGATCCAACCATTTCTGATGAGCAAAGTGAGCAAGTAGAGCGTTCTGCATGTCCGACATGTGGTTCATGTTCAGGTATGTTCACAGCGAACTCAATGAACTGTCTAACAGAAGCGCTTGGTCTATCTCAGCCAGGTAACGGTTCTATGCTAGCAACCCACGCAGACCGTGAAGAGCTATTCATCAATGCTGGTAAGCGTATCGTTGACCTGACTAAGCGTTACTACGAGCAAGATGACGCATCAGCACTGCCTCGTAACATCGCGAACCGCGCAGCCTTTGAAAATGCAATGGCTCTAGATATCGCAATGGGTGGCTCGAGTAACACCGTTCTTCACCTATTGGCAGCAGCTCAAGAAGGTGAAGTCGACTTTGATATGGGTGATATCGACGAGATGTCTCGCCGCGTTCCACACCTATGTAAGGTTGCGCCTTCAACACCTAAATACCACATGGAAGACGTTCACCGCGCTGGTGGTGTTATGGCTATCCTAGGTGAACTAGACCGCGCAGGCCTACTGAACAACCAAACTCGCACTGTACTTGGCCTAAGCATGCAAGAGCAGCTAGCTCAATACGACATCATGCAGACAGAAGACGAAGCGGTACTTAAGTTCTTCCGCGCGGGCCCAGCAGGTATTCGTACCACCAAAGCCTTCTCACAAGATTGCCGTTGGGATCGTCTTGATGACGACCGTAAAGAAGGTTGTATCCGTACTAAAGAGAATGCATTCAGCCAAGAAGGTGGCCTAGCCGTACTTTCAGGCAACATCGCCGTTGACGGTTGTATCGTTAAGACAGCAGGTGTTGATGAAGAGAACCTGAAATTCCAAGGTCCTGCTATCGTATTTGAAAGCCAAGATAGTGCTGTTGATGGCATCTTAGGTGGCAAAGTGAAAGCGGGCGAAGTGGTTGTTATTCGTTACGAAGGTCCTAAAGGTGGTCCGGGCATGCAAGAAATGCTTTACCCAACCACTTACCTAAAATCTATGGGTCTAGGCAAGTCTTGTGCTCTATTAACAGATGGTCGTTTCTCGGGTGGTACATCGGGTCTGTCTATCGGTCACGCTTCTCCAGAAGCAGCAAGTGGCGGTGTGATTGGTCTAGTAAACACTGGCGATATCATCACTATCGACATCCCTAGCCGTTCGATCACACTTGATGTGCCTGAAGCTGAACTAGAAGCGCGTCGTGTTAAGCAAGACGCACTAGGCTGGAAACCAGAAAACCGTCAGCGTGAAGTGTCTTTCGCACTGAAAGCTTACGCAAGCATGGCGACCAGTGCCGACAAAGGCGCCGTGCGTGATAAGTCTAAGCTAGAGGGCTAGTCTATGAGTGATGACACGGTCAGTCCCCAAAAACAAACTGGCGCAGATTATCTGCGTCAGATCCTGAGAGCGCCAGTTTACGAAGCCGCAATCGTGACACCTCTGCAAGAGATGCCTCGCTTAAGTGCTCGCATTGGTAATCAGGTTCAGCTAAAGCGTGAAGACCGTCAGCCGGTCCACTCGTTCAAGCTACGTGGTGCCTACAACATGGTATCAAGCCTTTCAGAGCAACAGAAAGCCGCAGGTGTGATTGCAGCATCGGCAGGTAACCATGCTCAAGGTATGGCGCTGTCCGGTTCTAAGCTTGGTATTCAAACCACGATTGTGATGCCAAAAACCACACCAGACATCAAGGTTGATGCGGTACGTGGCTTTGGCGGTAACGTAGTTCTACACGGCAGCAACTTTGATGAAGCTAAAGCTGAAGCAGAACGCCTTTCCGCTGAACATGGCTACACCTTTGTGCCTCCATTCGATCACCCATTGGTGATCGCCGGACAGGGCACCATGGGTATGGAAATGCTTCAGCAAAATGGTCACATGGATTACATCTTTGTGCCGGTTGGTGGTGGTGGTTTGGCTGCGGGTGTTGCCGTGCTAGTTAAGCAATTGATGCCGGAAATAAAAGTCATCGCGGTTGAACCTGAAGATTCATCTTGCTTGAAAGCAGCACTGGATGCCGGTGAGCCAGTAGTACTGGATCAAGTCAGCATGTTTGCCGATGGCGTTGCGGTTAAGCGCATTGGTGAAGAGACATTCCGTCTGTGTCAGCAGTACATCGATGGTCACATTGCCGTGTCTAGCGATGAGATCTGCTCTGCGGTCAAAGACATCTTTGAAGACACTCGTGCGATTGCCGAGCCTTCTGGTGCGCTTGCTCTGGCTGGTTTAAAGAAGTTTGCAGAGCAGAACCAACTGCAAGGCAAACAACTGGCAACTGTACTTTCTGGTGCTAATACCAACTTCCATGGTCTGCGTTATGTCTCTGAACGTTGTGAACTAGGTGAGAAGCGAGAAGGTCTACTTGCGGTTACGATTCCAGAGCGACAAGGAGCATTCCTAGAGTTCTGTAATATTATTGGTGGTCGAGCGGTAACTGAGTTTAACTACCGCCACAACGACGAAAGCCTAGCGAATATCTTCGTTGGTGTACGCCTACAAGGTGGTCAAGAAGAACTCGAACACATCATCAATGACTTACGTGAGGGCGGCTACCCGGTTGTCGATCTCTCTGATGATGAGATGGCAAAACTGCACATTCGTTACATGATTGGTGGCAAACCATCAAAACCATTGAAAGAGCGCCTATACAGCTTCGAGTTTCCTGAATACCCAGGAGCATTGATTAAGTTCCTTGATACCTTAGGTACCCATTGGAATATCAGCCTGTTCAACTACCGTAACCACGGCGCTGATTACGGCCGTGTATTGTGTGGATTCGAACTGGATGATGATGATTTAGCTCAGTTCTCAACACATCTACGAGAGCTTGGCTATCAGTGTAAAGATGAAACCGATAACCCTTCCTACAAGTTCTTCTTGTCATAAGAGTTAACGACCGAATCAAAAAAGAGCGAGTATTTACTCGCTCTTTTTATTGGTGCTGATTCAGCTCAAGCTTGAAAAGGATCTTCTTGTAAACAGATCATTAGATCGCCTTGCGATGATCCAACCAATCTTGGTGAAGTTGCTCACTCGATCCTAGGTACTTCACCATCCATTCGATCAGTTTATGGTTATCGTCTTTTCGCCAGACCAAACAACAATGACTCTGCGGGCTCGGTTCAGGCAGTATTTTTTCCACCAGCAAGCCTTGCTCGATAATTGGCGCGGCAATGTGCCTCGGCATATAACCCACCCCAACTCCATTCTTGAGGCACTCTATCGCACTGTACCAATTAGGTAATAGAAGACGTCTCTGACTCGCATAATGGCCAGTGTGACGCTTTGGCAGTACGCTAGAGGTATCATCCAAACAGATCGCGGGATACTGGCTAACAAAGGCTTCATTAAGGTTTTGCTCTCGTACACATGGGTGACTTGGCGACATTACAAATGCCCAATCTAATTGCCCCATGTCTTTGACTTCAAAATCGCCACCAACTGGCACAGCTGAGGTGGCGCCAATCACGATATCCGCCCTGCCCTGTGCAATCGCTTCCCATGAGCCGTTGAATACCTCCATGTTGATCTGAAGTTCGGCAAACTCAAAGGTTTGATAGAACTCTTCAATCATCGGCTTCATCTTGTCGAGCTTCACCACATTATCGAGCGTCAGACGCAAGGTTTTCTTCCAACCTCGAGCTGCTCGACGAGTCTGGGCACTGACCTCTTCCATTTGCCTCAGTAGTGCACGCGCCTCTTCAATGAACAGTTCACCTGCCGGAGTGAGCTCAACCTTTCTCGGTAAACGCCTGAAAAGCAGCACATCCAGTTCTTGTTCGACCTGTCTGACACCATAACTGATCGCCGAGGGCACTTTGTGCAACTGCTCAGCCGCCGCGGTAAAACTGCCCAAGCGCGCTACCGTATCGAGCATTTCTAAAGAGGATTTAGAGAACATAAGCCTTCAAATTTTTTGATTGATAACCACATATTTTAGCGTTTTATTTTATCAGGTCTGAAAAATAGAATGTCAGCATAAATAAACAGGGGCTTTCACTTCTGTATATCAAACAATTTTTTTGATGATAAAAACATCATTACCTTTAGCTTAATGGCATCTTATGAATATTTCTAAATTTCAATTGGTCTACCTTGCAGTTCTTTCAATGCTTGGCTTTATTGCGACCGATATGTACCTTCCTGCATTTAAGGCAATGGAAGTTGATTTCGCAACCGGCCCGGAGCAGATTGCCCTGTCTTTAACGGTATTCCTTGGCGGTATGGCAATGGGTCAGCTTCTTTGGGGTCTGGCGAGTGACAAGTATGGTCACCGTAATACGCTGGCGGTTGGTCTTGTTATCTTTACTGCAGCTTCATTCGGCTTAGCATTCAGCACCGAGGTATGGCATCTACTGACACTGCGCTTCATTCAAGCGATCGGCGTATGTGCTCCTGCGGTAATCTGGCAAGCAATGGTTATCAAGCGTTACTCACAAAGCAGTAGCCAACAAATTTTTGCAACCATCATGCCTTTGGTTGCGCTATCTCCTGCATTAGCACCTCAGCTAGGTGTGTTACTGGCGGATAGCTTTGGCTGGCACAGTATCTTCATCACGTTGACCTTGATGGGTGCACTGCTAGTGGCGACAACAATGGCTCAACCAAAAGAAGCGCCTGAAGTAAAACAGACATCGATTAAGACAGACATCAAGATGTTGCTTAAATCAAAGCCTTACATGGGTAATGTTTTAATGTTTGCATCAGCATCTGCCGCGTTCTTCGCTTACCTAACGGGTATGCCAGAGATCATGGCTCAGCTAGGTTATGAAGCAAAAGACATCGGTTTGAGCTTCATCCCACAGACAATCGCGTTCATGGCGGGTGGTTACTTCGGTAAGCAAGCGGTGAAGAAATATGGCGATGGTGTTGTACTAAGAAATCTTATCGGTTTGTTCAGTGTAGCGGCGATGCTTATCTTTATCGCATCACAGTGGGAACTGACGTCAATCTGGCCTCTACTAGCACCTTTCTGTTTGATTGCTGTCGCAAACGGTGCTCTTTACCCAATCGTAGTAAACCGTGCCCTATCAAGCGCTAAACAAAGCCCAGCAACAGCTGCTGGCCTACAAAACAGCCTGCAAATCAGTATCAGTGGCCTATCAAGTGCATTGGTCGCGGCAATGGCTAGCCAAGCACTAAGCGCGACGGGTATTGCCGTTGTGATCTGTTTGGGTGCGTTGTGGGTTGGCTATATTGTTTCGAACAAAGAGCTTTCTGAACACTTCGCGACACCTGACAACTCTCGAGTAGTCGCTGACGAGAAACAAGACTAGTTTCTAAGTTAACGAAAACAAAAAAGAGCGAGATTACTCGCTCTTTTTTTATATCTAAATTTTACTTCTACTTATTTTGCAGCAACTTCACCATCGACTACTTCTAACGCTGGCGCTTTATGGCGGCTATATTCATCATAGTTAACCACTCGGCTGCGGCCCATATCTTTCGCCATGTACAAAGCATTATCGGCCATCTTAACCAGAGACTCGGTATCAGACGCTGGCTTAGGATAAGTGGCGACACCTATCGAAACACCCAACTGACCTAATGACAGACCTTTATGCTCAAGGTGCATTGAACGCACCGTATCACATAAGGTTTGACCAAACTCCGTCGCTTCTTGCATTGAATAATGTGGAAGCAGTACCGCTAACTCCTCACCACCGAGTCGGCAAGCAATCTCGTCTTCGCTAACACTCTGTTTGAGCAGTGCGCTGATCTCTTTCAATACGAAGTCACCTGCATCATGACCAAAGTTGTCATTGAAGCGTTTGAAGTGATCCAAATCGAGCATCAATAGCGATAATGGCTGCTCGCTGGTGGGCGAATTCATTGAGTGCTCTTCCAGTTTTTGTTCGAAGAAACGACGGTTGAATAAGCCAGTCAGCGGATCGCTCAATGCTTGAGAACGCAGTTTCTCTTGCAAGCTGAGGTTGGCTAAAGCGAGCCCCAAGTGTTCAGAAACACTAAAAGCCAACTGTTCGATAATCGGATCAATCTTGATATCACCTTGACCAAAATAGAGGTGCATAATGCCAATGGTATTGCCGTGCGCCGTCAGCGGAATACACAAGGTTTGATTGTTGTCCATTTCATGCATGTGACCACAAGTAAGAGAATGAAAATCGTTATTCGATAGATGAGCACGCCCTTTGCGCAGCGACCAGCACTCTTCCGGAGCAAAGCTGACACTGCCTGGCCATGTTTCTCCCCAATCAAGCTGAGTGATCAACTGGTTACGAGATGCACGCATCAAAGAAACACTGCCATTCACCTGACCAAGAATACGCGGCAAGATATCTGAAACGATCTGCTGCGCCTCAACCATGTTGCTGCACGCGGCCAGCATAGTCGCAAGGCGATGCATCAGCTCAATTTCATGGGTTCTTTGGCGAATCCGTTCATCTTGCTTCTTTTGCTCCTCTTCCACTCGCTGAACGATTTGGCGATTGCTCACGTAAGAGGTGCCAATCAAGAAGCTTAAACTCAGCACGACCATGCCCACCAGTATTCCCATTAATTGGAAGTTCATCTGTTTCAATTGATGCATTGGCGAGGAGATCACGACAACGAAATCTTGTCCGTTAACGCTCTCTTTCATTGAATAATAGATTCGGTCGATGGAGGTCACGGTACTAAAACGGACATCACTGCCAATACCTTGTTGAAGCGCTTGTTGGAATTCGGGGCGGTTAGCGTGGTTTTCCACTCTCGCCAATGCATGCTCAGATAAGTCCGTATCCCCTATCACTACCCCATCGGTATTGATCACTTGAATTCGAAGGCGAGTATTGGCTTGGGTTAACCCTCCAATGTAGTGATCAACATCCACGCCAGCCGTAAATAACTCACTGTCTTCACGAATTTCATAGATAACATCGGACATCAAAGAGACAAGATGATCGCGCTCATTCTCCACCACTAACTTTTCCAAGGTGACATAAAAGCCATAGAGACCTATTAACATTGAAAAAGACAAAATAATGATCGGCAATGTTTGCCATTTCTTTTCAACCAATATCACGATGTATTAACCCAACCTTACCGAACCGTAACCTGAATACTAACAAGCCTCCAACAAAATACAATTGGCAAATCTATTATTTCACTGTCAGTAAATTCTGACAAAAAAGCCAGCAACTGACGTTACTGGCTTTGATTGGAATCCAATTTTAAGTGCTGGAGGCGGAAAGGTTACTTCTTAGTCGGACGTTTCCAATCAGCGATCTTGCGCTCTTTAGCTCGGCTGATAACCAGCTCATTTTCCAACACATCACGCGTCACTGTAGAGCCAGCTCCAACGGTAGCACCATTACCAATCGTAACAGGCGCGATTAATTGGCTGTCTGAACCAACGAATACGTCGTCGCCAATGATGGTCTTAAACTTATTCGCACCATCATAATTACAAGTAATTGCACCCGCCCCTACGTTTACACGCTGACCAATTTCAGCATCGCCCAAGTACGTTAGGTGATTCGCTTTAGAACCTTCACCAAGGCGAGTGTTCTTCACTTCAACAAAGTTACCAACGTGCGAATCGTTACGCATGTCTGCACCAGGGCGTAGGCGAGTGAATGGACCAACGGTACAGTCTTCCCCCACCGTTGCCCCTTCAATAACGCTGTATGGACGAACGATGGTGTTGTCGTCAATCTCACAGTCTTTCAGTACACATCCCGTACCAATAACCACATTATCACCAATGCTGACACTGCCTTCAATGATAACGTTAGTATCGATCTCGACATCCATACCGCACTGCAGATCACCGCGTAGATCAAAGCGGCTAGGGTCGCGTAGCATCACGCCTTGCTTCAATAGCTTATCGGCTTGCGTAGCTTGGTAAGCGCGCTCTAGGCGAGCCAGTTGCGAACGATCGTTAACGCCTTCCACTTCAATTGGGCTTACTGGGTGTACCGCTTCAACTGCACGACCTTCGTCGTGAGCCGCAGCGATAACGTCAGTCAGGTAATATTCACCCTGTGCGTTGTCGTTGCTTAGACCTGACAACCAGCGCTTCAGATCGCCACCAGTCGCCACCATAACGCCGGTATTGATCTCTTTGATAAGCTTCTGCTCATCCGTTGCATCTTTCTGTTCAACGATAGCCACAACAGGGCCATTACGACGAATAATACGTCCGTAGCCCATCGGGTTGTCTAACACGACAGTAAGTAGCGCGATGCCACCGTTTGGTTGAGCGTCTAATAGGTTTTCAATGGTTTCAGGTGAGATTAGTGGAACATCACCGTAGAGCACCAATACTTTTTCATCATCAGCGAAATGTGCAGATGCTTGATCCACAGCGTGACCTGTGCCGAGCTGTTCAGCTTGCAGTGCCCAGTTTACAGATTCTTCAGCTAAGGTAGCCTTCATCTGATCACCACCGTGGCCGTAAACCAGGTTGATGTTTTGAGCGCCTAGACCATTACATGTATCGATAACATGTTTCACCATTGGCTTACCCGCAAGTGTGTGCAGAACCTTTGGTGTGTTTGAATACATGCGAGTGCCTTTGCCCGCCGCGAGAATTACCGCGCTAAACTTCATTGTAAACCTATCCAACGTTATTTTTATTAAGCCGATATTGTAACCGTTTTTGGGCAAAAAATTAAATCGCAATAACCATTTAACCGGTAGTGATACGTAAAAGAAGCATTTTTGAGAATCTAAAAATGCAAAAAGGCGACCCTTAGGTCGCCTTTATCTCAGAGTCTGTAATCTTAAAAAGATTAACGACGCTGTTTTGTCAGTTCGATAACTCGTAACTGAGCAATGGCTTTAGCCAGTTCACCGGCCGCTTGTGCGAAGTCTATGTCGCCATGCTGATTTTGGATATTCTCCACAGCCTTGCGCTTAGCTTCTTCCGCCTTTGCTGCGTCTAGCTCTTCACCACGGATAGCTGTATCAGCCAGTACAGTTGCTGTACCAGGCTGAACTTCTACCATACCACCAGAAACATAAATTATTTCTTCGTGGCCGTGCTGCTTAACAATACGCACCATGCCAGGCTTGATAGCGGTCAGCAGTGGACAGTGACCATGGAAAATACCAAGTTCACCCTCACTACCGGTCACCTGAAACGTCTCAACAAGGCCTGAGAAAATTTGTTTCTCTGCACTTACAACGTCTAGGTGAAAGGTTATTGCTGCCATATCGCCTCCTAGTTAGCCTTATAGCTTCTTAGCATTCTCGATAGCTTCGTCAATTGCACCACAGTACATGAACGCTTGCTCTGGAATGTCATCGTATTCACCAGATAGAAGACCTTGGAAGCCACGTAGAGTCTCTTTAAGAGGTACGTAAATGCCTGGGTCACCTGTAAATACTTCCGCTACGTGGTAAGGCTGAGTTAGGAACTTCTCAATCTTACGAGCACGAGATACAACTTGCTTATCTTCTTCAGATAGCTCGTCCATACCTAGGATAGCAATGATATCTTTCAGCTCTTTATAGCGCTGAAGAGTAGATTGAACGCCACGAGCGATGTCGTAGTGCTCTTGTCCAACTACCAATGGATCCAGTTGACGTGAAGTAGAATCTAGCGGGTCGATCGCAGGGTATAGACCCATAGATGCGATGTTACGGTTAAGTACAACCGTTGCATCCAAGTGAGCGAACGTTGTTGCTGGAGACGGGTCAGTCAAGTCATCCGCAGGTACGTATACCGCCTGTACAGACGTGATAGAACCAGCTTTAGTTGACGTGATACGCTCTTGTAGAACACCCATTTCTTCAGCCAGTGTAGGTTGGTAACCTACCGCAGAAGGCATACGACCTAGAAGTGCTGATACTTCAGTACCTGCTAGTGTGTAACGGTAGATGTTATCAACGAACAGTAGAACGTCACGACCTTCGTCACGGAAGCGCTCTGCCATTGTTAGGCCAGTCAGGGCAACACGTAGACGGTTACCTGGTGGCTCGTTCATCTGACCGTAAACCATCGCTACTTTTGATTCTTCAGGTTTTTCGATGTTTACAACACCTGCTTCCTGCATCTCAAAGTAGAAATCGTTACCTTCACGAGTACGCTCACCTACACCTGCAAATACAGATAGGCCTGAGTGTTGAAGTGCGATGTTGTTGATAAGTTCCATCATGTTAACGGTCTTACCTACACCAGCACCACCGAATAGACCGATTTTACCACCCTTAGCGAATGGACAAATCAAGTCGATTACTTTAACACCAGTTTCTAGAAGAGCTGTCTCGTTAGACTGCTCTTCGTAGCTTGGAGCTTCACGGTGAATGGCGTAATGCTCTTCAGCACCAATCTCGCCACACTCATCAATCGCGTCACCTAGGACATTCATGATACGACCCAATGTCTTAGTACCTACTGGTACTGAGATTGGAGCGCCAGTATTTTCAACTGTCAAACCACGACGTAAACCATCAGAGCTACCCATTACGATTGCGCGAACTACGCCACCGCCAAGTTGTTGCTGAACTTCAAGAACTAGACGTTCTTGTACTTCATTAACATTCAGAGCGTCGTATACACGAGGTACTTCACCCTGTGGGAACTCTACGTCGACTACCGCACCGATGATCTGTACGATCTTACCTGTAGCCATCGTTAATCCTCTAACTATTTAGTTTTACCTAAGCTTAAACCGCAGCTGCGCCTGAAACGATCTCAGAAAGTTCTTGTGTAATTGCCGCTTGACGCGCTTTGTTGTACACAAGTTCTAAGTCATCAATAATGTCACCAGCGTTATCTGTTGCTGATTTCATAGCAATCATTCGAGCCGCTTGCTCACAAGCAAGGTTCTCGACCACACCTTGATATACTTGAGATTCGACGTAGCGAACCAGTAGTGCATCTAGTAGTGGTTTTGGCTCAGGCTCATAAATGTAGTCCCAAGCATGATCGCGTTTCATGTCTTCGCTGTCTGATTTAGGCAAAGGAAGTAATTGATCGATCGTTGGTTCTTGTACCATAGTGTTTTCAAACTTGTTGAACACTACGAACAGGCGATCCAATTCGCCTTCATCATATTTCTTCAGCATAACGCTTACAGAGCCAATCAAGTCTTCAAGGCTTGGGCGATCGCCCAGACCAGAAACTTGAGCTGCTACTTTCGCGCCGCTGTTGTTGAAAAATGCTGTCGCTTTTGAACCTACAATTGCAAGTTCAACGTCAGCACCTTTCTCAGACCAATCTTTCATGTCGTTCATGGCTTTTTTGAACAAGTTAATGTTCAAACCACCACAAAGACCACGGTCTGTAGAAACGATGATGTAACCAACACGTTTGGCTTCACGTTCCTCAAGATAAGGATGCTTATACTCGAGGCTACCATTAGCCAAATGACCGATCACTTTACGCATTGTTTCTGCATATGGACGAGTAGCTTCCATTGCGTCTTGAGAACGACGCATTTTTGAAGCTGCTACCATTTCCATTGCTTTCGTAATCTTCTGTGTGCTTTTAACACTACCGATTTTATTACGTATCTCTTTTGCGCCGGCCATCGTTACTCTCCGTTAATGGTATGAGGTGGCCCTAAGACCACCTACCAATTACCAGGTCTGGGTTGCCTTGAAATCGTCAACAAGCTTCTTCAGCTCAGCTTCGATTTCTTTATTGAAAGCACCCGTTGTGTCGATCTGTGTTGCTAGATCGGCATATTGACCACGAGCAAACGACAGTAAAGCAGCTTCAAAGTCTAGAACTTTAGAAAGTTCAACGTCTTGAAGGTATCCACGCTCTGCAGCGAAGATTACTAGAGCTTGGTCAAATACAGACATAGGAGCGTATTGCTTCTGCTTCATCAGTTCTGTAACTTTTTGACCGTGGTCTAGCTGCTTCTTAGTCGCTTCATCAAGATCCGAAGAGAACTGAGCAAATGCTGCAAGTTCACGGTATTGAGCTAGAGCAGTACGGATACCGCCAGATAGCTTCTTGATGATTTTAGTCTGCGCCGAACCACCTACACGAGAAACTGAGATACCAGGGTCAACAGCTGGACGTACGCCCGCGTTGAATAGCTCAGTTTGTAGGAAGATCTGACCATCGGTAATCGAGATTACGTTCGTCGGTACGAATGCAGATACGTCACCAGCTTGCGTTTCGATGATAGGAAGAGCAGTTAAAGAACCCGTCTTGCCTTTCACTTCGCCTTTAGTGAATTCTTCTACGTAGTGTTCGCTTACACGAGCAGCACGCTCTAGTAGACGAGAGTGAAGGTAGAAAACATCACCTGGGAACGCTTCACGACCTGGTGGACGCTTAAGTAGTAGCGAGATTTGACGGTAAGCTACAGCTTGCTTAGATAGGTCATCATAAACAATCAGTGCATCTTCACCGCGATCACGGAAGTATTCGCCCATCGCACAACCAGCATACGGTGCAAGGTATTGCAGCGCTGCAGATTCAGAAGCCGATGCAACAACAACAACAGTGTTTGCTAGTGCGCCGTGCTCTTCTAGTTTGCGAACTACGTTAGCAATAGTCGACGCTTTTTGGCCGATAGCTACGTAGATAGAGAAAATACCAGAATCTTTTTGGTTAATAATCGCATCGATCGCCATTGCTGTTTTACCAGTCTGACGGTCACCGATTACTAGTTCACGTTGACCACGACCGATAGGGATCATTGAGTCAACAGACTTGTAACCAGTTTGAACAGGTTGATCTACCGATTTACGGTCGATTACACCTGGTGCGATAATTTCTACAGGCGAAGTCAATTTAGCTTCGATTGGACCTTTACCATCAATTGGCTCACCTAGCGTGTTTACAACACGACCAAGCATTTCAGGACCTACTGGTACTTCTAGAATACGACCAGTACCTGTAACTTTCATGCCTTCCTGTAGGTCAGCATACGGGCCCATTACAACAGCACCAACCGAATCACGGTTCAAGTTCAGTGCTAGAGCGTAACGGCCACCCGGTAGTTCGATCATTTCACCTTGCATCACGTCCGCTAGGCCGTGGATGCTAAGGATGCCATCGCTTACAGAAACGATAGTACCTTCATTGCGAGCTTCACTAACAACGTCGAAAGATTCAATACGTTGTTTAATTAGATCGCTAATTTCAGTGGAATTAAGTTGCATGCTCCAATCCCCATTAAGACTGCAATGCATCGCTCAGGCGGTCTAAACGACTGCGCGCTGAGTTATCGATGACTAGGTCTCCGGCTCGAATAATAACTCCACTAAGTAGAGTCTCATCTATACTGCAATTCAGCTGAACTTTGCGCGCAAGGCGCAGTTCCAATTTGCTGATAATGCTTGTGCGTTGTTCTTCAGAAAGTTCAACAGCTGAAGTAACTTCAACGTCGATCTCTTTCTCATACTCTTTTTTGAGTATAAAGAACTCTTTACAAACATCAGGAAAAGCCATTAAGCGGCCATTCTCTGCCATCACTTTAATTAAGTTCTGGCCGAATTCATCAAATTGTTCGCCACAAATTACAATGAATACTTCAGCTAATTTTTCAGCAGTCATAGAGCCGCTTAATAAATTGTGAACATCATCATTTTGTGCCACTTCGGCAGCAAAAGTAAGCATTTGACCCCATTGGTCTAGCTCACCTTTATCTACCGCAAAGTCAAACGCTGCTTTAGCATAGGGGCGTGCGATTGTAGTCAAATCAGACATATACAGCCCCTTGCTTTAAAGTTTTGCAGTAATGTTGTTAAGAAGATCATCGTGTACATCTTTATCGATTGTACGCTCAAGGATTTTCTCAGCACCAGCTATAGCCAGAGTTGCGACTTGTTTGCGCAGGTCATCACGGGCACGTGTACGCTCTGCTTCAATTTCTGCTTCAGCTTGCGCTAAGATTTTCTGGCGTTCTGCCTGAGCTTCTTCGCGTGCTTCATCAATAATTTGAGCTTTACGTTTGTTTGCCTGATCAATAACCTCAGTTGCAGTGCGCTTTGCTTCTTTCATTTGCTCAGAAGCGTTGGCTTGTGCCAGGTTCAAGTCTTTAGCAGCGCGTTCAGCGGCTACAAGACCGTCAGCAATTTTTTTCTGACGTTCTTCAATTGCTTGCATGATTGGTGGCCATACATATTTCATGCAGAACCAAACAAACAGTGAAAAAGCAATTGCTTGACCTAGCAGAGTTGCGTTCATATTCACAACAGCTACCCCTCGTTAAGAATCAACTACAAAAATTTAATTAACTATTAAAGAGTTAATTAGCCTGCTAGTTGACCAACAAATGGGTTAGCAAACGTGAATAGTAGTGCGATTACGATACCGATCATTGGAACAGCATCCAGTAGACCAGCGATGATGAACATCTTAACTTGTAGCATTGGAGCCATTTCAGGTTGACGCGCAGCGCCTTCTAGGAATTTACCACCAAGAATAGCAAAACCAATTGCAGTACCTACGGCACAAAGACCAACAATAATAGCAACAGCGATTGCTGAAAAACTTAGTACAGTTTCCATTTACGTTCTCCGATTAACATTAATAGTTAGAATAAAGCTTAAAAATTTTTTAGTGATCACTATCTTCATGAGCCATTGATAAGTAAACGATTGTCAACATCATGAAAACAAACGCTTGAATCAATATAACTAAGATATGGAAGATAGCCCAAGGTAGTGCACCTACCCATTGTAAGTACCACGGTAGCATTGCCGCGATAAGAATAAACACCACCTCACCCGCAAACATATTACCAAATAAACGCATACCTAGAGATAGTGGCTTCGCTAATAACGAAATTACCTCAAGTACCAAGTTAAATGGGATCATGATTGGGTGATTAAATGGATGCAGTGCCAATTCTTTAGCAAATCCGCCTAGGCCTTTCACTTTGATGCTGTAGTAGATCATCAGAGCAAAAACACCCAAAGCCATTGCCATGGTTATATTTACATCAGCTGTAGGAACCACTTTCAAGTAAGGGATACCTAGCCAATGCTCTGCAGGATATGGTAAGAAATCGATAGGCACTAAGTCCATCAAGTTCATAATGATAATCCAGCAGAATATAGTCAGTGCTAGTGGGGCAATCAGAGGGTTGCGACCATGGAAAGTTTCTTTAACGTTGTCGCCAACGAATTCCACTACCATTTCAACAAAACACTGAAGCTTACCAGGTACACCTACTGTTGCTTTCTTAGCGACTGAGCGAAAAACCCAAAGGAATAACATCCCTGTCAACACCGAAAAAAACAGACTGTCTATATGTACGTTCCAGAAACTTGTCTCCTCTACAAGACCAAACTTAGCTAAAGAAAGGTTTTGTAAATGGTGTTCAATGTATCCGGATGCTGTTGGCGCAGCCATAACTCATCCTATTTTTTATTGTTAATGAAAAGCACTGGCGCAAAGATATTAATACCTAGAACCAGTAAATAGGTCAGTTTGAGGGGAATTAATTCCACCTGCATATACATGTAGACAATAGAGAATAGTAGAACTGTGATAAGGATCTTTAGTGCTTCACCTGCATAGAACGACGCCGCAACTAACTTAGTTGCGCGAGCTCCACAAAATAGGAAAGCACACACACAAAAAACCACATTCGCGATGACAAAAATACCGCCACCAACCAATGCAGCAAAACCCCAATCAGGATTAACAGCTAAACCTAACCCTATCGCCACTAATATAACCGCGCTAAGCTCGATCAATAACATTTGCTTTGCAAGCACTCGTCCTGGTCTTGCTAACGCCGCTACCATGTATTCGTTCCTCTTTAAGCCCACTTTACCACTCGCTTAAAAGCGTGCTGAGAAATTGGCGAAAATTATACGTTCAGCCAAATTGATTGCAATAAGAATGCAGCAATCATTTACATTTCTGTATACAAACCGACAACTTTTGTAAGAAATTACTTGTTTATTACATAATTGACCTAAATCAATTATCTCATTTAGTACTCTAGTTTAGCAATAAGTTGCTCTAATTTGTGAGGCTCATCAAGAGTAATTGTCACTTTTGACTTACCGCTAACAGAACGAGTAACTGAAACGTTTGCTTGCAATTTTTCCGTGAGTCTTCGTGAAAGTTCGATGGCCTCAGTGTCTTCGGGCTTCGATTCCGCTTCAACGTCTGGTTTTAAGCACTTTTTGACAAGTTGCTCAGTTTGACGCACGGTCATTTTTTTGGTTGCTGCAGTATTCGCTGCCTCAACCTGGGTAACACCTTCAAGCGCAAGCAGTGCTCTAGCATGCCCCATTTCTAGTTGTTTACTGGAAACTAAACCTTTTACTTCATTTTCGAGCTGATTTAGACGTAATAAGTTACTAACGGTAGCTCTGGATTTACCAATCACATCGGCGACCTGCTGATGTGTCAGTGAAAACTCGTTCTGCAAGCGCTCTAGCGCTTGTGATTCTTCGATAACATTCAGATCTTCACGTTGAATGTTCTCGATCAATGCCATCGCAATCGCGGCCTTGTCTTCTACTCTCTTGATCAAGCATGGAACTTGTTTAAGACCAGCTTGACGAGCCGCTCTCCAACGACGTTCACCAGCAATAATCTCAAATTGGTCGTGCGCTAAAGGGCGTACAACGATCGGTTGGATAATGCCTTGAGATTGTATAGATGCCGCTAACTCTTCTAGCGCTTCCGGCGCAATATCCTTACGCGGTTGATATACACCTGGCTTTAAGCAACCGACAGCAAGTTCGATGAGCTCACCATCAGCCGATAACGCTTGACTATGAGAAGCTACTTGTTGTTTTTCACGAGCCAGAGAGCTAGTTGCAAGCAATGCATCTAGCCCCTTTCCTAAACCGCGCTTAGACATTGAGCGAATTCCTTTGGTTAGACCTATACTGGGACTTCTTCACGACGCAACATTTCGCCTGCAAGAGCAAGATATGCCTTCGCTCCTGCGGAATATTTGTCGTAGTACATTGCTGGCTTGCCATGACTAGGCGCTTCTGCCAGACGCACATTTCTAGGGATAACAGTTCGGTAGACTTTGCTACCAAAATGTTTTTTGAGTTGATCAGATACTTCGTTCGATAAGCGGTTACGAGGATCGTACATAGTACGTAGAAGACCTTCGATCTTAAGATTCTCGTTTACTACCGCAGCGAGTTTACTGATGGTATCCATCAACGCAGTCAAACCTTCCAAAGCAAAGTATTCACATTGCATAGGAACCAATACGGAGTCGGCCGCAGCCATCGCGTTGATTGTAAGAAGGTTTAATGAGGGCGGACAATCAATAAAGATGAAATCATAGTTATTACGAATGGGTTCGAGTGCATTTTTTAAACGAACTTCACGAGCAAACACTTCCATCAGCTTGATTTCTGCCGCAGTAACATCACCGTTCGCGGCGATGAGGTCATAATTGCCAGATGTACTCCGGCAAACCACCTCATCAAATGGGGTGTCTTCAACCAACAAATCGTAAGCTGTTGCTTCAACTTGATACTTGTCGACACCGCTCGCCATAGTGGCATTACCTTGAGGATCGAGGTCAACAACCAATATCTTGCGTTTTGTTGCCGCCATTGATGCTGCTAAATTAATGCAAGTTGTTGTTTTTCCTACGCCACCCTTCTGGTTGGCAATTGCTACGATTCTACCCACTATGGCCTCGCTGATTATCCCTGACGCGATAAAGTAACTAGATGACGCTCTCCATCAAGCTCTGGCACTTGCAAAGCTTTAATGTCTGTCACTGAACACCATTCAGGTAACAGGTCGATTTCGTCTCTAGGATGTTGTCCCTTAAGAGCCAAAAATACACCGGATTGCTCTTTAGGTAAATGGTGACACCACTCTACCATGTCTGTCATTGACGCAAATGCACGACTGAGCACTGCATCAAACTTTTCTTCTGGTTGAAATTCTTCAACGCGACTTTGAACCGGTACCACGTTGTCGATACCCAGCTCATGAATCACCTGTTTGATAAAACGAATACGCTTACCTAGGCTGTCTAGCAAGTAAAACTCGCAGTCTGGATTCATGATTGAGAGCGGAATCCCAGGAAGACCAGGTCCCGTACCCACATCGATAAAGCGCTTACCTTGTAAGTGAGTGCTAACAATGATGCTATCTAAGATATGTTTCACCATCATTTCTTGTGGGTCACGAACTGATGTTAGGTTATAAGCTTTGTTCCACTTGTTCAGTAACTCAACGTAGCCAACCAACTGGCCACGTTGTTTTTCAGATACTTCAAGTTCAGTCTGGCCAATAAGGTGATCCAGTTTTTCGCGTAATGCGCTCATTATGCTTCCTCACCTTTTTTCAACAGGCCGTGTTTTTTCAAGTAAACCAACAGAATTGAGATTGCTGCAGGTGTGATACCTGAAATTCGCGAAGCAATACCAATTGAGTCAGGCTTAGCTGTCGTTAGTTTAAGAACCACTTCGTTAGAAAGTCCTTTTACCTTGCTGTAATCGATATCAGCAGGCAGTTTGGTGTTTTCATGACGCAGTGATTTTTCAATTTCGTCTTGTTGACGCTGAATGTAACCATCGTACTTCACTTGGATCTCAACTTGCTCAGACGCTTGTTGATCTTCCAGTGCAGGACCAAAACGATCCAATGCGGTTAACTGTGAATAAGTCATTTCAGGGCGACGAAGAAGATCTTCACCGCTCGCTTCACGAGACATTGGTGTTTTCAGAATTTGGTTCAGTTGATCAATATCTTCAGATTTTGGATTAATCCAAGTCTCTTTCAGACGTTGACGCTCCTTCTCCATGTTTTCCATCTTCTCGTTGAAACGAGCCCAACGAGCGTCATCAACAAGGCCAAGTTCACGCGACTTTTCAGTCAAGCGGATATCGGCGTTGTCTTCACGAAGCAGCAGACGGTATTCCGCGCGAGACGTAAACATGCGGTAAGGTTCTTTGGTACCCATGGTAGATAGGTCGTCGATAAGCACGCCCATGTAAGCTTGGTCACGACGTGGACTCCAGCCTTCTTTGCCTTGAGTAAACAAACTTGCATTCAGACCGGCCATCAAGCCTTGTGCAGCCGCTTCTTCATAGCCAGTGGTACCGTTGATTTGACCCGCAAAGAATAGACCTTTGATAAACTTAGTTTCGTAAGTCAGCTTAAGGTCGCGAGGATCAAAGAAATCGTACTCAATCGCATAGCCAGGGCGAACGATATGAGCATTTTCAAAGCCCTTCATCGAACGAACAATTTGAACCTGTACATCAAACGGCAGACTGGTAGAGATACCATTCGGGTATAGCTCGTGAGTCGTTAGACCTTCTGGCTCAATAAAAATTTGGTGACTGTTCTTGTCAGCAAAACGCATTACTTTGTCTTCAATCGAAGGGCAGTAACGAGGGCCAATGCCTTCAATCACACCCGCGTACATAGGGCTGCGATCAAGGTTGGCACGAATTACGTCATGCGTATTTTCATTGGTATGCGTGATGTAACATGGAATTTGACGAGGTTGTTGAGCTCGGCTGCCCATGAACGAGAAAACAGGCGTCGGGTTATCACCGTGCTGAACCTCAAGCTCAGAAAAATCAACGCTACGCGCATCGATACGAGGAGGAGTACCTGTTTTCAGGCGATCAACTCGGAATGGAAGATCACGAAGACGGTCAGCCAGTGCGATCGATGGTGGATCACCAGCACGGCCACCTGAAGAACTTTCCATACCAATATGGATCTTGCCGCCTAGGAATGTGCCCACAGTCAGAACCACAGCGCTTGCGCGGAACTTAAGGCCCATCTGCGTTACCACACCTACCACTTGATCCTGTTCAACGATCAAGTCATCAACCGACTGTTGGAACAAAGTCAGGTTTGGCGTGTTTTCAAGAACGTTACGAACAAAGGCTTTGTACAGTGCGCGGTCAGCTTGTGCACGAGTAGCACGAACCGCAGGGCCTTTTGATGCGTTCAATGTTCTGAACTGAATACCTGCATGATCAATAGCTTGCGCCATTAATCCACCCATTGCATCGACCTCTTTTACCAAGTGGCCCTTACCGATCCCGCCAATGGCTGGGTTACAAGACATTTGTCCTAGTGTATCGATATTATGAGTAAGTAATAACGTACTTTGACCAGTACGTGCAGATGCGAGTGCGGCTTCCGTTCCTGCATGGCCACCACCAACAACGATGACGTCAAATTTTTCGTGATAAAGCATGAACCGACCTCAGGTATTCAAACGTTTTCTAGATTGATAAAAAGGAGCGATATTCTACCTGTTTTCATAGCCTGAGAAAACGTTTTTGGGATTTTTCGAAAAAGCTGTTTTTAATTAATATAGATAAGATCTTTAAGGAGATCTTTTATTAGATCTATTATTAGGATCGAGGGTATCTGTGGATAAGTCGGAAATAATCAACGAGATCATGGATCTTTTTTGGATCAAATGATGTGATCTAACTTTGATCAGGATGAGGATTAGCTGGGATCAAAATGGCTACTTATTCACAGGAGGAAATTAGCCTAAAACTTGTTATTTGGATAACTATAGGTTAATCACCGTATATGTATGATCTTATCCACAGCAGAAATTGAAAATAGATCACTAATTTTCGATGTTTTTGAAAAAAGTTATTCACAATCACGATGTTCAGAGACAAAAAAAGCGGCATAAGCCGCTTTTTGAGAGAGGAGAGAGGTTAAAACTGGTCGCTATGATCGTTGAACCAAGCTTCTGCTGCGTCTTCTGGTACCGGAGTTTCCAATACATCGATGGTAAAACAGTCAGAAATAGGCTGAGCACCGAGCTCTTTCATCTGGCTGTGGACTGATTTTCCCGCCAAACAGAAGGTATCGTAACTCGAATCACCAAGCGCCACGACAGCAAAGCGAACCGGGCTTAAATCTGGAGATTGCTGGGTCAATGCGTCGATAAACGGCTTAATATTATCTGGAAATTCACCCGCACCATGAGTTGAAGTCACCAGCAACCAAAAACCTTGTTGGGGAATATCATCGAATTCAGGCTGATTATGAAGGGTGATCTCGTGGCCTTGCTCTTCAAGAAGATCATTAAGGTGATCGCCAACGTACTCTGCACCACCTAAGGTGCTGCCTGTAATAATGTGGATCATTAAGCTGTCCTTACTAAAGAAAAAGGCCAGCATGAGCCGGCCTTTAAAGGTTATTTACCAATACAGAAAGAGGTGAAGATACGGCCGAGTAGGTCATCGGAACTGAATTCACCAGTAATCTCGTTAAGGTGTTGCTGCGTTATACGCAGTTCTTCTGCCAAGATTTCCCCTGCCATATAGCCTTCGAGCTGTTGCTGGCCAATATCTAGATGCTCAGATGCGCGTTCTAGGGCATCTAAGTGGCGACGACGTGCCATGAAGCCACCTTCATTGCCACCAGCAAAGCCCATGCAATCTTTTAAGTGATTACGTAGTGCATCAACGCCTTGTCCCGTCTTTGCTGATAGTCGAATCAGAGTTGGATCATTAACATGGCAAATCCCGAGATCTTCACCGGTTTGATCGGCTTTGTTACGAATCACGGTCATTCCGATGTTATTCGGCAGACGATCAACGAAATCTGGCCAGATATCTTTCGGGTCGGTTGCATCGGTAGTGGTGCCATCGACCATAAATAAAACGCGATCGGCTTGAGCAATTTCTTCCCAAGCGCGTTCAATACCGATTTTTTCGACTTCATCCGAGGCTTCACGCAGGCCTGCGGTATCAATAATGTGCAGTGGCATACCATCAATATGGATATGTTCACGAAGTACATCACGGGTTGTACCTGCAATATCAGTCACAATCGCGGAGTCTTTACCCGATAATGCATTCAGTAAGCTCGACTTACCGGCATTAGGACGACCTGCAATCACCACCTTCATACCTTCACGCATGATGGCACCTTGATTGGCTTCTTGGCGAACCGCTTCGAGGTTGTCGATGATAGCTTGTAAGTCAGCACTTACTTTACCGTCAGCAAGGAAATCAATCTCTTCTTCTGGGAAGTCGATAGCGGCTTCAACATAGATGCGTAAGTGAATCAGAGAGTCCACCAGCGTATTAATGCGTTTCGAGAACTCACCTTGCAACGATTGCAGAGCTGATTTCGCCGCTTCTTCTGAACTGGCATCAATGAGGTCAGCAATCGCTTCTGCTTGGGTTAAATCCATCTTGTCGTTCAAGAAGGCACGCTCCGAGAACTCACCAGGGCGTGCTGCGCGTAGCCCTGGAATCGCGAGGATGCGCTTGATGAGCATATCCATTACCACAGGGCCACCGTGGCCTTGTAGCTCTAATACGTCTTCACCGGTAAACGAGTGCGGGTTAGGAAAGTAAAGCGCGATGCCTTGGTCTAGCTCTAAACCATCGTGAGATTTAAAAGGGGTGTACTCAGCGTAACGTGGTTTCAGTACTTTGCCGGTAACTTCAAGCGCAACTTGGGCTGCTTGTGGGCCTGAAACGCGAATAATACCGACGCCGCCACGGCCGGGTGCAGTCGCTTGAGCAACAATCGTATCTGTAGTCATAGTTGTGCCTGCTAGCATGTGAAAGCCAAAAAGGGGCGCTCACGATTAATCAATTAGCTGAATTGTAATCAGCTAAAAACAAAAAGGCGACCTTTTGGTCGCCTTTCTTTGTCTCTTTCTATTATCGAACTTACTTAGAATGTAAGCCTTTCTTTTCCAGCGCGCGGTAGATAAGCGTTTGCTGAATCAGAGTTACGATGTTCGATACTAGCCAGTATAGAACCAGACCTGAAGGGAAGAACAGGAAGAAGAATGTGAACATAACCGGCATAAAGGTCATGATCTTCTGCTGCATTGGATCCGTTACAGTTGTCGGGCTCATCTTCTGGATTAGGAACATTGAAGCACCCATCAGAAGTGGCAAGATGTAGTATGGGTCTTGTGCTGAAAGGTCAGTAATCCAACCGAAGAACGGTGAGTGACGCAGTTCAACAGACTCCATTAGTGCCCAGTATAGCGAAATGAAGATAGGCATTTGCAGAAGGATAGGTAAACAGCCACCTAGTGGGTTTACTTTCTCTTTCTTGTAAAGCTCCATCATTTCTTGGCTCATGCGTTGACGGTCGTCGCCGATACGCTCACGCATTGCAGTCAGCTTAGGCTGAAGCATACGCATTTTCGCCATAGACGTGTACTGAGCTTTCGTTAGTGGGTACATAGCACCACGAACGATGAAAGTTAGACAGATGATTGCCAGACCCCAGTTCACAACGATGCCTTGAATGAACGAAAGCAGAGTATGAAGTGGTTTAGCAATGAACCATAACCAACCGTAGTCAACTACTAGGTCTAGGTTAGGTGCAACAGCAGCCATTTGGTCTTGAAGTTTAGGACCAACCCAAAGCGTTGCTTTGAAGTTTACTTCGTCGCCAGTAGCGATGGTTTTGTTCGGCATGCGAACACCGATGTCGCCAAGGTTACCAATTACACGAGTGTAAAGGTTGCTGCCTGCTTCGTCGCGTGGGATCCATGCACTTGCAAAGTAGTGCTGAATCATCGCTGCCCAACCTTGACCGTTTGCTAGGTTAAGAGACAGGTTGCGATCTTGCATGTCGTCGAAGCTGTATTTTTTGTAACGCGTATCTTCCGTAGAGTAAGCACCACCACGGTAAGTTGGCATTGTTAGGCTACCGCCGTCATCCATTACGTTCTGACGCAGGTGAGCGTACATGCCGAATGTCGCGTTGTTACCAGAGTTGTTGACTACATCGTATTCAACATCCATTGCGTAGCTGCCACGCTTAAGGATGAATGTTTTCGTGTAATCAAGGCCGTTCGCTTGGTAAGTCATCGGGATGCGTAGTTCATCCTGACCATCAGCAAGCGTGAAGCTGTCTGCTGAAACTGTGTAGCTTGGGCGGTTTGTGCTGCTTAAATCGATACCTTGAGGACCCACTAGACCGCTTTGTGCGATAAATTGGTGACCTGGTTCGTTTTTAAGAAGAACAAACGTATCTTCAGAATCGAACTCAGCAGAGTAATCGTTTAGGTTTGCTTTAACGACATCACCACCAACCGTATCAATTGACAGAGTCAGTACATCAGTTGTTACTGTGATAGTTTTAGCAGAAGAAGCAACTTGACCAGGAGCCGGGTCTAGATCATCTGCATAAGATGGCGCTGGTAGGGTGCTGCCAGATTGTGCCTGCTCAACCGCTTGTGGTGCTGGATTCTGAGCTACGTTCCATTGTTGGAACAGTAGGAAAGAAACCAAAGCCAATGCGATTAACAGGATATTACGTTGAGAATCCATCGTTATTTATCTCTGTCTTGTTTTTGGACTGGTGGAACGGGGTCAAAGCCCCCTTCGTTCAAAGGATGGCATTTTAATAGACGTTTGCCTGATAACCAACACCCTTTTACAAAACCGTGAGCTTTCAACGCTTCTATCGCATATAAAGAGCAGGTTGGAGTAAATCGGCAGCGTGGGCCGATGAGTGGACTAATAAACCATCTATAAAAATAGATGGGTATTAGCGCTATCCACGCGAAGGGCGAGACAGGCGAAGCCATAATTTGTCGAGTAGCTTGAACATTTCTTCATTGCTTAAATCTTGCGCGCTCTTCTTAGCGATTACAACAAAATCTTTGTTAGGAAGTTTGTGTTGAGTGTTACGAAAGCTTTCACGAGTAAGACGCTTGAATCGGTTACGACCCACGGCGGTTTTAATCTGCTTTTTCGGAACGGCTAATCCAAGACGAGGATTTGAAAGAGAGTTATTTCGGGCAATGATGGTGAAATGAGGGGAGCCAGCTCGATGAGCTTGCTTGAAGACATTTTGATAATGTTCGGGAGTTAACAAGCGTAACTCCCGACCGAAGGCTAGCTTATTCAAAATAATCAAAGATTACTTAGAAAGACGCTTACGGCCTTTTGCACGACGTGCATTGATTGTTGCGCGACCGTTCTTAGTAGCCATGCGAGCACGGAAACCGTGAGTACGCTTACGCTTTAGAACTGTAGGTTGAAAAGTGCGTTTCATTGTAATTACCTTACTGATCAGTAGTTTTAGGTTTTTGTTAAACCCGGCGTGGGCATTTTTTCTCTTCTTTATATAAGAAAGGAAAACCGACGCCTCTCAACAAAGAGGCGGAATTGTAATCACTGTCACAAAAAGTGTCAATGATTGGGTTAACTAAAATTCCGGTCGGGGGATTATACGTAGAATAACTAAAATCACAAGGATCCTTAGTCGATCCCAACCTTATTTAAGAATTTTTTTAATTTAGGATCCTGTGGATTACCAAAAATATCCTGTGGAGATCCCTGCTCGATAATATGACCGTCAGCCATGAAGATCACTCGGTCTGCGACCTCTCTCGCGAACTGCATTTCATGGGTAACCACCAGCATGGTTTGATGCTGATTTGCCAGTTTTTTCATTAGGTTAAGCACTTCGCCAACCCACTCAGGATCGAGCGCTGAAGTCGGCTCATCAAACAGTAAAAGCTCGGGTTGTAGTGCCATTGCACGGCCAATACCCACCCGTTGTTGCTGGCCACCAGAGAGCGCGGCTGGGTAGCTATCACCTTTGTCACCTAAGCCAATATCATCAAGTATTTGTTGTGCTTTTTCATGGGCTTGCTGTTTTTTCCAACCACGAACGGTAATTAAACCTTCAGCAATATTCTGTCTCGCGGTTTGGTGAGCGAACAGTGCATAGTTTTGGAACACAAAACCGGTCTTACGACGCAGTGCAAGCACCTCTGCCTTAGTGTGTTTCTGAGTATCAACCTTGATATCATCAATCGAAATCGTGCCTTGATCGGCTTGCTCTAGAAAATTCACACAACGCAGTAGGGTAGATTTACCCGTACCACTTGAACCTATGATGACAATTATCTCACCTTGTTTGATTTCTAGGTCGATCCCTTTCAAAACTTCGGTGTCACCAAACTGCTTGTGGATATTTTGTAATTTGATCATCGTACATACGCCTTATTCAGTTTCACTTCGGCCCAAATTTGAATACGAGTGAGGATAACCACCACGCCCCAGTAAATCAGTGCGACTGCTAAGAAAGCCTCGAAGAAGCGGAAACTTGAAGAAGCCTCCATCTGAGCTTTAGCCATGATTTCGGCGACACCTAGGGTGAAGGCAAGTGAAGTCGACTTGATCATATCGATGAAGTAGTTCATCAACGACGGCAGTGCCACGCGAGTTGCTTGCGGTAAGATCACTCGGCGCATCGCTTGGCTGGTTGTCATACCGACCGAAAGGCTGGCTTCCATCTGGCTGCGATCAATACCGATAATCGCGGCACGAATACTTTCTGCCATATACGCGGCAAAGTGCAGGGTTAAGCCAATCACAGCGGCGCTGAAGGCATCCAACCCAACCATCCACGGGAAGACTTGTGGTAAGCCGTAATAAAGGAGGAACAGCTGCACCAACAGTGGTGTGCCTCGGAAGAAGCTAATGTACAGTTGGCTCAGTTGGTCGAGCACTGGGATTTTGAATACACGAATATTCGCCAGTATCAGAGACAGGATCAGAGCAAAGAACAAGCCCCAGGTCGCCATCTCCATCGTGGTGCCTAAATACTTCAGTAGTATTGGCAACAGCTCTAGCATGTAATTAAAGTCAAATCCCATAATCTATCTCGTATTTTTATTGGCAGTGTTGTTCTATATGTAAGTACTGTTGTATCAGGTTTTTTAATCAGTGCACAAAAGCAAAAAGCCCACCGCTGTATAAAGCAGTGGGCCTTGAATGGAGAAAGTGAGTAATTACTTCTGAGTAATGTCCGCACCAAACCATTTCTGAGAGATACTTTCTAGCGTACCATCTGCGCGCATTGCTGCTAATGCTTCATTTACTTCTGCTTGCAGTTTTTTGCCGTTATCGTTGTCGACGAAAGGCCAAGCGTTTTCAATTGTTTCGAATGGCTGACCTGCTAGTTGTAATGGTAGACCAGTCTTCTTGATAAGCTCTAGTGCTGATAGGCGATCCATTACGAATGCATCGGCACGACCCAGTGCCACGTCATGTTCAATACCTGTATCGTAGGTTTTTACATTGATCTTGCCATCTTTGTCGTAGCTGCGAAGCAGTTGTTCAAAGTTTGAGCCTAGGTTTACCGCAACCGTCTTGCCATCAAGGTCTTCGATGCCTTTAATGCTGTCATTACCTTTACGAACGGTAATTTGTGCGCCGTCTACTACGTATGGGTCTGCGAATAGGTATTTCGCTTTACGTGCATCCGTCATTGTAATTTGGTTTGAAATGGTATCGATGCGACCCGTTTCAAGAAGACCAAACAGACCAGAGAAGTTTGCCGTTACGTATTCAACCTTGTAATCGTTACGCTTACCGATCTCATCCCATAAATCCACTTCAAAACCCTGTAGCTGGTCTTGTTTAACGAACGTAAACGGGAAATAGCGACCAGACATGCCGACTTTAACTTCAGTCGCAGCTTGAACAGTAGCAGCAGAGAGTGCGATAGCCGCAATTGCAGCCTTAATCCAGTTATTCATTTGGTAACTCCTTATATTTATGGGTTTGGATGTTACTGGGAAAATGCTCACTAGAATAAATAACCAGATGTTATTAACCATAACCAGATTGAATTCCCGATTTGGGGATAACTAGCAAGGATCCGGGCATAAGTGGATCATTGTGTGAGTAAATTAGGGGCAAGATGTGTGGATCCACCGATAAATTACAAATTTATTGTGAATAACTTGGATCTTATTCACTGGATCTGTGATCAATTGCTGGTGATCTGACTTATCAACAGGTAAAATTAGCGGTCATTTCATATTACTTTAAATAGAGTGAGGGCACCGTGTCATCTTCGCTTTGGTTGCAGTGTTTGCAACAGCTTCAAGAAGAGTTACCAGCTACAGAATTCAGTATGTGGGTTCGTCCGTTACAAGCGGAACTCAATGACAATACTCTAACTCTATTTGCACCGAACCGTTTCGTACTCGATTGGGTTCGTGATAAGTATCTAAATAGCATTAACCGTCTGCTGCAAGAATATTGCGGTAACGATATCCCACATCTTCATTTTGAAGTGGGAAGCAAGCGTGTGATTGCACCAAAGCCTGCGACACCGACACCAACTCAGACTCGCACTGCAGCTGATGTGGCCGCTGAGTCATCAGCACCTGCGCAATTACAAGCTCGCAAACCTGTCCATAATATCTGGCGTGATGAAGAGCCTGTCGCGGTTGACTTGAATCACCGCTCAAACGTGAACCCAAAACATAAGTTCAATAACTTTGTTGAAGGTAAGTCGAACCAACTCGGTTTGGCTGCGGCACGTCAGGTTTCTGATAACCCAGGTACAGCCTACAACCCGTTGTTCCTATACGGCGGCACTGGTTTAGGTAAAACGCACTTGTTGCATGCGGTGGGTAACGCCATTGTTGATAATAAGCCGAATGCGAAAGTGGTTTACATGCACTCAGAGCGTTTTGTTCAGGATATGGTAAAGGCTCTGCAAAACAACGCGATCGAAGAATTTAAGCGCTACTACCGTAGTGTTGATGCATTGCTTATCGATGACATCCAATTCTTTGCTAATAAAGAGCGTTCTCAAGAAGAGTTCTTCCATACCTTTAACGCGCTGCTTGAAGGCAATCAACAGATCATCCTAACGTCTGACCGTTATCCAAAAGAGATCAACGGGGTAGAAGATCGTCTTAAATCTCGTTTCGGCTGGGGTTTGACGGTAGCGATTGAGCCACCAGAGCTTGAGACACGTGTTGCGATCTTGATGAAGAAAGCCGAAGACCACCAAATTCACCTTGCGGATGAAGTGGCGTTCTTTATTGCCAAGCGTCTACGCTCTAACGTTCGTGAACTGGAAGGCGCATTGAACCGTGTTATTGCGAATGCAAACTTCACTGGCCGCCCGATCACGATCGACTTCGTGCGTGAAGCACTGCGTGACCTACTTGCACTGCAAGAAAAACTGGTCACTATTGATAACATTCAAAAGACAGTAGCCGAGTACTACAAAATCAAAGTCGCTGATCTATTGTCTAAGCGTCGTTCTCGTTCTGTTGCTCGTCCACGTCAATTGGCGATGGCACTGGCGAAAGAGCTAACAAACCACAGCTTGCCTGAGATTGGCGATGCATTCGGTGGTCGTGACCACACGACGGTACTGCATGCTTGTCGTAAGATTGCTCAGCTGCGTGAAGAGAGCCACGACATTAAAGAAGATTATTCGAACTTGATTCGTACCCTTTCTTCTTAATACACAGTATTCTTAACCTTAATAAGCAGAATCTTGGCCACGTACTATTACGCAGTGCCATTTAGACCGTAAGAGCAAGATATGAAATTTACCATTGAACGTAGTCACCTGATTAAGCCATTACAACAAGTATCTGGCGCACTCGGTGGCAGGCCAACGCTTCCAATTCTAGGAAACCTACTGATTAAAGTAGAAGATAACGTGTTGTCGATGACAGCGACGGATCTAGAAGTTGAACTGATCAGCCGTGTAACGCTTGAAGGTGATTTCGAAGCGGGTAGCATTACCGTACCTTCACGTAAATTCCTAGATATCTGCCGTGGATTGCCAGATAACTCAGTGATCACGGTGGTATTGGATGGTGACCGTATTCAGGTTCGCTCTGGTCGTAGCCGCTTCTCTTTAGCAACATTACCTGCGGCAGATTTTCCAAATATTGAAGACTGGAGCAGTGAAGTTGAAGTGTCAGTGACACAAGCTGAACTTCGCGGTCTTATCGAGAAAACACAATTCTCAATGGCGAACCAAGATGTTCGTTACTACCTCAACGGTATGTTGTTTGAGATTGAAGGCTCTATCCTGCGCAGCGTAGCGACCGATGGTCACCGTATGGCAGTATCTCAAGCACAACTGGGTGCGGATTTTGCTCAGAAGCAGATCATTGTTCCTCGTAAAGGTGTTCAAGAGTTAGTGAAGCTATTGGATGCACCTGAACAGCCAGTAACACTGCAAATTGGTAACTCTAACGTGCGAGCTGAAGTGAACAACTATGTCTTCACTTCTAAGCTGGTTGATGGTCGTTTCCCTGATTATCGCCGCGTAATGCCGCAAAATACCACCAAGACACTTGAAGCTGGCTGTGATGAATTACGTTCAGCATTTTCTCGTGCTGCGATTCTATCGAATGAAAAATTCCGTGGTGTTCGCGTTAACCTTGCGGATAGCGAGATGCGCATTACCGCGAACAACCCAGAGCAAGAAGAAGCAGAAGAAGTACTCGATGTTAACTTCGACGGTGACGCGCTAGAGATTGGCTTCAACGTAAGCTACGTATTGGATGTTCTGAACACACTGCGTTGTGAACAGGTTCGCATCTCAATGTCAGACGCCAATGCGAGTGCTCTTATCGAGAACGCACAAGATGACAGCGCGATGTACGTTGTTATGCCAATTCGCTTATAAGCAGCCCTATGTTGACCTACCGAGTCGTGATTGAAGATTAATATGAAGACGTTATGCCTTTATCGCGCTTAATCGTTAAGCAGTTTAGAAATATTGAAGCCTGTGACATTCAACCGTCATCAGGCTTTAACTTTCTTATAGGGGCTAACGGAAGCGGCAAAACCAGTGTCCTTGAAGCTGTGTATCTGCTCGGACATGGTCGCTCATTCAAGAGTTCACTTACCGGTCGTATCATACAAAACGAGTGTAGTGAGCTGTTTGTACATGGCCGTTTTATGACCTCGGATCAATTTGAGCTGCCAATTGGCATTAATAAGCAGCGCGATGGCACGACAGAGGTTAAAATAAGCGGTCAAACTGGGCAAAAGTTGGCTCAGTTAGCTCAAGTCTTACCTTTGCAGTTGATTCACCCTGAAGGGTTTGATTTACTAACCGATGGACCTAAGCATCGCCGAGCATTCATTGATTGGGGAGTCTTCCACAGTGAGTCGGGCTTTTATGATGCGTGGGGCAGGGTAAAGCGCCTCAATAAGCAGCGAAACGCCTTATTGAAAACGGCAACGCACTATCGAGAGCTGAGCTATTGGGACCAAGAATTGGCCCGTTTAGCAGAAAGCATCAGTCAGTGGCGTGCCACCTACGTTGATCAGCTCAAAGAAGTCGCCGAAGAAATCTGTGCGACCTTCCTTCCTGAGTTTGAGATAAAGATTAACTACTATCGTGGCTGGGACAAAGACACCCCGTACGCCGATATATTAGAAAAGAATTTTGAAAGGGATCAGCAGCTTGGTTACACCTTTAGTGGGCCAAACAAAGCGGATCTGAAGATAAAAGTGAACGGCACTCCAGTGGAAGATGTCTTGTCACGAGGTCAATTGAAGTTGATGGTGTGCGCGCTACGAGTAGCACAAGGGCAACACCTCACTCAAATGACAGGTAAGCAGTGCATCTATTTGATAGATGACTTCGCTTCCGAATTAGATAGCCAACGCCGAGCACGTCTTGCTGAGTGTTTAAAGGCGACCCAGGCTCAAGTTTTTGTAAGCTCTATTACCGCTGATCAGATTGCAGATATGCATGACGAAAATAGCAGGATGTTTCATGTGGAACATGGCAAAATAGAGCAAGGATAATTAGTCAGAGAGTAACTATGTCAGATAATTACGATTCATCGAGTATTAAAGTACTGAAGGGTCTGGATGCGGTACGTAAGCGTCCTGGAATGTACATTGGCGACACGGATGATGGTACCGGTCTGCACCACATGGTTTTTGAGGTGGTAGATAACTCTATTGATGAAGCGCTAGCTGGTCACTGTAATGACATCATTGTAACTATCCATGAAGATAGTTCTGTGTCTGTGAGCGATGACGGCCGTGGTATTCCAACAGAATTGCACCCAGAAGAAAACGTATCTGCAGCCGAAGTAATCATGACGGTTCTTCACGCTGGTGGTAAGTTCGATGATAACTCGTACAAGGTATCTGGTGGTCTGCACGGTGTTGGTGTTTCAGTAGTTAACGCACTTTCTAAGCAAGTTACTCTTACTATCCACCGCGGTGGCAAAATCCACACTCAAACCTACAGCCACGGTGAGCCTCAAGCGCCACTAGCGGTTATCGGTGACACGGATAAAACAGGTACAGAGATTCGTTTCTGGCCGAGTGAAGAAACCTTCACTAACATCGAGTTCCATTACGACATTTTAGCTAAGCGTCTACGTGAGCTATCATTCTTGAACTCAGGTGTATCAATTAAGCTAATTGACGAGCGCGAAGAAGACAAAATGGATCACTTCGAATACGAAGGCGGTATCCAAGCGTTTGTTGAACACCTTAATACTAACAAAACGCCAATCATCCAAAAAATCTTCCACTTTAACTCTGAGCGCGAAGACGGTATTACCGTTGAAGTTGCGATGCAGTGGAATGACGGCTACCAAGAAAACATCTACTGTTTCACCAACAACATCCCTCAACGCGATGGTGGTGCTCACTTAGCAGGTTTCCGTGCGGCGCTAACGCGTACTCTGAACAGCTTCATGGACAAGGAAGGCTTCTCTAAGAAAGCGAAGACTGCGACCTCTGGTGATGATGCTCGTGAAGGTCTGACGGCGATTGTTTCTGTTAAAGTGCCTGATCCTAAGTTCTCAAGCCAAACTAAAGATAAGCTGGTTTCTTCAGAAGTGAAGTCTGCCGTTGAATCTACAATGGGTGAGAAGTTGTCTGAGTTCCTTATTGAGAACCCAGGAGAAGCGAAAACAGTTTGTTCTAAAATTATTGATGCAGCACGTGCTCGTGATGCAGCGCGTAAAGCTCGTGAAATGACTCGTCGTAAAGGCGCATTAGATTTAGCGGGTCTTCCTGGTAAGCTTGCTGACTGTCAGGAAAAAGATCCTGCACTGTCTGAACTATATATTGTGGAAGGAGACTCTGCTGGCGGTTCAGCTAAGCAGGGGCGTAACCGTAAGAACCAAGCAATCCTACCGCTGAAAGGTAAAATCCTTAACGTAGAGAAAGCACGTTTCGATAAAATGCTGTCTTCTCAAGAAGTAGCAACGCTAATCACCGCTCTTGGTTGTGGTATTGGTCGTGACGAATACAACCCAGATAAACTGCGTTACCACAACATCATCATCATGACCGATGCCGATGTCGATGGTTCTCACATCCGTACCCTGCTACTGACGTTCTTCTACCGTCAAATGCCAGAGCTGATTGAACGTGGCTACATCTACATTGCTCAACCGCCACTTTACAAAGTGAAGAAAGGTAAGCAAGAGCAGTACATTAAAGATGAAGATGCGATGAACCAGTATCAAGTATCTTTGGCTTTAGACAACGCAGAACTGCACGTAAACCCTGAAGCGCCAGCATTTGCAGGTGAAGGTTTAGAGAAGCTTGTTCAGCAATACAATGCAGGCATCAAGCTTGTTGATCGTATGAGCCGCCGTTACCCACGCGCATTGGTTCACGAACTGATTTACGTTCCTCGTCTAACGGCCGAGCAGTGTCATGATGACGCGGCAGTTGAAGCTTGGGGTAAGCAGCTTGTTGAACAGCTAAACGCGAAAGAAGTAGGTGCAAGCCAATACAGCCTTGAAGTTGAAAAACACGAAGAGCTAGGCTTAAGCGTTCCTAAGATTGTGGTTCGTACTCATGGTGTGACTCATGAACACCTACTAAGCATCGATCTTATTAACTCTAAAGAGTTTGGTAAGCTAGCGGATCTTTCTGAAGCTCTTGATGGCTTGATTGAAGAAGGCGCTTACATTAAGCGTGGTGAGCGTACTCAAGAAGTTTCTAGCTTCGTTGATGCTCTGAACTGGTTAGTGAAAGAGTCTCGTCGTGGTCTGAGCCTACAGCGATACAAAGGTCTAGGTGAGATGAACCCTGATCAACTTTGGGAAACCACGATGGATCCTGAAACTCGCCGTATGATGCAAGTAACAATTGAAGACGCTGTTGGTGCTGATTTGTTGTTTACGACGCTAATGGGTGACCAAGTTGAACCTCGTCGTAACTTCATCGAAGAGAATGCACTGAAAGTAGCAAACCTAGACGTTTAGTCTCTTTGATACTTCGCTCTTTGGCTTAATTTCTGTGTCAGAGGTGCTCACATACATTCGTATGCTCCGCACCTCTTCCTTGAACTAAAGCCAAATAGCTTCGTCTCAAAAACCTAAAATCATTTTAAAGCACTATCCTTTGGATGGTGCTTTTTTATGTTTGTAAGATATTGAAAAATATTGAGTTGCAAAAATAATTGAAAATAACCCCTTGAAACTATTTTGCTCAATCCATATATCTATTTGTGAAGAGGATGACTGTCTTGCTCTACAAGAGAAGAAACAGAACCTTCATTACCGCTAACGAAGTATCGCTCAATAGAGGATAACTTTGGCAGCACACAACTTAAAAATTGATTCATTGCCATGTCCCAGCGTTGTCGCCAATAGAGGTGAAACCCGAGGAATGCGAATTGAATCTCTTAGCTGTTTACTGGGTCACACACAGGTTAGATCCAAGTAAAATTCGCAGCTAAGACTATTGCTTACTAAAAGGATAGCATTATGAGAACTGTAGATTTCACTCCACTTTACCGCAACGCAATCGGCTTCGATCGTCTATTCAACATGATGGAAGCGAATACATCGAAGAACTCTTCTGGCGGTTACCCTCCATACAACATCGAGCAAAAAGACGAGAACAACTACCGTATTACTATGGCAGTCGCTGGTTTTGCTGATGACCAATTAGATCTGACTCAGAAAGAGAACATGCTAATTGTGAAAGGTGAGCGTAAAGCAGAAGCAGAGAAAACCTTCGTATACCAAGGTATCGCAGAGCGCGATTTCGAGCGTAAATTCCAACTGGCTGACTACGTAAAAGTGGTAGGTGCAAGCATGGAAAATGGTCTTCTTCACATCGACCTCGAACGCGAAATCCCAGAAGCGATGCAACCACGTAAGATTGCTATCAATGGTAATAGTCTACTAGAAGGCTAATTACTGTTAGCTCCTTAGAGCTAAAAAATATCGGGAAGTAAAAGTGAAAGAGCACCTAATGAGGTGCTCTTTTTGTATTTGACCTGCGGTAAGCTAAAAGCTCTTATTACTGCTCTGAGTAAGCCTTTTTCACTTCTTCAGCAATGATAGCAATGCCTTTCTGCATCGCCTCATCATCTTGCACGTAGTTCATACGTAGACATTGATGGGCATGATCCCACTCGTCTTCTTGGCCGATAAAGAAGTATTCACCCGGAACAATCAATACGCCGCGAGCTTTAAGGCGGTCGTACAGTTCCATTGTGGTGATCGGCAGCTCATCAAACCATAGCCATAAGAAGATAGCGCCTTCAGGCTTGTGAATACGGAAGCGAGGGTCGTCGATAGCGTCTTGTAACAGTTCAACTGCACGTAGTGACTTATCTTTATAGAAAGGTTTGATTACCTCGCTACTTAAGCGCAGTAAATCGCCTTTTTCAATCATGTGATTGGCAATTGCAGGGCCAACACTGTTTGGCGCTAAGCTAATGATGCCATTCATGTTGGTCAATGCTTGTGTTACTTCTTCACTCGCAATTACGATACCGCAACGCACACCCGGCAAACCAAGCTTAGAAAGGCTCATGCACAGAATCGTATTTTCATTCCAGAGCGGTTCGACATCTTCAAAGATGATGTTAGGAAACGGCAGGCCGTAAGCATTGTCGATCAGCAGTGGGATGTTGTTTTCACGCGCCAGTTTATCCAGTTTACGCACTTCTTCGTCGGTCAGTACGTTACCCGTTGGGTTGGTTGGACGAGATGCACAGATAGCCGCGACTGAGTCATCAACCTTTAGTTGTTCAAAATCAACGTGGTATTTAAACTGACGGTTTTCTAGCAGTTCGATCTCTGGGTGGTAAGAGATAAAAATATCGTCATCAATACCCGCGTCGCCGTAGCCGATGTATTCCGGTGCGATCGGCAGTAGGATTTTCTTATGTGAGCCGTCAGGCTGTTGGCCTGCTAGCAGGTTGAATAGGTAGAAGAAGCCACTTTGACTGCCATTAGTCAGGCTGATGTTCTTCTCGCTGATGTCCCAACCGTAGGTCTCTTTCAGCATTGCTGCTAACGATTTGATGAAGCTGTCTTTACCCTGCGGACCATCGTAGTTGGCGAGGGCGGCGATGAGTTCTCCACTGGCGAGCATGTCGGCACTGGCTTGGTTAAAGTAATCGAGCATGGCAGGGATAGCGGCTGGGTTGCCACCACCGAGCATGATAGCGCCAGGAGTGCGCAGGCCATCATTCAAATCATCCATTAAACGAGTGATTCCAGAGTATCGATTAAACTTTTCGCCAAACTTAGAGAACTGCATTACTAATTTTACCTAATTCATTGTGATTGCTTGTTACGTGTCATTAAGGCAGACCTTATGTCTGCCATCAGTGTATTCCTTGAACATACCGCAATGTTTTTGCGACGCATAGCGCCAAATGCTCTAACACGTAAAAAACTTCTATAAAGTTTGGTTAATGAGTGACAGCTTGCTTATTGAACGTACCTTTAGCGATAAAAAAAGGAGAAGCCTAAGCTTCCCCTTTAGTTTCTGGTGTTTATGTTAATGAAGGTTTAGTTCGAACCGGTATAAACGACTAATACCTTGTCATCTTGGTATTGGCGTTCGAACGCATAGTAGCCCTTGCTGTTACGGATGATGTGCTTACCCTGAGCAACGGCTGGGTGGCGTTGGCGGAATTGGCCAAGCGCTTGCCAGTGTTCTAGCAGCTCTGCACGTTCGCCAGTGATTTGATCCCAAGGCATGTCTGAGCGTGTGCCTTGCATTGGATCAGAACCCGTTGGGCTAAAGTCTCGGGCGATTTCATCGCCGTAATAGATCTGTACCGCACCGGGAGCCAGCATCAACGCGTTTGCAGCTTTGGTTTGTTTTGCAAAGTCACTGCCATGTTGTGTCCAGAATAGCGAGGTGTCGTGAGACGAAAGGTAACTCAGTACGTTGAACTCGCTGTCGTTGTTGATCTTCTCTGCGTATCGAAGGTAATCAGCATCAAGATCGGATAGGCACTTGAGCGCCTTTGGTGCGATATCACTCTGGAATTCAAAGTTGATGATCGAATCAAATCCGTTAGCGAAGTAATCTGATTTGACCACGCTGTGTGCCCATACTTCGCCAGTCATCCAGAAGGGTAAGTCATCCAAGGCCTTGTCTGGGTTGTTCTGTTTCCACTCGGCAAGTGCCTGGTTGGTGCTCTCTTTCAGTTCTGCCCATGCTTCGAGTTCAACGTGTTTAGCGGTATCGACCCTGAAACCATCGACACCATATTCGCGCACCCAATCCGATAACCAAGTGATTAAATGGTTACGAGGTGTTTTGAGTTCATCGGTCGCGCTGGTGGACTTATTGCGATAGAAATTAGGCAGCCCGATTGTCTCTGTCGACTCTGTTTTGAAATCGGGCAGATGCGCCAAAGACATGGTGAGGTTATTGTAGCCCGGAGAGTCATAGGCGCCGATATCGCTGCGTAGCCAAGCTTTGCCCCACCACTTTTCCCACGCTTCTTTGTCGCTGTAAGAGATGTAGTTGTTGAAGTAGTGCCAGTTCTGACCTTTGGCAGGTTGCCAATCTGTCCAGTTTTCGCCAAGTGTTTGTTTGGCTTCTTCGTCAGTTAGGTTGAGCTTACCAAAATCAAACTCTTGCATGTCGGCAAGCGTCGCATAGCCGGTGTGGTTCATTACCACATCCCAAACAACACGAATGCCTTTGCTATGCGCGGTATCGATGAAGGTTTTTAGCTCGTCTTCGGTGCCCATGTTGTCATCGAGCTTGGTCCAATCTTGATGGTAGTAGCCGTGGTAGCCGTAGTGTTTGAAGTCCCCTCGATCACCGCCGCCAATCCAGCCGTGGATTTGCTCTAACGGAGACGTTATCCAGATAGCATTAGCACCGAGTGATTCTATGTAATCGAGTTTTTCGGTTAAGCCTGCCAAGTCACCACCGTGGAAGGTGCCGATTTCGTCTTGTCCATCTTGGCTGCGACCGTAACTGTTGTCGTTATCAGGATTACCATTGTGGAAACGGTCAGTCATTACGAAGTAAACCGTGGCGTTATCCCAACTAAAGTCAGCTTTGGTTTCTGGTTCTACTTTCTCAAGCAGCAGAACACCTTGGCTATTTTCTGCTGGCTGCATGGTGACGCTGCCATTCGTTACTGTGACTTGTTTGCCTGAAAGAGCGTCTCTAACCACGGTGCCATCATCAAAGGTTTGAGCAACGTCGATGATGGTTGGTTCGTCACTAGGAACCGGACAAGCAAAGCTTTGTACTTGTTGTTGCTTCGGCTTTATCTGAACGGTCAGTTCATTGGTTTGTGGGTTGAGCATAAACTGATAGGTGTTAGCGCGAAAGATCTTGATATCTAATTCAGACTTCTCGGCGCAGTCGTCTAGGCGAAGGGGTTTATTGAATTTGATGCGGTTTTCTTCAGCCAGCGCATAGTTGGTGCCACAGGTATTTTGAGTATCGCTGATAGAGAAGGTATAGCTACCTTTCGCGAGTTCCTGTTCTGCAATCACGGTGCCTTTACCGGATGATTCGAATACGACAGTGTCGTTATCAATTGTCAGTAATAGGTTGTTGTCACTGGTTTGGCTGCATGCGCTGAGTGCGAGTATTGAAAGCGCGAGTACTGTTTTTTTCATTGTTCCCTTCCCCTGAATAAACAGGTCAGTTATAGCAAACAATGCCCTCTACAGTCTGAGTGCTGTTTCATTCAGTTAATCAATAAGACCTCTACAAACAAATGCTTGGTTCACAAAAACAAAAAGGGAAGCTTTCGCTTCCCTTTGGGTGTTTACCGTTAATTACTCAGAGTATGACTTAGAGTAATTGTCTCACTTGTGCTTATTTTTGCAGTAGAGAGATGTCAGCAATCTGTAGGAACAGGTTACGTAGGTTGTTCAGTAGCGTTAGACGGTTCTTCTTAAGCGCTTCGTCATCAGCCATAACCATTACGTTATCGAAGAATGCATCAACTGGTTCACGTAGATCAGCAAGCTTGCTTAGGGCTTCTTGGTAGTTACCTGTTGCGAATGCTGGTTCTAGTGCTTCCGTCATTACTTCAACGTTTTCAGCCAGTGCTTTCTCTGCGTCTTCTTGAAGAAGCGTTAGGTCGATTTCAGCTGGTAGCTCGCCATCGAATTTCGCAAGGATATTACCTACACGCTTGTTCGCTGCTGCTAGTGCTTCTGCTGCTTCCAGTTCACGGAAGTGAGAAACCGCTTTAACACGTTGGTCAAAGTCAGCAGGCTTAGTTGGACGACGTGCTAGTACCGCTTGGATGATATCAACGCTGAAACCAGCATCTTGGTACCATGCGCGGAAACGACCTAGCATGAAGTCGATAACGTCAGCTTCTACGTTTTTGTTAGTCAGCTTGTCGCCTAGTAGCTCTTTCGCTTTGCCGATCAGATCGGTTAGGTCTAGGTTGTAGCCGTTTTCAACGATGATACGAAGCACACCTAGTGATGCACGACGTAGAGCAAATGGATCAGAACCTTTTGGTGCTTGGCCAATACCGAAGATACCTACGATAGTGTCTAGCTTGTCTGCCATTGCTACTGCTGAAGAGATACCAGTGCTTGGTAGATCGTCACCCGCGAAACGAGGCATGTATTGCTCGTAAAGTGCCAGTGCAACTTGCTCGTCTTCACCGTCGTGAGTCGCGTAGTGCATGCCCATCACACCTTGAGTATCCGTAAATTCGAATACCATAGAGGTCATTAGGTCACACTTAGCCAGTAGGCCAGCACGTTTAGACTTTTCAACGTCAGCATCGATTTGCTCAGCAATGTAGCCTGCAAGCTCTGTGATGCGGTCTGTTTTGTCTTTGATAGTACCCAATTGCTTCTGGAAGATAGCCTGGTCTAGTTCAGCAAGACGGTCGATAAGCGGGCGCTTACGGTCTGTGTTGAAGAAGAATTCAGCATCAGCAAGACGTGGGCGTACCACTTTCTCGTTACCTTCGATAACGTGACGAGGCTCTTTAGACTCGATGTTCGATACGAAGATGAAGTTCGGTAGTAGCTTCTTGTTGTCATCGTAAACAGGGAAGTACTTTTGGTCACCCTTCATGGTGTAAACCAAAGCTTCAGAAGGGACTTTTAGGAACTCTTCTTCAAACTTCGCTGTCAGTACGACTGGCCATTCAACCAGAGACGTTACTTCTTCAACAAGGTCATCTTCTAGGTCAGCTGTACCGCCAACCGCAGCTGCCGCTTTTTTCGAATCAGCAAGGATGATCGCTTTACGCGCTTCGTAATCTGCCATTACTTTACCGCGCTCTTCTAGGATCGCAGGGTATTGGTCAGCAGAGTCGATTGTGAACTCTTGTTCGCCCATGAAACGGTGGCCACGGATAGTACGAGCAGATGCTACGCCTAGGATTTCGCCTTCAACAAGCTCATCACCTAGTAGTACTGTCAGTGTTTTTACTGGACGGATAAATTGAATGTCTGAGTTACCCCAGCGCATTACTTTAGGAATTGGTAGGCCAGCCAGTGCTTTCGCAGCAATGTCCATCACCAATTCTTGAACTGGTTTGCCAGCTACTTCTTGTTTGAAAAGAAGCCACTCGCCTTTGTCTGTTTTCAGACGGTCAGCTTGCTCAACAGTAATACCGTTACCACGAGCCCAACCTTGTGCCGCTTTGGTCGCGTTGCCTTCAGCATCGAATGCCACAGAAACAGCAGGGCCACGTTTCTCAACCACTTTGTCTGCTTGGCCTTCAGCCAGTGCAGTTACTTTAAGTGCTAGACGACGAGGTGCTGCGTACCACTTGATGCCTTCGTGAGAAAGCTCAGCCGTTTTAAGACCTGCTTCAAAGTTAGAAGCAAACGCTTCTGCTAGAGAACGAAGTGCTGTTGGTGGAAGCTCTTCCGTACCCAGTTCAATTAGAAAATTCTTCGCCATGATTATTTACCTTCCTTCTTACACATTGGGAAGCCAAGCGCTTCACGTGACGCGTAGTACGCTTCAGCAACTGATTTAGTCAGGTTGCGGATACGAAGGATGTAACGTTGACGCTCTGTTACAGAGATAGCTTTGCGCGCATCAAGGATGTTGAATGCGTGACCTGCTTTTAGAATGCGCTCGTAAGCTGGAAGCGGCAGTGGCTTCTCAAGCTCAAGTAGCTCTTTACACTCTTTCTCGCACTGGTCGAAGAAAGTGAATAGGAAATCTACGTCTGCGTGCTCGAAGTTGTACGTCGATTGCTCAACTTCGTTTTGGTGGAAGATGTCACCGTAAGTCACGTTAGAACCGTCTGGTGCTACGTTCCATACTAGGTCGTAAACAGAATCTACTTCCTGGATGTACATTGCTAGACGCTCGATACCGTAAGTGATCTCGCCAGTTACTGGCTTACACTCAAGGCCGCCAACCTGTTGGAAGTAAGTAAACTGAGTTACTTCCATGCCGTTTAGCCATACTTCCCAACCAAGGCCCCATGCGCCTAGTGTTGGGTTTTCCCAGTTATCTTCAACGAAGCGAATGTCGTGAACAAGTGGGTCAACACCAAGAACCTCTAGGGAGCCTAGGTACAACTCTTGGATATTGTCTGGCGATGGTTTTAGCGCTACTTGGAATTGGTAGTAGTGCTGCAGACGGTTCGGGTTTTCACCGTAACGGCCATCGGTCGGACGACGAGAAGGTTGAACGTAAGCTGTAGACATTGGCTCTGGGCCAAGTGCTCGTAGACATGTCATTGGGTGAGAGGTGCCTGCACCTACTTCCATATCTAGAGGTTGAACAATGGTACAACCGTTTTGAGCCCAGTAATCCTGCAGCGCGAGGATCATTCCCTGGAAGGTTTTGATATCGTATTTTTGCATAGTCAGGTTCGCGCGATTCTTTTAAATGAATGAGAAAAATAACCTCTGAGTATACCGAGATATTCGTAAAGCGAGTAGGGGTAATCTTGTTTAATTAGTGGTCTAAAATGTCGTTTAGTGGATTTTTTTGCCTTTAATGTTTGTTTTTCGGCACAAGTGGATATTTTGATAAGTTTGACACTTGTGTTTGAAAGCGTGGGTGATTAAAATCTCGCGGTCTTTGGGGAGTAGCTTACTTATTCATATCCTATTGAATTAGTTCGTTCGTCAACATAATTGATGCAAAATCATCATGGCGTTCGAGGCAACCACCACCTTGGTGGCGCTTAGCAAGACCTTAGACAAGCATCGTGAACCGGGATGGGGCGCGAGGTTTGTCTTTGGTTAAATATAATAATCTCCATCCCAAATGAGCATGTCGTGAGCGTTTTAGCAATTTCAATTACAACTGTCGCCTTAGCCGAGATCGGTGATAAGACCCAGTTGCTATCCCTTTTATTAGCCAGTCGATATCGAAAACCGATACCTATCATTGCGGCTATCTTCTTTGCCACCATTGCCAATCATGCCCTTGCTGCATGGCTCGGGGTTGTGGTCGCCGACTATCTTTCACCTGAAGTATTAAAGTGGGTGCTGGTGGTTAGTTTCATCGCTATGGCGGGCTGGATTCTGATTCCGGATAAGTTGGATGACGATGAGCAGATATCAAACCGAGGCCCGTTTGTCGCCAGTTTCATCGCCTTCTTCATTGCTGAGATCGGTGATAAAACCCAAATTGCGACCTCTATTCTAGGGGCTCAATATTCTGATGCATTAACGTGGGTGATTCTGGGTACTACGATCGGTATGCTGCTGGCGAATGTGCCTGTGGTGATCATCGGTAAGCTCTCTGCGGATAAGATGCCGCTTGATCTGATTCGTAAGATCACAGCCTTGCTATTCGTGGGTTTAGCTATCGCTGCTGCTTTCTATTAACAGGTGGTATTGAGTCTTATTATACTCAATCAGTAGAGTAATGTGTTGTAGGTCATACTCTTACAGTATTGTGGGGTTTATCGAGCGAATGGACATATAACTGTCATACTTGTCATGATATTTTAATCTTGTGAGTTAAGAACACGAGGGCATGATTATGTTGACGCGTTATATGGGTATTACTCCACAAAGCCAAAGTTATCTATTTACTTTTGGTCTTGCACTTACACTGTTAGGCATGGTGTTGACGGACATGTGGCTGCCAATGGTCGCGGGTGCCATCATCATGACTGCACTTGCGGTAGAGGCTTGGATTCGGGTCGCGCATATTATTCCGATGCGCAAAGATATCCGAGAAATTCAGCATCAGCTGGAGCATCTGCAAAACAAATCTAGAAGCGAATAAACAAAAAGCCGCTCGTACTCTGAGTTCTGTTTAAGAATATAAGGTACGAGCGGCTTTTTTGATACTTGATAGTCGGTGGGGCGTTACGCCTCCAATCCCTTTCTGATCAAATACTGGTAAGGCAACGTTTCTGTTGCTTGGCCTACCAACTGGTGATCCATGAATCGACAAAAGCTCGGAATATCTCGAGTTGTCGAAGGATCGTCAGCTTTTACCAGTAACACATCGCCATCCTGCATGTTTCTAATTGTCTTCCTGACCATCATTACTGGTTCCGGGCAACGCAGGCCTTCAGCTTCTAAAGTATGGGTTGCCAGTTCAGGTTTGAATGTCATGGTTTGTATCTCTATATCTATCTAACGAGTGAATAATACGTCTGCAGAAAAAATATGCAATAAGTGCTTGGCAAACAGAATCATTTCCTATAACTTAGTTAACAAGTTGATAACAACTTGAAGCAAAGGCAACTAGCTAAGGAGTGGCGATGTTGACAGGATTAGATAGATTAACAATTTATTCGGTTCTCTGTTTTATTTCTTTTTGTGCGTTAGTACTACGCTCATCGACAGAGACCTCACTGATGCCTATTTTTGGCATAGTAGCAACGATTATTGGTATTTGGGTAGAGATGCGCCGTTGGCAAGGCATAGCCGAAGAGCAAGAGCACTAACCCGAATACAGCAAGCGAATTCCGATACGACAACATTCCGACACTATCCCCCAATTTTCTTGGGCTTCCCCGCGTAATTGCGGGATTTTTTTTATCTAAAGCATGCTATAAACAACTTAGTGACTAATGGCAATCGTATACAGCTAGGTAAGTGGCGTGGAATTAGAAGACATCTATCGTAGAGACCTTAATTTATTGGTCGCTTTAAAGGTATTGATTGAAGAGGGCAGCGTAAGCCAGGCCGCGCTTCGTCTTAACTTAAGCCAATCCGCAACCAGTCGAGTATTAGGGCGTTTAAGAGAATTACTAAACGATCCGTTGTTTACACGTCAAGGTCAGCACCTTATTCCTACCAAGAAAGCACTCGAGATCAGTCAGCGTATTGATCAGCCTTTGGAGTCTTTTCGCCAATTGCTGAGTCCGAGTGACTTTGACCCTTACTATTGCAGCGAACGTTTTCTGATCGCTACCACCGATTATGCGATGCAAACCATCTTGCCTTATGCGTTGCCTAAGATTTATGAACAAGCACCCAATATCTCTTTGGAGTTTGCTCCGTTGCAGCATGAGCATTTGTTTAAACAGCTCAGCACCGAACGCGTTGATATGGCGATCTGTCGTCCGAGTGGCAGCATTGCACCACTTCATCAAGAAGTCTTGGGGCCGGTTGGTGTGTCGTGTCTGTTATCTAAAAACCATCCATTAGCCGATCAACCTTTAAGTCTTGCAGACTATGTTTCACTCCCACATGCGATGATTGCGATCAGTGATGGTGTTAAGGCTTTATTGGACAACGCTTTAGCTAATCAACAACCCAGAAAAATGGTACTGCGTGCTTATCACCTTGAAGCGGCATTGGCGATTGTCGATAGAATGCCGTTGGTGATTACTGTGCCTGCTGATTTGGCTTATTTGGTAGCAGAGCGTTATGACTTGGTTGTTAAGCCATTACCATTTGAATTTATGCCGTTTGATTACTCACTGATCTGGCACTCGCGTTGCGATTCTTCTGCTTCACAACAATGGTTAAGAAGAGTGGTAAAAGAAGAGTGTGGTGAGTTGATTCAAAAACGGATTGCGGATGTCGGTTTGGGTTAACCGGATCTGAGTCTGAGTTCACTTGACCCGAATGACAAAAACGCAAAAGGGCTGATAAAAATCAGCCCTTTGTTGTTTTGGGTTATCCAAGCCTAAAGCTGTTGCTTAAGGTTTGATAACTTTATGTTTGAGAGCCTATAGTTTAATGACTACGCGACCAGTGATTTGACCGTTAGTGATGTCTTCTGCTGCTTGAATTGCACCGTCTAAAGACACTTCTTTGGTTGCTTGAGCGTAGAAAGATTCTGGTAGTAGCTCAGCCAGTTGTTCCCACGCTTTAATACGTTTTTCACGAGGGCACATTACAGAATCAACACCTTGTAGGCGAACGTTACGCAGAATGAATGGCATTACCGTGGTTGGTAAGTCAAAACCGCCTGCTAGACCACACATCGCAACCGCACCGTTGTAATCAATTTGCGCCAATACTTTCGCAAGCACTTTGCTGCCTACCGTATCGATAGCGCCAGCCCACAGTTGTTTTTCTAGTGGCTTAGCTGGTTCTTCTAGTTCAGCACGCTCTACAATACGTGTCGCGCCTAGTGATTTAAGTAGTTCACCGTTTACAGAAGCACGGCCAGTCACTGCTGCCACTTTGTAGCCCAGTTGGTTTAGTAGAGTGATAGATACGCTACCTACGCCGCCACTTGCACCTGTTACTAGGATTTCACCGTCTTCTGGTTTGATGCCTGCATCTACGATAGCTTGCACACAAAGCATTGCCGTGAAGCCTGCTGTACCGATCGCCATGACTTTCTTAGCGTCTAGACCTTTAGGCATTGGCACTAACCAATCACCGTTTAGGCTCGCTTTTTCAGCCATGCCGCCCCAGTGACCTTCACCAACACCCCAACCCGTTAAAACAACTTCGTCGCCTGCTTTGTAGCGAGGGTCATCAGATTGTGAAACCACACCAGAAAGGTCGATACCAGGAACCATAGGGAAGTTGCGAACAATGCGCCCTTTACCTGTAATCGCCAAACCATCTTTGTAGTTCAAAGAAGAGTAGCTAACATCAATCTTCACGTTACCTTCTGGTAATTGAGATTCTTCAATTTGAGAAACTGACGCGATAGTTTTTTTGTCTTCTTGGTTTAGTACAAGTGCTTTAAACATGATCTGCTCCGTGGAGGAATATTAGGAAACTGAAGTAACTTTAGTTGAATCATCCGAGAAAAAATAATGAAACATCAACATTGAATATATGCGTTTTGTGCATAGATGTCAGGGTTGGTTTTTCTCTCGTTGAGTTCGCTGAACACAATCGATGCATTGTTGGATGCCAAGCAATAAAAAGTGCAGCTATATAAATATAGCTGCACAAAAGATTACCCTTCAAATATTACAGTCAGTAAACGCTATGGGCGTTCAAATACCGTTGCAATACCTTGGCCTAAACCAATACACATAGTCGCCAAGCCGTATTTCACGTCTTGTGCTTCCATCAGGTTGATTAGCGTCGTCGAGATACGAGAACCAGAACAGCCTAGTGGGTGACCCAGAGCAATCGCACCGCCGTTAAGGTTTACTTTCTCGTCAACAACATCCAGTAGACCTAAGTCTTTAGCACAAGGTAGAGATTGAGCAGCAAACGCTTCGTTTAACTCAATCACACCCATGTCTTCAATGGTTAGTCCTGCACGTTTAAGTGCTTTTTGGGTTGCTGGTACTGGGCCGTAACCCATGATTGAAGGATCGCAGCCAGCGATAGCCATAGACTTCACGCGAGCGCGAATCTTAAGGCCAAGTGCGTTAGCTTTCTCTTCGCTCATGATAAGCATTGCAGAAGCACCATCAGACAGAGCTGATGAAGTACCTGCTGTTACTGTGCCGTTTGCTGGGTCAAATACCGGACGCAGCTGGGATAAGCCTTCAACTGTTGTCTCTGGGCGAATGACTTCGTCGTAATCCAGAGTGAACAGAGAACCGTCTGCAGCGTGAGCTTCGGTTGGCAGGATTTCATTTTTGAAACGACCTTCAACCGTAGCTGCTTGAGCGCGAGCATGTGAGCGTGCTGCGAATGCATCTTGGTCTTCACGGCTAATACCGTGCATTTTGCCTAACATCTCAGCGGTTAGCCCCATCATGCCGGCCGCTTTTGCTACGTGTTTTGACATGCCTGGGTGAAAATCAACACCATGGTTCATTGGTACGTGGCCCATGTGCTCCACACCACCAATCAGGCAGATTTCAGCATCACCAACCATGATAGAGCGAGTTGCATCATGCAAAGCTTGCATAGATGAACCACATAAACGGTTGACTGTTACAGCACCAATCTCAATCGGTAGACCAGCAAGCAAGGCAGCGTTACGTGCAACGTTGAAGCCTTGCTCTAGTGTTTGTTGTACACAACCCCAGTAAATATCTTCAATTTCGACAGGGTTTACTTCTGGGTTGCGCTCTAAAATGCCTTTCATCAAATGTGCAGACAGATCTTCAGCACGAGTGTGACGGAAAGCTCCACCTTTGGAACGTCCCATTGGGGTGCGAAGGCAATCAACAACAACTACATTTTTCATTTTGCTATTCCTTTTCCAAATGTGGGTTACAGAGAACTGGCTTGTTGGCTGTCGTAAAAGCTTTCGCCCTTCGCTGCCATATCAAGCAATAGCTGAGGAACTTGGTACATTGCACCTAAGTCTTGGTAGCCTTTCGCCATTTCAACGAAGTTACCAATGCCCACACTGTCTAAGTAGCGGAATACGCCGCCTCTAAATGGAGGGAAGCCTAAACCGTAAACCAGTGCCATATCCGCTTCTTGCGGTGTCGCGATAATGCCTTCTTCTAGACAAAGCACCACTTCGTTGATCATTGGAATCATCACGCGCTGGATAATTGTTTGGTCATCAAAATCTTGTGGTGCTTGACATACGTCAGCCAAGATAGGAAGAATGTCTTCAGAGAAGGTCTTCTTCGGACGACCACGCTTGTCTACGCTGTATGTGTAGAAACCGCTACCGTTTTTCTGACCGTATTTTTCAGCAACGTAAAGTGCATCAATCGCATCACGACCTTCTTTGCCCATACGCTCTGGGAAACCTTGCGCCATCACAGCTTGTGCGTGGTGTGCAGTGTCTAGGCCTACAACGTCTAGTAAGTAAGCCGGGCCCATTGGCCAACCGAACTTGCGCTCCATCACTTTATCGATCTTAGTGAAATCAGCACCGTCGCGTAGCAACATGCTGAAACCGCCAAAGTAAGGGAAAAGTACACGGTTAACGAAGAAGCCTGGGCAGTCGTTAACAACGATTGGGGATTTACCCATCTTCGCTGCGTAAGCAACCACGCGATTGATGGTCTCTTCTGAAGTTTGTTCACCACGGATGATCTCAACCAAAGGCATGCGATGCACAGGGTTAAAGAAGTGCATGCCACAGAAGTTTTCTGGGCGCTTCAGTGATTTCGCTAGCAGGTTGATCGGAATTGTAGAGGTGTTTGATGTTAGAACCGTGTCTTCACCAACCAAACCTTCCACTTCGCTCAGTACTGCTGCTTTTACTTTCGGGTTTTCTACTACTGCTTCAACAATCACATCCGACTGTTCTACACCCGCGTAATGCAGGCTTGGAGTAATAGAAGACAGAATACCAGCCATCTTGAATCCATCTAAGCGACCGCGTGATAAGCGTTTATTCAACAGCTTAGATGCTTCGTTCATACCTAGATCAAGCGATGCTTGTGCGATGTCTTTCATCATCACTGGCACGCCTTTTAGAGCTGATTGGTAAGCAATACCGCCGCCCATGATACCTGCACCAAGTACGGCTGCACGCTCAGTTGCTTTGTTTGCTGACTTACCCGCTTGTTTCGCTAAGCCTTTGATGTACTGGTCATTCAGGAATAAGCCAACTAATGCTTTTGCTTCTTCCGATTTCGCTAGCTTAACGAAGTGCTTACGTTCGATGTCGAGTGCTGCATCGCGATTGCTGCGTGCTGCTTCTTCAATCGCAATCACAGAAGTAATCGGAGCTGGGTAGTGAGGCCCTGCTTTTTGAGCAACTAAGCCCTTCGCCATGGTAAAGCTCATCATCGCTTCGAGTTTGCTTAGTGAAAGCGCTGATGTCTTTTGTTTACGGCGTAGCTGCCAGTCTAATTTTTCATTAGCAGCTAGAGAAACGGTATTGATTGCCGATTCTAGTAACTGGTCTGTTTCAACAATCGCATCTAACAAGCCAACTTTAAGCGCTTCATCTGCACGGCATGCTTTGCCTTGCGTGATAATTTCCATTGCGCTGTCAGCACCGATAACACGAGGTAGGCGCACACAACCACCAAAACCAGGCATGATGCCAAGTTTGGTTTCAGGTAGGCCAATGCTGGTGGTCTTGTCACCGATACGGAAATCGGTAGCGAGTACACATTCACAGCCGCCGCCAAGGGCATGGCCACGCATCATTGAAAGAGTTGGGACAGGAAGGTCTTCGAGCTTGCTGAAGATTGAATTAGCGAATCTTAACCATTCATCAAGTTCTGCTTCTGGCTTAGCAAATAGGCCAAGAAATTCAGTGATGTCTGCGCCTACAATGAACGCGTCTTTGTTTGAAGTTAAGATTAAACCACGTAATCCTGCGTGAGCATTAAGAGCATCTAACGCTTTATCTAGTGATTCTAAAGTAGCAAGGTCGAGTTTGTTTACAGAGGCTGGTGCACAGAAGCTTAATTCCGCAATACCATCTTGTAATTCCTTTACCTGTAGGGTGTTAGCTTGGTAAATCATTGTCTATCTCCATGACATACAATCCACGATTGTTTGAGAGAATCTTGTTATCTTTCTATTATTGTAGAATACCTGGTAAGACCAGTTATCTTAGTCTGTACCTCTGCTTGATTAATTTCAATACATTTTTTAAACAATTGTTTAACATTGTGCGATGACACAGATCCTCTAACCCTTATTATTCACGCGTGATACACTTCGTCGCTCTTATTAACTAAGTTAACGATATGAATGAACAGCCTTATTTAATACCTTCTGCGTCGGCTCTGTTTGAAGAAGAGATAAAAAAGAGCGTCTTTATTACGCATCTTGCTCATACTCCAAGTGTTGAAGCTGCAAAACAGTTCGTAGAACAGGTGAAAAAAGAGCATTCTTCAGCACGACATAACTGTTGGGGTTTTGTTGCTGGTCGACCTGAAGACTCAATGCTTTGGGGTTTCAGTGATGATGGTGAACCCTCGGGTACAGCGGGTAAGCCTATCTTGGCGCAACTATCGGGCTCTGGTGTCGGTGAATTAACGGCTGTTGTGACGCGCTACTCTGGCGGAATTAAGCTTGGAACCGGCGGTTTGGTTAAGGCTTACGGCGGTGGCGTACAACAAGCTCTCAAGCTGCTTCAAACTATCGAGAAAAAAATAACCACAAAATTACGGCTAGAGTTAGACTATGGCTTTGTGCCGATCGCACAATCCATCATGGCTCAGCATCAGGCTGTTGAGGTCCAAGCGGATTATGGTGTTCAAGTTGAGCTTATTATTGAAATAGAGCTCCTTCAGGTAGATTCGTTTACCCAAACCATGATCAATAAAAGCGGTGCTAAGGCACTGGTAACGAAAGTCAAAGACAACTAGGAAGTGTGAAGCATTTCGCTTCGTTCAATAGCTCATGCAATTTCGCTCAATTATTCGAATCGTCGGATTATTATTAGCACTTTTTAGTGTATCAATGCTTGCTCCTGCGCTCGTCGCACTGATCTATCGAGATGGTGCGGGTGTGCCATTTGTGACGACCTTCTTCGTTCTCTTATTCTGTGGAGCAACTTGCTGGTTTCCAAACCGACGTTATAAGCATGAATTGAAAGCGCGTGATGGCTTTTTGATTGTTGTTCTGTTTTGGACGGTAATCGGTAGTGCGGGTGCGCTGCCGTTTTTGATCGCCGATAACCCCAATGTGTCGGTAACCGATGCTTTCTTCGAATCCTTCTCTGCATTAACTACGACAGGTGCGACCGTAATTGTCGGCCTCGATGATCTGCCTAAGGCGATTCTTTTTTATCGTCAGTTCCTACAATGGTTTGGTGGTATGGGTATCATCGTATTAGCGGTAGCTATCCTCCCTGTTCTGGGTATCGGTGGTATGCAGTTATATCGTGCTGAAATCCCGGGTCCAGTAAAAGATAGCAAGATGACTCCGCGTATTGCTGAAACGGCAAAAGCGCTTTGGTACATCTACCTGAGCTTAACCATTGCTTGTGCAGTGGCGTTTTGGCTTGCTGGGATGAGCTTCTTTGATGCCATCAGTCATAGCTTCTCTACTATTGCGATTGGTGGCTTCTCGACTCACGATGCGAGCATGGGGTATTTCAATAGCCCTGCGATCAACATGATTACAGTTGTGTTCCTTCTTATATCCGCATGTAACTATTCGCTTCACTTTGCTGCATTTGCTTCAGGTGGTGTGCATCCTAAGTATTATTGGAAAGATCCTGAGTTCCGCGCCTTTATCTTTATTCAGGCAGTACTGTTCTTGGTTTGTTTCTTATTACTGCTCAATCATCACTCTTATGATTCGTACTACGATGCTTTCGACCAAGCCTTGTTCCAAACCGTGTCTATCTCTACGACCGCGGGTTTTACAACGACGGGTTTCTCAGAGTGGCCATTGTTCTTACCCGTACTGCTTTTGTTCTCTTCTTTTATAGGGGGATGTGCAGGTTCTACGGGTGGTGGTATGAAAGTGATTCGAATCTTACTACTTACTCTGCAAGGTGCTCGTGAAATGAAGCGTCTTGTTCACCCACGGGCTGTCTATACCATCAAGGTTGGCGGTTCTGCACTACCACAACGTGTTGTAGATGCGGTCTGGGGCTTCTTCTCTGCATACGCATTAGTGTTTGTGGTTTGTATGCTGGCTCTTATTGCAACTGGTATGGACGAGTTGAGTGCTTTCTCTGCGGTAGCGGCGACATTAAATAACCTTGGCCCGGGCCTTGGTGAAGTCGCGGTGCACTTTGGCGATGTGAACGACAAAGCAAAATGGGTACTTATCGTATCTATGCTGTTTGGCCGATTAGAAATCTTCACCTTATTAATCTTATTGACCCCTACGTTTTGGCGTAGCTAAGGACAACATTGTGGCAAAAGCTCTATTTTTGTATTCAAGCCGTGAAGGGCAGACCAAGAAAATCTTGAACTATATAAAAGAAGAAATGAGTGAGTTCGAATGTGAGCTTCAAGATCTGCACACTATTGGCAAGGTGGACTTTGCTCAGTACGACAGAGTGTTGATTGGCGCATCGATTCGTTATGGCCACCTTAATAAGAAGCTATATCAATTTATTGATGCCAACCTTACTCAGTTGCAATCAAGCAAGGTTGCGTTCTTCTGTGTTAACTTAACGGCGCGTAAAGAAGACCAAGGCAAAGATACACCAGAAGGCAGTGCGTATATTAAGAAGTTCCTTACCAAGTCTCCATGGCAGCCGACTTTAATCGGTGTATTTGCAGGTGCCCTCTATTACCCACGTTATAACTGGTTCGATAGAACCATGATCCGCTTTATTATGAATATGACAGGTGGTGAAACGGATACAACGAAGGAAGTTGAGTACACAAACTGGGAAAAAGTCTCTTTGTTCACTGAAAAACTGAAGAATATGTAAGATAAAAGCCTACTTTTGAGGCGTTTTGAGTTCTTTTTAATCGAACGAATAAAAAAACGAAAAAAACTTA
>NZ_JBFSRM010000024.1:0-78157 GCF_041465805.1 Vibrio sp. 10N.239.311.G01
TGATTACAAGTCAGTTGCTCTACCTACTGAGCTAAGTCGGCACACTAAATTCTTTATGCTTTTGTCCGTGTTGTTACTCCCTGTTAAAGAGTGTTGACACCAACAAATCAAATTGTGGTGCCCGGAGGCGGAATCGAACCACCGACACGAGGATTTTCAATCCTCTGCTCTACCGACTGAGCTATCCGGGCAACGGAGCGCTATTAAACGGATTTTCTGCATAACCGTCAACTCCTTTTTTGAAAATAACTAAAAAAACCGTTCGTTCGTTGTTTTTTTATTCAAAAGTGAGGGTTATGTTTTACCTTGGTTAAATTCTTTTTTGAATTGCGTTACTTTTTCGAGGTATCGGCGCGACTCTTTATTTGGATGCTTCTTGGTAAGCGCCCAGTAGGCTTGGCTCGGTTGCAGCGAGTTTAAGTCTTGCATTGCTCGCTTTCTGTCCTTACTGAAGGTATTGAGTACGCCACCAGTACCGCCGTTATAGGCTGAAATCATACTGTATTCAAGCGTTAATGGGTTTTTTACGTCTTTCAAATAACGATTTTTAAGGATGTAAAAGTATGCGGTGCCAGCATCAATGTTGTTTTCTGGATTGAATAAGTACTCAGGGCTTGGTTCACCAGGTTTCTTTTTGACGTGTTCAAATACATCTCGACCAGCGGTTTTAGGTACCACCTGCATAAGACCATAAGCATTAGCCCAGCTTACGGCGTACGGGTTGAAGCTACTCTCTGTCTTGATGATAGCGTAGATTAAATCTTCAGGGATGTCATAACGCTGAGACGCTCGTCGAACGATGTCGGCATATTGATAACTACGCTGGCTAGCGTGGTCGGCCACCATTGGGATTTCAACGTAGTAGGCTTTTTTAAAGTCGACTTCTTTGGTTTTTAGGTTATTCGCGATCAGGTAATCCGCAAACTGGTTCGCTCGCCAAGTCCATTGAATGGGCTTTTTTTCTTGGTCTACGACCTGATTATAGAGGAAAGGTTTGCCTTCTAGCTTGATGCTTTTAGAAGAGAATAGATCGACATGCGCCGGATCATCTGGCGTCAAAAGGGTCGTCATGATCGCATTTTTGAGGTGTTTTTTCGGTTCGGTAGAGGAAACCGTTTCCACCGTTATCAGGCCTTGGCTAAAATTCACTTCTGAACGACTTAAGTAATTATCTATGTATTTCACATAGTTACTCTTACCTGCTATCTTGATTTCACTGCTACCCCAACGTTTTTGAATGTTGCCTGAAAAGCTATCTATTAATGAATCTAGCGCCCCGGTATCTTTTTCAAATTGTCCGGGTAGCTCAGCTAAATTCTTCACAAACCGGTTGGTTGGCTCGTAATTGACATCATAAATGCTTTCGACAAATTCACGGCTGCAGCCAGTTAATAACATGGCTGTTAGGAAGTAACTTAGCTTTTTCATAGTTCCTCATACAAAAATGACATCGCAGCGTTAACCATGATGTCATTAAAAATTGCTTAAATAAATGTCTTATTCGCTTGGTGGAGTATAGCCATCAATTACGACATCTTTACCTTCAAAAAGGAAGTTAACCATCTCAGTTTCAAGAAGTTTACGATGCTCAGGATCCATCATGTTTAGCTTCTTTTCATTGATAAGCATAGTTTGCTTGCTTTGCCATTGTCCCCAAGCTTCTTTAGACACGTTGTCAAAGATACGCTTACCTAAGTCACCTGGGTAAAGTTGAAAATCTAGGCCTTCAGCATCTTTTTGAAGGCGAGCACAAAATACAGTGCGGCTCATAGTGGTTCCTCTTATCGCGTTCGTTGATTCAAACGTCGTCGTTCAGTTCAAAGGGTAGGCTCTCAATAAGCTGCTTTACAGGAGCGGCTAGGCCAATTTCTTCCGGTTTTGATAAGTTATACCAGAGACCTTTAGCCCCTTCCATTATCAAATCTGGTTGTTTATCTAATTTCACTAATACTGGCGTGATATCTAAGTGGTAGTGGCTGAAAGTGTGTCTAAACGCAATCATGGTCTTGATCGAATTGGTTTGAGTGTCTTTGATCGAACGAAGATCTAGTTGATGTTCGATCTCTGCGTTTTCATTTTGAGGGAAACAAAACAATCCGCCCCAGATACCAGATTGAGGGCGCTGTTCGAGCCACACTTGGTTGTCGTGATACAGAATCACAAACCATGTGTCTTTTACTGGCTTTTCTTTCTTAGGCTTTTTGCCAGGGAAGTCGAGCTGTCTATCGAGCTTCTTGGCCTCACACATGCTTTCAATCGGGCACAAGGTGCACTTAGGCTTGCTACGGGTACAAACCATGGCACCCATGTCCATCATTGCTTGGTTGTACTTATCGACATCTTTGTTCGGAGTATGTGCTTCGGCGTGTTCCCAAAGCTGGTTTTCGACTTTCTTTTGCCCCGGCCAACCTTCAACGGCAAAACTTCTCGCAAGCGTTCGTTTTACATTGCCATCAAGAATCGCATGAGGAAGTTTATGAACCGATGATAAGACGGCTGCTGCTGTTGAGCGACCAATCCCCGGTAGCGCGTTCATCTCTTCGATAGACAGCGGAAATTCACCACCATATTGCTCAGCAACGATCTTGGCTGCTTTATGTAGATTGCGAGCTCGTGCGTAATAACCAAGCCCTGTCCATAAGTGGAGTACCTCATCTTGTTCGGCGTTCGCTAGATCGATAACTGTTGGAAAACGTTCCAAGAAGCGTTGGTAGTATGGAATCACCGTGGTGACCTGAGTCTGCTGAAGCATGATTTCAGATAGCCAAACGGTGTAGGCGGTTTTGTTTTGTTGCCAAGGTAATTCTTTACGCCCGTAGGCGTCATACCACTTTAATATGGCGGTTGCGAAAGGAGTCACGACATGCTCTATGCTTTGCTATTATTAGAAGCGAAATTGCACCACACTTAACGTTGGATGTAAAACAGACAAATTGTGTGGGAATTTATCCACGGAAAGACTTGCACCGAAGGCAATTCTTTGGATAATCCCCGCTTTGATTAATCAATGTGCAGGCAAAAATCAATGAGTGAAGTGACCACTAACGAATATACTGAAGACGGCAAACTGGTTCGTAAGATCCGTAGTTTTGTTCGCCGCGAAGGCCGCTTAACAAAAGGCCAAGAGAACGCGATGAATGAATGTTGGCCAACAATGGGTATCGACTACAACCCAGAGCTTCTTAACTGGAAAGAAGTATTTGGCAACGATAACCCGGTTGTACTAGAGATTGGCTTCGGTATGGGTGCATCACTGGTTGAAATGGCAAAGAACGCACCTGAGAAAAACTTCTTAGGTATTGAAGTTCATAGCCCGGGTGTTGGTGCGTGTTTAGGTACAGCTCGCGATGCTGGCGTAACTAACCTGCGTGTAATGTGTCACGATGCTGTAGAAGTATTTGAACACATGATCCCAGATAGCAGCCTGCATACTCTGCAACTGTTCTTCCCTGACCCATGGCACAAAGCTCGTCACCATAAACGTCGTATCGTTAAGGCTGAGTTTGCAGAGATGGTTCGCGGCAAGCTTCAACTTGATACTGGTGTTTTCCACATGGCAACAGACTGGGAAAACTACGCAGAACATATGATTGAAGTGATGAACGTAGCTCCAGGCTTCGAAAACATCGCCGAAGATGGTGATTACATCCCTCGTCCGGATGAGCGCCCGCTAACTAAGTTTGAAGCTCGTGGCCACCGTTTAGGTCATGGTGTTTGGGACATTAAGTTCAAGCGTACTAAGTAACTTCGAATCAAATTAAGTGAAGGGTAATCCGACTTAGGGTTTAACCCCTACACTTTATGGGATTGATTAAAGCCAACATTATTGTAATGTTGGCTTTTTTGTCCTTAGGCTTTTATTTCAGTAAAGGCTTAACGACAGAAAGTAATACCAATCACAGTAAGTAAGTGATCAGAAATAGCGTAGGAAAAAGGCTTGAGAACAAGGCAGCATTTTTCGATAAGTAGTTACTCTACAATCAAAAATTCTAACGCAGTTATCGAGCATTTTAACAAGCTAGAGTGAACAGTTATTTACTACGATTGGTATATGTTACACCCCTACAAAAATAACAATATAGAAGTAAGCGCACATGAAACCAACTCAAGCTATTTTGGCCGAGATCTTAGACGAAGTTCGTCCTTTAATTGGACAGGGAAAGGTCGCTGATTATATCCCTGCACTGGCTCGCGTATCGAACCAGAAACTGGCGATCGCGGTATACACCAATGAAGGTGAGGTGATTAAAGCAGGCGATGCTGAAGAAGCATTTTCTGTGCAATCTATTTCTAAAGCCTTGAGCCTGACGCTAGCTATGGTGCTATATAAGCCTGAAGAGATTTGGCAAAGAGTAGGCAAAGAGCCTTCTGGTCAAGCCTTTAACTCGATGATTCAGCTTGAGATGGAGTATGGTATTCCCCGCAACCCGTTCATCAATGCGGGGGCAATTGTCGTTGCAGACCTACTACAAAGCCGCTTGTCTGCGCCTAGGCACCGCTTGTTAGAGTTTGTGCGTCAGTTATCGGGTGATACTCATATTGTGTATGACAAGGTGGTAGCGGCTTCAGAAATGATGCACAGCGATCGTAATGCTGCCATTGCTTATTTGATGCGTTCATTTGGTAATTTTGAGAATGATGTTATCCCAGTTCTGAATAACTACTTCCACGCTTGTGCGCTTAAAATGACGTGTGTGGATTTGGCAAAAACCTTTAGCTATTTAGCAAACAAAGGCGTGTCGGTTCAAACCAAGAAAGAGATCATCACGCCAGTTCAAACCAAGCAGTTGAATGCTTTGCTTGCGACGTGTGGCTTGTACGATGGGGCTGGTGAGTTTGCCTACCGTGTTGGTATGCCAGGAAAATCGGGCGTTGGTGGCGGTATTATTGCTATCGTTCCTGGCGAAATGACGATTGCGGTGTGGTCTCCAGAGCTTGATCCTTCTGGCAACTCGCTCGCAGGTACTAAGGCTCTAGAGTTGCTTTCAGAGCGAATTGGTCGTTCTATTTTCTAAGAGAAAGATTCGAGCACGGACGTTGTCCTATAGAACGCTTCGCACCGAGAGAGGGCTATAAAACAAAAAGGGTTGACCCTAAAGCCAACCCTTACGCAATGCTTCTCGAATCTCGAATCTCGAATCTCGAATCTCGAATCTCGAATCTCGAACTACTCGTCTTCTTCTGCCATAAAGGCTTCTAACAGATCATTGAGAAACAGCTTTCCTTTTTCAGTGATCTGCCAGTGAGTGTCGGTTTCCTTCAAGTAGCCTAGCTCTTTTGCCCATTCAATCGTTTTTTGAATCGAGTCAAAACCAAGCCCTGTCGTATCAATGAAATCCTGCTTTGGACATGCTTCCATTAACCTAAAGCGGTTCATGAAAAATTCAAAAGGGCGGTCTTCATTCGGCACTTCAAATTCATCTGATAGATAAGGTTTTACCATGTTTTGGTACGCAGCTAGATAGCCTCTAGGGTGCTTAACCTTAGTGGTACGAACAATGCGTCCATCTGTAAAGCTCAGCTTGCCATGAGAGCCACAGCCAATACCTAGATAGTCACCAAAGCGCCAGTAGTTGAGGTTATGTTGGCACTGATATCCCGGCTTGCTGTAGCCTGAAATTTCGTACTGCACATACCCTGCGTCTGCGAGCTTCTTATGGCCTAGGTCGAAGATATCCCAAAGGTCATCATCATCAGGCAGCGTTGGTGTTTTGTAATAGAACATGGTGTTAGGTTCTATTGTTAGCTGATACCAAGATAAGTGCGGAGGGTCGAGTTCTATCGCTTTATCCAAATCAGCCAACGCTTGTTCAATACTCTGTTCGGGTAAGCCGTGCATTAAGTCTAAATTGAAACTATTCAATCCAATCTTATGCGCTAAATGAGCAGCATTTACCGCTTCATCTTGACCATGAATACGCCCAAGTCTTTCCAGTTTCTCTTGCTCAAAACTTTGCACACCCACCGAGATTCGAGTAATGCCTGCCTTTTGGTAACCTGCAAAACGCTCAGCTTCGATAGTTCCCGGGTTGGCTTCCATGGTGATTTCTATTTCAGGTTTGAACGGGATGCGCTGTTCAATGCCTTGTAACAATCGGCCAATTCCTTCAGGAGAAAACAGGCTTGGGGTACCGCCACCAATAAAGATCGAATGCAGTGGGCGAGGCATACCATTGAGCTGATATTTTTCGATATCAGTATCGAGATCTTCAAGCAGTGCATCGATGTACTCTTTTTCAGGGATCTCGGCTTTCAGAGCGTGAGAGTTAAAATCACAATACGGACACTTTTGTACACACCATGGGATGTGTACATAGAGGCTAAGTGCGGGTGGTATTAGCGCTGCATTGTGCATTACAGAGCTTGCTCCTTGAGAGTCTTGAATAGTGACGCAAGCGCTTTACCACGGTGTGATAGTTGTTTCTTACGCGAAGATTCAAGCTCTGCTGAGGCGCAGTTATCTTCTGGTACAAAGAACACAGGATCGTAGCCAAAGCCATTCTCACCGTGTTCTTCAGTAAGAATACGACCTTCCCATTTACCGTGACACACTAGAGGTGTTGGATCATTCTCGTGACGCATTAGCACCAACACACAGTGGAAACGCGCAGTACGCTTTTCAGTTTCGACACCTTGCATCGCATCTAATAGTTTTTTGATGTTCTGCTTATCGGTTGCCCCTTCACCTGAGTAACGCGCTGAATAGATACCTGGCGCACCATTTAAGTAATCAACCTCTAAACCTGAGTCGTCAGCAATGGCTGGCAGCCCTGTTTCTTTCGCTGCGTGGCGAGCTTTGATGATGGCATTTTCAATGAAAGTCGTTCCTGTTTCAGCGACTTCTGAAACGTTAAATTCACTTTGCGCGACAACGTCAAAACCAAACTCAGACAGAATATCTGCCATCTCGCGAACTTTACCTTGGTTGCCTGTTGCTAAAACAATCTTACTCATGGGAATGTAGCTCTAAATAAGTTAATAAATGAAAAGTAAGGTTTGAGCTTACTCTTCTATATAGAATTTCTGTGTGAAACGCAGTGGACCAGTGCCTTTTAGGCCTGCGTTCACATCGATGTCGAAGGTGATGTTTTCTTCGTGAGTTACGGGGAACTCAGCAAGGTAATAAATCGCATCGCCTTCTTTGATTTCTCGAAACTTCAAAGTACGGGTGTTTCCAACGAGGTTCTTCGCTGTTCCCGTAATTTTAGCCGTTGTCGCAGGCTTGCCTAGAGAAGCCTTGTCTAACACGCTGATGTTGAGGATTGCTGAGTATCCATTTCGCTTAAGTTTGTATTGCTTAGCGACTTGCGAAGTTAAGAACGTGGAATTAAAAGCCGAGTAATGAACCTCGACATCCTTAATGTTCTTAAATTGCCCTGCTGAGCTTGGTAAGGCAACAAGAGCGGTGAGTAGTGCTGTTATCCATAAACGCATAATGACTCCAATAAATAGCAAAAAGCCATCATAGGATGGCTTTGACTTCAGTTGGGATTTGGCTTGGCGAGCATATTCGAACTTGCTTGTGCCTACCGAGAGCTCCCTTTTCTATCTTAATTTGCCCTTTTGCGACCTTAAACTGTTTCGCAAGGTATTTCGCTAAATGGGCATTGGCTTTGCCATCAACCGGTGGTGCAGTAATGGCAATTTTCAGTTCCTGACCGTGCAAGCCGACAATTTTGTCTCGGCTTGCTTTGGGTTGGATATAGAGCCTAAGAAGAATATCGTTTTCCTCGGCCCAAACCGCTTTTGGCATCGTCAAAGTACCTGATGTTTGTACTTGAATTATAGCTGATACCAAATAGGGCCAATCATGTCGCCCACTAGGAAGTTCGCAAATTGCAGAACAATGAACAGAACCAGTACGCTTAGGTCGAAACCACCCATGTCCGGAAGGATACGGCGGATAGGCATTAGCATTGGCTCAGTCAGTTGATGGAACACGTACTCGATTGGGCTACGGCCTTGGCTAACCCAGCTAAGGATTGCACGGATTAGCAGAACCCAGAAGATCAAACCACCCGCCGCTTTTAGCAGAGATAGTGCACCAAAGATCAGGAAGCTGATATCGAATACAGCTGCGCCGCCAGAGATAATCAGGTTGAGAGCAACGAACTTAAGCACACATAGCACATAAGCAAAAATAACCGTCGCAAGATCTAGGCTGCCGATTGATGGAATAACTCGGCGCAGTGGGGCAACAACTGGTTGTGTCGCTTTTACGATGAATTGTGAGAATGGGTTGTAGAAATCTGCACGTGATGCTTGTAGCCAGATACGCAAGATCACAACCATGATGTAAAGATCAAAAACGGTCGAGATCAGAAAGCTCATCGAGTTCATATTGTTTCCTTTTTCGGATTTACTTGCCGCTTAGATATAACCCGAGCGACAAAATGCTTAAAACAGTTTTTCCATCTCTTCAGCTCGAGCGACCGCCGCTTGCATGGCTTTGGCTACGATGTCTGATAGTTGATGTTCATTGAACGTGCGCAATGCTTCTGCAGTTGTTCCGCCTTTTGAAGTCACTTGTTCACGCAGTGTCGATAATTCAGTATTTGGATTCGCTACCACCATCTCTGCCGCGCCTAATGCAGACTGTTGCACTAATTTACGAGCGGTTTCTTGGTCGAAGCCTTGGTTGATTGCCTCAACTTGCATCGCTTCCATAAACAGGAAGAAGTAAGCTGGAGCACTCCCCGCCGCCGCAATGATGTTGTTGATTCCAGACTCTTGTTCAACCCAACTTACTTCACCAACAGCTTGCATCAGCTGAGAAGCAAAGTCTTTATCATCTTGGCTGACAGTTGCATCGGCATAAAGACCACTCATCCCTTTACCAAGCAGTGATGGCGTGTTTGGCATCACACGAACAAGGTTCAGTTGGCAGTTTAACATCTCATTAAGTCGATTCGCATTAATACCCGCGGCAATTGAGATAACCAGTTTGTTGCTGAAGTCGATATCTTGTAAGGGTTTACATACATCAGCCATCATTTGTGGCTTCACGGATAACACAACAACGTCTGCTTGCTCTGCTGCTGCAATATTATCGCTGGTGGTATTGATGCCGTATTCTTGTTCTAACGGCAGCCTTCTGGTTTCTGAAGGTGCTGTCGCAGTAATCTTTTGCGCTGGGTAACCACTAGCAACTAAGCCAGCTACAATTGAGCGAACCATGTTTCCCGCCCCAATAAAGGCGATGTTCTTATGTACCATATATAAAATCCTGAGCGTGTCGCTGCGCGGATAAGGCGAAGCGGTATCAATACTTGTACTTGTCGTTACTTACTACGGCTATTTCGCGTAATCACGAGCGCCGAAAATAGCTGTTCCAATACGAACCATGGTGCTGCCAGCCTCAACTGCTGCATCCATATCACCACTCATCCCCATCGAAAGGGTATCAATGTCTGAATACTTCGCGGCTAGCTTGTCTTTAAGCTCTGCCAGTTGAGAAAATGCATTAAGCTGAGATTGATAGTCAGATACGTTTGCAGGAATCGACATCAATCCTCTTAAGGTGAGGTTGGGGAGCGATGAAATCAACTCCGCGAGTGCAAAAACTGTCTCTTCTGAGGTTCCAGATTTGGACTCTTCACCACTGGTGTTTACCTGAATCAACACTTGCAAAGGTGGAAGTTCGCTTGGTCGTTGATCATTAAGCCTTTGTGCGATCTTATCGCGATCGACGGAATGCACCCATTGAAAGCTTTCCGCGATTGGGCGGGTTTTATTGGATTGAATTGGACCAATAAAATGCCACTCTAAATTTAGGTTAGAATGTTGTTCTGAAAAGTGTTTTACTTTATCTACACCTTCTTGAACATAGTTTTCACCAAAGGCAACTTGGCCTCCGAGTGCGGCTTCTAGAATCGCATCAATAGGTTTAGTTTTGCTGACGGCTAAAAGTTGCACGGACTCTGGAGCTCGTCCGCACTTTTGCTCAGCACTACGAATCTGTGAGGTGATTTGTTCGATATTTTGTTGAATACTACTCATAGCTGACTTTACTTAAGGGAAAATAAATGGATATCACTGAGTTACTAGATTTTAGTGTAAAGCATAACGCGTCAGATCTACATCTTTCTGCGGGTGTATCTCCAATGGTACGTATAGATGGTGAAGTAAGGAAGCTTGGAATCCCAGCTTTGAGTCATGCTGATGTGCATCGTTTGGTTTTTGAGATCATGAGCGATTCACAACGCGGCGAGTTTGAAGAAAAACTGGAAGTCGACTTCTCTTTTGAATTACCCAATGTTGGTCGCTTTCGTGTTAATGCGTTTAACCAAGCCCGTGGCTGCTCAGCTGTCTTTCGAACTATCCCTGTCGAAATCCCGACTTTAGATCAGTTAGGTGCACCTGAGATCTTCGAAAGGATTGCTAACTACGAAAAAGGGTTAGTGCTCGTCACTGGTCCAACTGGCTCTGGTAAATCAACGACTCTTGCGGCGATGGTTGATTACGTAAATCGCAACCACAATAAGCATATTCTGACGATTGAAGACCCGATTGAATTCGTTCACACCAATAATAAATGCCTAGTCAACCAGCGTGAAGTTCACCGTGATACCCACAGTTTTAAAGCGGCACTGCGCAGTGCCTTACGTGAAGACCCAGACGTGATTCTGGTTGGTGAACTTCGTGACCAAGAGACGATTAGCTTAGCGTTAACCGCAGCAGAAACGGGTCACTTGGTCTTTGGTACTCTGCACACCAGTTCTGCGGCTAAAACGATCGACCGTATTATCGATGTGTTCCCAGGTAGCGATAAAGATATGGTTCGTTCGATGTTGTCTGAATCACTGCGCTCGGTGATAGCCCAGAAGCTGCTAAAGCGTGTTGGTGGTGGTCGTGTGGCGTGTCATGAAATCATGATGGCAACACCTGCGATCAGAAACTTGATTCGTGAAGATAAGGTTGCGCAGATGTACTCGATCATTCAAACGGGCGCAGCGCACGGCATGCAGACCATGGAACAAAATGCGAAGCAGCTGATGGCGCAGGGCTTGGTTGATTCGGAAGAGGTCGAGAAAAAGATCGAAATTGAAACCTCAATGTTTTAATCAAGGTGGACACAATGGAATTGAATCAAATCCTTGAGGGAATGCTTTCTCAAAAGGCATCGGATCTTTATATCACGGTTTATGCGCCAATCCTTTTTCGTGTGGATGGTGAATTACGCCCTCAAGGAGAGAAGCTGAATGCGGCTCAAGTTGCTCAATTACTTGATGCGATGATGGAACAAGACCGACGTGATGAATATCAGCAAACGCGTGAGGCTAATTTTGCGATTGTGCGTGACTTTGGTCGTTTTCGTGTCAGTGCATTCTTTCAGCGAGAGCTACCTGGAGCGGTCATTCGACGTATCGAGACTAACATCCCAACCTTTGAGCAACTAAAGCTTCCTGATGTACTACAGGACCTATCAATAGCTAAGCGCGGACTTGTGCTGGTGGTTGGTGCGACAGGCTCTGGTAAATCGACCTCAATGGCTGCAATGACAGGCTATCGCAACACCAATCGCTCGGGACATATCTTGACGGTTGAAGACCCTATTGAATTTGTGCACGAACATAAAAAGTGCATCGTGACGCAGCGTGAGGTCGGGCTCGACACCGAGAGTTACGAAGTCGCGCTTAAGAACTCGCTACGCCAAGCACCAGACATGATCTTGATTGGCGAAATCCGTAGCCGTGAGACCATGGAATACGCGATGACCTTTGCTGAAACAGGTCACTTGTGTATGGCAACCTTGCACGCCAATAACGCTAACCAAGCGCTAGAGCGTATTCTTCATTTGGTGCCGAAAGAGCAGAAAGAACAGTTCTTGTTTGACCTATCGATGAACCTGCGTGGTGTCGTCGCTCAGCAACTCATTCGCGACAAGAATGGCAGCGGGCGTCATGGTGTATTCGAGATTCTGCTGAATAGCCCTCGTGTTTCTGACTTGATTCGTCGTGGTGAACTGCACGAACTGAAAGCAACCATGGCTAAATCGAAAGAGATAGGTATGCAGACCTTTGACCAAGCGTTGTATGACTTGGTGCTTGCAGGCAAGATCAGTGAAGAAGACGCATTCCACAGTGCCGATTCCGCGAATGACTTACGCTTAATGCTAAAAACCAGACGTGGTGATGATGACTACGGAACCGGTGCTTTGGCTGGCGTGAAGATTGATATGGGTTAGATTGATGCTGAATACTAAAAAACCGCTGTGAAGGCGGTTTTTTTTGGTCTGGATATATTAGTGGTTGCCGTAACTATTGTTGTTACCAGAATATCCTCGTTCCTTCTCTAATTTGATTTTTGTCGGATATTGTTCACCGGTATAACCTGCTGAGCCTCCGCTCATAGAGCTACATGCTGTGATTGCTAGAGAAGCGAAGATGACTAGAAAAATTTTCATATGAACTCCCACGTCCTTATTATGAATTGCACTGACACTACGGCGTGAAATTCGTGTGGGATCATAAATTAGCTCAAATGTTAATCACTTAGTTTTAACTAAGAATATTGTGCTTCAAACCAACTTTCTAGAATCACAACTGCGGATTGGTTATCGACATTACCTTTGCTTAGTGCTTTATAGCCGCCCATTTCAAAAAGGTCGGCCCTTGCTTCTGTCGTAGAAAGTCTTTCATCATGCAGTTCAACATCGACACCAAAGCGCCCTTTTAGGCGATTGGCAAACTTCTTCGCCCTTGGTGTAATCGCGGCTAGATCTTTACCATGAAGGTCGGTAGGAAGACCAACCACGATAAGATTCGGCTGCCACTCCTTGATTTGCTTTTCGATGTCATCCCAGTTCGGGATGCCATCTTTCGCCTTAAAGGCTTTTAAAGGGCTAGCTGTACCTGTGATTTCTTGTCCTATCGCACTGCCGATACTTTTTGTACCGTAGTCAAATGCCATAATTGTTCGTGACATGGGGTTTCCAAATTAATCTGTGTTTGAGAGTGTCTGTTTATTTTATTGATCTGAGTCGGGCTAGGCGTGGCCAGCGTCTGCTGAAAGCTGAGCCGCATTAATGCCTAACATCTGCACGGCGACTTTCCAGCGGTCAGAAATCGGTGTATCGAAGATGACCTTCGGATCGGCTTCAACAGTTAACCATGAGTTCTCGGTCAGTTCGGTTTCCAGTTGCCCGGGTTCCCACCCTGCATAACCAAGTGCGACTAGATAATTCATCGGTTCATCTTCTGTACCTAACACCATCAAGATATCTTTTGAGGTTGTCACTGAGATTTGATCCGTCATGCTGATACTGGATTGATAGCTGCCTTTAGGTTTGTGCAAAATAAACCCACGGTCTTCTGCGACCGGTCCACCATTCAATACAGGCTTATCAAGACTTGCTTGGTTGGGTTTTGGCTGATCAGAATCAACCTCAACTTGCTTAAGCATGCTACCGACAGTGACATCAATAGGGGCGTTGATCATCAAACCCATCGCGCCTTCGTCATTGTGCTCACAAAGGTAAATCACCGAATTTTGAAAGTATGGGTCTTTCATTCCGGGCATAGCAACCAGAAAGTGGTTCGTTAAATTCATAGAGCCTCCTGCCAGTGTGTTCCCAGTAAAGGAAAAAGAGCGGCGTAAAGCCGCTCATTGTTCTTTGCCTAGATATTTCTGTGTTTTCGAATAGCTAAGGCTTTCTTTAGTTTAGGCTATTTAGCGTTAACGCGACGCTCAATTGCATCCATTAATTTACCTGTAACTGAAATATCAAAAGCGGCTTCAATTTCACGGATACAAGTAGGGCTAGTCACGTTAATTTCAGTCAGCTTGTCGCCGATAACATCAAGCCCAACAAAGATTAAGCCTTTCTCTTTCAGTGCAGGAGCAACTGCTCTTGCGATAGCCCAGTCTGTTTCACTTAGAGGACGAGCTTCACCTGTACCGCCAGCAGCAAGGTTACCTCGAGTTTCCCCTTTTGCAGGAATACGCGCTAGACAGTAAGGCATTGGTTCACCGTCAACCACAAGAATACGCTTATCACCATTGCTGATGTCCGGAACAAAGGTTTGTGCCATTGCGTAGTTTTGGCCGTGGTTAGTCAGTGTTTCAATGATCACTGATACGTTTGGATCGCCCTCTTTCACTCGGAAGATAGACGCGCCGCCCATACCATCAAGTGGTTTTAGAATCACGTCACCGTGTTCTTCTCGGAACGCTTTAATCTTTTCAGCTTTACGAGTCACGATGGTGATTGGCGTCAGTTCAGGGAACCATGCTGTGAACAGCTTCTCGTTACAGTCACGTAGGCTTTGTGGTTTGTTGACGATCAGTGCACCGTTCTCTTCAGCACGCTCAAGAATGTAAGTCGCGTAGATGTACTCAGTATCAAACGGAGGATCTTTACGCATCAGTACCGCATCTAAATCGGATAGCGCGATAGTCTGTTCTGATTTGAACTCGTACCAACCGTTTGGATCTTCTTTTAGTTCAACAACCTTAGTGTCAGCAATGGCTACGCCTTGATCTAAATGTAGATCATCCATTTCCATGTAATGGATTTCGTAACCACGACGCTGAGCTTCAAGCATCATGGCAAAGCTAGAGTCTTTTTTGATGTTAATGGATGAAATTGGATCCATTACGATGCCAAGTTTGATCATTTTTTTCTCCTAGCCTAGATCGCCAAAACGGACTTGTAAGGCAGTAATTGCGGTTAGAGCTGCTGTTTCGGTACGAAGTACACGTGGGCCGAGTAGCGTCTCTTCAAATTTGTATTGTTCTGTCATGCCGATTTCTTCAGCCGACAAGCCACCTTCAGGGCCGATCAATAGGCGTACCTTACTGATAGGTTCTGGAAGGGTATTAATTGAGTATTTTGCACGAGGGTGTAAGTTCAGCTTTAATGCTTCACTCGGTTCGCTACACCACTCTTCAAGTTGCATGATAGGGCGAATGACTGGAACCGTATTGCGGCCACACTGTTCACACGCCGCGATAGCAATCTTTTGCCACTGTGCGAGTTTTTTCTCGAAGCGTTTTGTATCAAGCTTAACGCCACAGCGCTCTGAAATTAAAGGGGTAATGGTGTTCACACCAAGCTCAACCGATTTCTGAATCGTGAACTCCATTTTGTCGCCACGTGAAATCACTTGGCCTAAATGTAAGTCTAACGGAGATTCGCTGCTGCGTTCGATGCGTTCAGAAACATTAACGGTGACATTTTTCTTTGATACTTCGGCTATCGTCGCAGGGAATTCAGCGCCACTGCCATCAAATAGAAGGACTTCTTGGCCTTCTTTCATGCGAAGGACACGACCAACATGACCCGCGGCATCTTCGCCTAAAGCGAGTGAACCTAACTGATGAATGCGTTCTGGGTGATGAATACGAGGGATTCTCATGCTGGTAAACCTATAAATATGTTCATTTGGGTATTTTGTCTCTGCCTAACATGGATGCTTTTAGTTGAAAAAACAAGGGTAGAGCAAGAGTTTCAGGGGCAATTCTGAAACTCTTGTTTGAGATAGTTAGGAATGTTGATTGTACGAGCGACGTTATTTACAAGCAGGGTAAACAAATGGGTTGTGATTACCTTGGATGGCATAGATTCGCTCATCACGAGTACATTCCCACTTGTCGACAGGAAATTGCTTGTTCCACGCCATCATTAGGTTGGTTTGTTGCTTAGATAGTTTGAAACCATACTCTTGGCTCATGTAAAGGTAAGTACGCGCGATAGAGCCTTTTGCTCTGTCTGGCGGCATAACTTTACGCTGCTTGAAGTTGACCTGCATTTCGCACTGACCATAGCTCACGCCATCCATTCCATTCCACTGGCTGAAGTTGTAGTTCGAACGGTCACCATTTACTTCACCGATAGCTGGCGTTAGGTTGTGGAGATCGGCTTCCATGGACTTGAATACTTTGTCATTGCGAGTGCAGTTCTTGCGCCCGCCATCTTGCCAGCACTGACGCTGGTGGCCGAATTGCCAAGCTGGAACCACGTGTTCCCACTCAATTCGACTCGCCCGCTTTTGTTGTTTTCGGACTTGATAGCCACAGCCATCAAGGTCGGGAATGCCTTTCTTTTTGTCCTTCCAAGTAATGTCACAGCCGCAATAAAATGAAGTCGGATGGTCGAGGTAAATCTTCACCGCTTCTCTTTTTGCTTTGGAAAATGAGCTCGGTGGTGCGGCGAGAACGCTTTGGGTTACCAGTAGGCCAAATACTATTGTTAAGTAAAAAGATACAGGTAGGCCAAATGCTTTGAAGGTGAGTTTTTGCATAGAAAAAGACTGATAAAAGTATGATAAACATCAGTCTAGCACTCAAATGTTAGATCTCTCTATTAGATTTGTTCTACCGAGTAAATCAACCTGTCACTAGCTTAGTTGAGTTCCCGTGAAAGCTAAGGTTTGCTGGCACAATTGGCAGCGGTAGGTCGATTGATTCCGAAGTACTTTGTTGTGTCGTCTGATTGATAATGGGTAAGTGGTGCACTCACATCGATATTCAAAGGTTTTCCCTTGAACTGACGCGATTTCAAAGCTGTGAGTTGTTCTGGCTGGCACGTTGAATACTTTTTCCATCACGTATTTCCACTCGTTTCCGTGAGGCCTAACACGTCCGAAAACCTGATGCGTGATCAGGTGTGCGAGTTCATGTGGCACAACCTCGTTGATGAAGGCATCTTCATTTTCAGAAAATAGTACGTGGTTGAGCTTAATTTCGTTGAGCTGAAGGTAGGCCTTTCCCGCCGCTTTGCCTCTTAACTTGAAGGTGATAGTTGGGTGTGGAAATTCACGAGAGAAATGTTGATTTGCGATAGCTAGGCATTCGGCCAATTTCTTATTTGCTCGGTGTTGTTGCGGGGTGTAAGACAAACGTTGTTAACTCCAAATAAAAGGCCTCAGCGTTTAAACCAAGGCCTAATCATAACATTGCTTGTTGATCTAGCGATGCTTTACACGTGATGTTTTTTCTTAATGATCTCGTGATAAGCGTGCCATGTAGCATAGCCAAGTAGCGGCATGGTGACGATCATTCCGATGCCGTAGGTGGCAAAACCCACCAAAATACCGGCACAAATAATACTCGCCCAAACCACCATTGCAGGGATGTTCGATTTCACGGCATTAAAGCTAGTGAAAATCGCACTCATCACATCAACGCGTCTCTCCATCATTAACGGAATTGAAAATGCTGAGATGCTAAATATGAGGCTTGCGATAACAAAACCAATCACAGAACCCGTAATTAAGAAGGGAGCGAACTCAGCCAGTGGTGCGCCTTGCACTGAAGGGTAGAGCGCGTGCAATAACGCAGCGATACGCATCCAGAATATCATCGCAACCATCAATACGATCGCAAAGGCCCATTGGTGGGTGGAGTTGCGAGTGATGGCTTTCATCGAGTGCAGTAGGCTTGCGTTGTGGCCTTTTTCTCTTTCCCAAGCTGCGTCATACAAGCCCAGAGCAAGAAACGGCCCTATTAGCATGTACACGATCAGGCTTGGCATTACGACCAAGTGTGTTCCTTGCCATTGGACAAGCTGAACAATGGCGATTGCCGCTCCCATAAAGCACAAACCGTAGAATGCGCTGATTAATGGCATTCTTACTAAGTCATGCAGAGCAAGCGACAACCAATGAAAGGGTGCGGAAATACTGATTTGGTTACAAGGAATGGTGCGAGCGTAATCCTTATCGCTGACCTTGTGTTTTTTATCGTTCAGTTCGGATGGGTGCGCGGTACGAGGCATAGATCCCCCTAGTTAAATAACGTCCTAGTTATAATTCCATAAGGCTCATCGATGTGGCTTGTGTGAGAGTTATGGTGTTGAGCTAAATTGCTCTTTGTCATCCCAGTTTTTGTTCTAGCGTGCATTTAACGAGCGTTATCAGGCTGAATTAATTTAAGTTAAATGTGAGCTTGATCTCTTAGGAGTTACCTTAACTATTGTCAGTAGTGTTAGAAAACACAAATTATCAGCGGTTTTTTATACTAAGTGGTTAACGGTAAAGAAGGGCATTAGAGAAGAGAATGGCGAGTGAAAGTAAGGTAAGTACATAAAAATAAAGCCCTTACTAAGAAGTAAGGGCTTTAAAGAAACAAATCGCAGTGGCTAAATTATTTTAGGCCAGCGAAGTCCGCAAGGATTGCTGCTTTGTCAGTCGCTTCCCAAGGGAACTCTTCACGACCGAAGTGGCCGTATGCAGCAGTCTGCTTGTAGATAGGCTGAAGAAGGTTCAACATCTCTTGAAGACCGTATGGACGTAGGTCGAAGTTTTGACGAACTGCTTCAATGATAATTTCGTGAGCTACTTTTTCAGTACCAAACGTTTCAACCATGATAGATGTTGGATCAGCAACACCGATAGCGTAAGACAGTTGAATCTCACAACGGTCAGCCATACCAGCAGCAACGATGTTTTTCGCAACGTAACGTGCTGCGTAAGCTGCAGAACGGTCAACTTTTGATGGATCTTTACCTGAGAATGCACCGCCACCGTGACGAGCTGCGCCGCCGTAGGTATCAACGATGATCTTACGACCAGTTAAACCACAGTCACCCATTGGGCCACCGATTACGAAACGGCCTGTTGGGTTGATGAAGAAGTTAGTATCTTTGTTGATCCACTCAGCAGGAAGTACTGGCTTGATGATCTCTTCCATTACTGCTTCGCGTAGGTCAGGCGTTGTTACTGAATCACAGTGTTGAGTAGAAAGAACAACAGCATCGATACCAACGATCTTACCTTGGTCGTATTGGAAAGTAACTTGAGATTTCGCATCTGGGCGAAGGAAGTCAAGCTTACCGCTCTTACGTACTTCAGCTTGCTTCTTAACAAGAAGGTGAGAGTAAGTAATTGGAGCTGGCATTAGGATAGTAGTTTCGTTAGTCGCGTAACCAAACATGATGCCTTGGTCGCCTGCGCCTTGCTCTTTAGGGTCTTCTTTATCAACACCTTGGTTGATGTCTGGAGACTGCTTACCAATTGTGTTTAAAACAGCACAAGAGTCAGCGTCAAAGCCCATGTCAGAATGAACGTAACCAATTTCACGTACTGTTTCACGAGTGATTTCTTCGATATCAACCCATGCAGACGTTGTTACTTCACCGCCAACCATAACCATGCCGGTTTTAACGTAAGTCTCACAAGCAACACGTGCTTTTGGATCTTGTTCCAAGATGGCATCAAGAACAGCATCAGAGATTTGGTCTGCAATTTTATCTGGATGGCCTTCTGAAACAGATTCAGAAGTGAATAGGTGCTTAGCCATGAGAGCTCCACTTTTAGTTTTTGGTGTAAATAGTTTATGGCGTCGCAAGCTAGGAAGCGCCGCCATTAAATACAGTATATTTTGTAGGTGTTTCTACATCTAGACGGCTATTCTAAATTCCAGCGGTCGAATTACAAGCTCTTTTTTATGATATGTCATAACTAATCGTTTGCGTATCGATCGAGATAAGCCACTGCCAAGTGATGTAAATGTTCGAAAATTGCGAAAAATGACCGTTAAAATGCCAGTAAAACGTTTGCAGTCGCAATAGTCGTTTGAGAGAATACCCGCGCTAATAAAAATGAAAACTTTAGCAATTATCTCTTTTTTAAATCGCTTATGTATCCAGGAGCAGACATGCCTTCTCGTAAAGATCTAGCCAATGCAATCCGCGCACTTAGCATGGACGGTGTTCAACAAGCAAATTCAGGCCACCCAGGCGCACCTATGGGCATGGCTGACATCGCTGAGGTTCTTTGGCGTGGCCACTTGAACCACAACCCAGCAAACCCAGAATGGGCTGACCGCGACCGTTTTATCCTGTCTAACGGCCATGGTTCAATGTTGATTTATTCTCTGCTTCACCTTGCAGGTTACGAGCTTTCAATTGAAGACCTGAAAAACTTCCGTCAACTGCACTCTAAGACTCCAGGTCACCCTGAGTACGGTTACGCTCCTGGTATCGAAACAACGACTGGTCCTCTAGGTCAAGGCATCACTAACGCTGTTGGTATGGCAATGGCTGAGAAAGCACTGGCGGCACAGTTCAACAAAGAAGGCCACGACATCGTAGACCACTACACTTATGCATTCATGGGTGATGGCTGTCTGATGGAAGGTATCTCTCACGAAGCATGTTCTCTAGCAGGTACGCTAGGTCTTGGTAAGCTGGTTGCTTTCTGGGATGACAACGGCATCTCTATCGATGGTGAAGTTGAAGGTTGGTTCTCTGACGATACACCTAAGCGTTTTGAAGCATACGGTTGGCACGTAATCCCAGCAGTAGATGGTCACGACTCTGATGCTATCAACGCAGCGATTGAAGCGGCTAAAGCGGATCCTCGTCCAACGCTTATCTGTACTAAAACTATCATCGGTTTTGGTTCTCCAAACAAAGCGGGTACGCATGACTGTCACGGTGCTCCACTAGGCGCTGATGAAATCACAGCAACTAAAGCAGCATTGGGTTGGGAACACGGTCCTTTCGAAATCCCAGCAGATATCGCAGCTGAGTGGAATGCGAAAGAAGCAGGCGCAGCGAAAGAAGCAGCGTGGAACGCGAAGTTTGACGCATACGCAGCGGCTTACCCAGAGCTAGCAGCTGAATTCAAACGTCGTACTAACGGCGAGCTACCCGCTGAGTGGGAAGAGAAAGCAAACGCAATCATTGCTGATCTTCAAGCTAACCCAGCAAACATCGCTTCACGTAAAGCATCTCAAAACGCACTAGAAGCGTTTGGTCAAATGCTTCCAGAATTCATGGGCGGCTCTGCTGACCTTGCGCCTTCTAACCTGACTATGTGGTCTGGTTCTAAGTCTCTTGAAGCAACTGACTTTTCTGGTAACTACATCCATTACGGTGTACGTGAATTCGGTATGACGGCTATCATGAACGGTATCGCTCTGCACGGTGGTTTCGTGCCATACGGCGCAACGTTCCTAATGTTCATGGAATACGCGCGTAACGCAATGCGTATGGCTGCTCTGATGAAAGTTCAGAACATCCAAGTTTACACGCACGATTCTATCGGCTTAGGCGAAGATGGCCCTACTCACCAACCGGTTGAGCAGATCGCTTCTCTACGTCTGACTCCAAACATGAGCACATGGCGTCCATGTGACCAAGTTGAATCTGCAGTGGCTTGGAAACTGGCTATTGAGCGTAAAGATGGTCCTTCATCTCTAATCTTCTCTCGTCAAAACCTTGCACAACAAGATCGTAATGCTGAGCAAGTTGCTAACATCGCTAAGGGTGGTTACATCCTGAAAGATTGTGAAGGCAAGCCAGAGCTAATCATCATTGCAACTGGTTCTGAAGTTGAGCTTGCAGTTGAAGCTGCTGCACAACTAACCGCTGAAGGTAAAGCTGTACGCGTAGTATCTATGCCTGCAACTGACGCATTCGACAAGCAAGACGCTGAATACCGTGAGTCTGTACTTCCATCTGATGTTACAGCGCGTATCGCAGTAGAAGCTGGCATCGCTGACTTCTGGTACAAATACGTTGGCTTCGGTGGCAAGATCATCGGTATGACAACGTTCGGCGAATCTGCACCAGCAGGTGAGCTATTCAAGATGTTCGGTTTCACTACTGAAAACGTAGTAAACACAGCGAAAGAGCTTCTTGCTTAATCATTGACTGATGGCCTGTGCTAACAGTTAAATGAAGGAAAAACCGAGCGCTGAGCTCGGTTTTTTGTATCTGGGATTTGTTTCTTCTAGGCTTATCTCTACAAGCAACAGATTAACCTGTCCTAACTAAACGGGGTTATTCAAGTAATGCCTTTTGGGTAGGATTCAGTTATCATCTGTTGCACGAAATTTTGGTTAGATGTACGGAAATATGCTAAAAGTCGCGATAAACGGATTTGGAAGAATAGGGCGTAATGTATTACGCGCTGTCTATGAAAGTGGCAAAAGCCAACAAATCAAAGTAGTAGCTGTTAATGAGCTTGCTCAGCCTGACGCTATGGCTCATCTATTGCAGTACGACACTAGTCACGGCCGCTTCGGCAAGAAAATCTCCAACGATCAAGAGCACATCTATGTCCATCACGGCATTGGTGCGGAAGATAAAGGTGAGTTCGATACCATTCGTATCTTACATCTTGCTGATATTGAGCTGTTGCCTTGGCGTGACCTAGAAGTGGATATTGTTCTCGACTGTACCGGTGTTTATGGTTGCCGAGATGACGGCCTAGCGCACATTGCTGCTGGGGCAAAAAAGGTACTGTTTTCTCACCCTGGTGCCAATGACCTCGATAACACCATTATCTATGGTGTGAATCACGATACCATTGAAGCGGGCCACCGAATCGTTTCCAATGGTTCATGCACCACCAACTGTATTGTTCCTATCATTAAGGTTCTTGATGACGCCTTTGGCATTGAGTCCGGTACTATTACAACTATTCACTCTTCAATGAATGATCAACAAGTTATCGATGCGTACCACAGCGATTTGCGTCGTACTCGAGCGGCAAGCCAATCGATCATTCCTGTCGATACCAAGTTGCATAAAGGTATTGAAAGAATCTTCCCGAAATTTTCCAACAAATTTGAAGCTATATCTGTGCGTGTGCCGACGGTAAACGTAACAGCGATGGATTTAAGTGTCACAATTAATGCAAATGTGAAAGTTAATGACGTAAATCAAACCATTGTTAATGCATCCCAGTGTACATTACACAATATAGTTGACTATACTGAAGCGCCGCTGGTTTCCATCGACTTTAATCACGATCCCCATAGCGCAATCGTTGATGGTTCACAAACTCGAGTGAGCAACGGCCACTTAGTTAAAATGCTAGTGTGGTGTGACAATGAATGGGGCTTTGCGAACCGAATGCTGGATACGGTTCTTGCAATGCAAGCTTCTGAAGGCAAGAAGTAAGACCTAGAAGCAAATGTGCGGATTATTTATTTTTTAGCTTGAAATAAATACTAAGAGTCCACATATTATTAGTAGTGAAAGAATTACCAGTTGAATAATTTATAGGCTTAGCAGGGTTGCTGAGTTTCCAAAACTTTATATTTATTTAAATTTGAGAGGACAAATCATGTCTGTGATCAAGATGACTGACCTGGAACTTGCAGGTAAACGCGTATTTATCCGTGCTGACCTAAACGTACCAGTAAAAGACGGTAAAGTAACTTCAGATGCACGTATCCTTGCATCTCTACCAACTATCAAACTTTGCCTAGAAGCTGGCGCAAAGGTAATGGTTACTTCTCACCTTGGTCGTCCTACTGAAGGCGAATACAACGAAGAGTTCTCTCTAGCTCCTGTAGTTAACTACCTAAACGACGCACTAGACTGCGAAGTTAAACTAGCTAAAGATTACGTAAACGGCCTAGAGCTAAACGCTGGTGAACTTGTTGTTCTTGAAAACGTTCGTTTCAACAAAGGCGAGAAGAAGAACGAAGAAGCACTTTCTAAGCAATACGCTGCACTATGTGACATCTTTGTAATGGATGCATTCGGTACAGCTCACCGTGCTCAAGCTTCTACACACGGCGTTGGTACTTACGCTCCTGTAGCATGTGCTGGCCCTCTTCTAGCTGCTGAGCTTGAAGCGCTTGGTAAAGCAATGGACAACCCAGCTCGCCCACTAGTGGCTATCGTTGGTGGTTCTAAAGTTTCTACTAAACTAACCGTTCTAGAATCTCTTTCTAAAATTGCTGACCAGCTTGTTGTTGGTGGTGGTATCGCGAACACATTCATCGCTGCTGAAGGCCACAACGTAGGTAAGTCTCTATACGAAGCTGACCTAGTTGAAACGGCTCAAAAGCTAATGAAAGAGTGTGCTATCCCAGTAGCAACTGACGTTGCATGTGCTAAAGCATTCGACGAAAACGCAGAAGCTGAAATCAAGCACGTTTCTGAAGTTCAAGACGACGACATGATCTTCGACCTTGGTCCAGATTCAACTGCGGCACTAGCTGAAATCATCGGCAACGCGAAAACAATCCTTTGGAACGGCCCTGTAGGCGTATTCGAATTCAAGAACTTCGAAGCGGGTACAGCTGGTATCTCTAAAGCAATCGCTGAGTCTGCAGGTTTCTCTGTAGCAGGTGGTGGTGACACGCTAGCAGCTATCGATAAGTTCGGTATCAAAGCTGACGTTTCTTACATCTCTACTGGCGGTGGCGCTTTCCTTGAATTCGTTGAAGGTAAAGTACTTCCTGCAGTAGCAATGCTTGAAGAGCGTGCTAAAGCATAATTGATTTAGAAAGGCGAGATGTGAATCTCGCCTTTTAACGTTTGCTGCATATCACACTTTTTTGCTAGAATGGCATAAGTTGTGAGCAAACGATTGCAAGTTTTTAAACTTAAGTTTTTTAATCTTAAAACGATAGAATAAATAGGACTATTTCCATGTCTAAGATCTTCGATTTTGTAAAACCTGGTGTGATTTCTGGCGATGACGTACAGAAAGTATTTGAAGTAGCAAAAGAAAACAAATTTGCTCTTCCTGCTGTAAACGTTGTTGGTACTGACTCTGTAAACGCAGTACTAGAAGCAGCTGCTAAAGTTAAAGCTCCAGTAGTTGTTCAGTTCTCTAACGGCGGCGCTGCATTCTTCGCAGGTAAAGGCGTTAAACTTGAAGGTCAAGGCGCACAAGTTCTTGGCGCTGTAGCTGGTGCAAAATACGTACACGCTGTAGCTGAAGCTTACGGTGTTCCAGTTATCCTGCACACTGACCACGCTGCTAAGAAACTTCTTCCATGGATCGACGGTCTACTAGACGCTGGTGAAGAGTTCTTCGCACAAACTGGTAAGCCTCTATTCTCTTCTCACATGCTAGACCTTTCTGAAGAGTCTCTAGAAGAGAACATCGAAACATGTGCTAAGTACCTAGAGCGCATGGCTAAAATGAACATGACAATCGAGATCGAACTTGGTTGTACTGGTGGTGAAGAAGACGGCGTTGATAACTCTGATATGGACGCATCTGAGCTTTACACTTCTCCAGAAGACGTAGCATACGCTTACGAGAAACTAATGGCTGTTAGCCCACGTTTCACTATCGCTGCATCTTTCGGTAACGTACACGGTGTTTACCAAGCTGGTAACGTTGTACTTACTCCAACTATCCTACGTGACTCTCAAGCATACTGTGCAGAGAAGTTCGGTATCGCACCTAACGCTCTAAACTTCGTATTCCACGGTGGTTCTGGTTCTTCTGAAGCAGAAATCCAAGAGTCTATCGGCTACGGTGTTATCAAAATGAACATCGATACTGATACACAGTGGGCAACTTGGGACGGTATCCGTCAGTACTCTGCTGACAACTTCGATTTCCTACAAGGTCAAATCGGCAACCCAACTGGCGAAGCTGCTCCAAACAAGAAGTACTACGATCCACGCGTATGGCTACGTGCTGGTCAAGCTTCAATGGTTGCTCGTCTAGAGAAAGCATTTGCTGACCTTAACGCTGTAGACGTACTATAATTCTTTGAATTAAGTACTCTTTAAGTTTTAAAAACCCGCTCATTGAGCGGGTTTTTTTATATCTGATAAAAACTTGTACTAAATATGTGAAAAACCTAGCGTGCGGTGAATAAATTTCGTAGTCTTTTAGTTATCGGTATTTGTGTTTATCGGTAAGTTTTAATAATTCAAAAGCTTACATAAATATGACTTTGCAATCTGTCAAAGATAGGATATCGTGCCGAAAAACTGAACTTGGTTCAGTTTATAAAAAGGACTTGGCTTTAATTTACTTTTAACACAATGACTTAACGGTAATTACACTGTTTATTATATTGCAGAGTAAATGAGGCTTAAGGCAGTTTAGCCCATAGCATATTATATAGAGGATGCACATTATGGCTGATAGTTCGACAGCGATTGAGACTCCACTTGTGGATGGTTTGTCTCAAGCAGAGCAGTGGTTAACAAATAATTCAGATTTATTTATCCAATATGGCGTAAATATCATTTCAGCACTGATAATTCTATTTATTGGTAACCTTATTGTTAAAGCAGTAGCGAATAGCGTGTCTAAGGTTCTTCAGAAGAAGAAAATGGACCAAGCAGTTGTGGAGTTCGTCCATGGTTTAGTTCGTTACTTGTTGTTTGTGATTGTTTTAATTGCTGCACTTGGTCGTTTAGGTGTTCAAACGGCATCTGTAGTTGCTGTTATTGGTGCGGCTGGTTTAGCCGTTGGTCTTGCACTACAAGGCTCACTATCTAACTTTGCTGCTGGTGTACTTATCGTTGCATTCCGTCCATTTAAGTCTGGTGACTATGTGGAAATTGGTGGTGTGGCAGGTTCAGTTGATTCTATTCAAATCTTCCAAACGGTTCTAACAACGCCAGACAACAAAATGGTTGTAGTACCTAACGGTAGCGTTATCGGCAGCCCAATCACAAACTATTCTCGTCATGCGACGCGCCGTATTGATCTAATGATTGGTGTTTCTTACAACGCTGATCTTCAGAAGGCAAAAGCGCTACTGACTAAGATCTGTGAATCTGATGAGCGTGTACTGAAAGAACCTGGCGTTCAAGTTGGTGTTCATACGCTTGCTGATTCTTCAGTTAACTTCGTTGTTCGTCCATGGGTTAGCACTGCTGACTACTGGAATGTTTATTTCGACCTGATGCAAGCAATCAAAGAAGGCTTGGATAACGAGGGTATCGAAATTCCATTCCCGCAAATGGATGTACACATGAATAAAGTAGAAGCTTAATTCCTAGTTAGTTTTTATAACTATAAGCTTTTATAAGGAAAGGCGGATAACTTAGGTTATCCGCCTTTTTTGTTGGTTTCATGAAGCTAAATAGATTTACCAGTATTGCTCAATAAGTCCATCGGTAAGCACCGTTGCTATGGCGAACATCATGGTTGCGACTGCGATATCAATGCCTTTCTTAACCTTAGGTTTAGATAGCGTCGGGCCTAGTTTTGCAGCGCCTAATGACAAAGAATAGAACCAGACGAACGAAGCCAATATAGTCCCCATAGCAAATGCAATTCTGTCGTTGCCTTCAAATTGCCCACCAATGGATCCAAGAATTACCACGGTATCCAAATAGAGATGTGGGTTTAATACTGTTACTGCCAATGCCCCTAAAATAACGGTGCGCTTGCCACGCGCTAATATCTCACCTTTCGACTCATCACTGGTGCGCACTTTGAATGCACTGCGTAGTGAGAGCAAACCATACACAGTCAGAAAAGCGATGCCACCTAGTGTCACTGAGGTAAGCAGTAATTCATTTTGCGACAAGATCGCTCCGCCGCCAAAAATGCCTAATGAGATAAACAGAGTATCGAGCAGGCTACAAATCGTTGCTGTCGTTAAATGATGATTGCGTTTTATCCCTTGATTTAGGACGTACGCATTCTGAGCGCCAATAGGGATAATCATACTTGCCCCTAGACCAAAACCTTGTAATAAAACCCAAAAACTCATTTTAACCTCCACTTATTTAACGATATTTACGTGCTATATGGCGAAGATACTCTGACCCTTTAAATAAGTATAATTAATGATTTTAATCCATTATTAGAGTTGCTAATGTGGTGATGAGTTAGCTTAAAAAGGAAGCAAATTGATGCGCGGATTGGATTATAAATGGATTGAAGCACTGGATGCTGTAGTAAAACAACGTAGTTTCGAAAGGGCTGCTGAGCAGTTATATATCTCCCAGTCGGCGGTATCTCAACGCATCAAACAGCTGGAAAAGTGGTTGGCTCAGCCAGCCTTGGTGAGAGAAAGCCCGCCTAGGCCAACGCCTGCGGGTAAAAAACTACTGGGCTTATATCGCCGTGTTCGTTTGTTAGAGCACGAGCTTGTGCCTGAGTTGATGAATGAAGAGGGTAATCAACCACTATCGATATCCATAGCCACCAACGCTGATAGTTTGGCGACATGGTTGCTACCAGCTTTGTCGGATGTGATTAAGTCTCGCCAAGTCGAGTTGAACCTCGCGATTCATGGTGAGTCGAGAACCATTGAAAAGATTAAAAGTGGCGAGGTGGCCGGTGCAATCAGTTTGGAGTCTCAAGCGATTCCTGGCTGCAGTGCTGACTATCTCGGTAGGATGGATTATGTGTGCGTGGCTAGCCCTGACTTTCATCAGCGTTACTTTGCAGAGGGCGTAAACTACGCCACCTTAAGCAAAGCACCTGCGGTTTCCTATGATCAATACGATGATCTGCATAAGAAGTTTCTGCATGATCATTTTAACGTCCCGAGAGACAGTGTGATCAATCATACAGTCGGCAGTTCAGAAGCATTTGTGCGCTTGGCATTATCGGGTGTAGCCTATTGCTTGATCCCCCGATTACAGATTATCGATGAGCTCGAGTCTGGTGCTCTGATTGATATTACCCCTGGCTCTCTGCTCTCTTATCGCATCTATTGGCACCATTGGCAGCTTGAGAGCGGAGTATTAAAAGAGGTATCCCAAGCAATATTGAGTTTTGCTCACAATCACTTACCTCAGTAAACTGTTGGTTTTTTCAGCGTCAAAGTTCTGTTAGAAGTGTGTGCTCTGGATTGGCTAAACGATAAATTGCTCTATGATGAAAGGACATTTGTTTAGCATAGGTCATACCTAATGAAGCTTGTACCAAAGATGTTAGCAACGTCTCTTACTCTTACTGCGGCGTTGAGTGCTGTGAGTTTTCCATCATTGGCTGACTCTCCATCCTTTCCTCATATTTCAACGACAGGCTATGGTGAAGTGATCGCTACACCTGATATGGCGACATTCTCTGTGAGAGTCGTGGAATCGACGATGACTGCTGAACAGGCTAAAAATACCGTTGATAAAGTCGTGACAGGCTTTCTAAACAAGCTACATCAAGCTGGTGTTGATGAGGCGAGTGTACACAGCTCTAACCTGTATTTATCTCCTCAATATCATTACCCGAAAGATGGCAAACCGGAACTGGTTGGCTACCGCGCCTCACGTAATGTGACCGTTCAAGTGACTGAGCTAGCTAATCTTAATGAGTACATGGATATTGCGATTGGAGAAGGCATTAATCAGATCGACAACATCCAACTGCAAGTTCGCGACCAAGCTAAGTATCAAGAGCAAGCGCGCTTAGAAGCCATTAAAGATGCGACATCAAAAGCTAAATCATTGGCGAGTGGTTTTGAGCGCGAGTTAGGTGATGTATGGCGCGTGGATTACAACGCCCAATCTTCTCAGCCAGTACTCATGCGTTCAATGGCGATGGATGCAAGAACAGAATCGAACTCTTATGAAGACTCAACAATCACCATTCGTGATCGCGTGAATGTGATCTACCAGATCGAAGAGTAATGACAGTGCTATAGAAGGTTTTGGATCATGACGACCTAATTACCTACGATAGGCCAAATGCTAAAAAGGCTCTCATGATGAGAGCCTTTTTTATGCATTTTGAGTGCGATGATTAGTGAAGAAGACGAGCACGGATTGTGCCTTCGATCTCTTTCAGTTTAAGCAGTGCTTCTTCAGAGCGATCGGCTTCTACATCGATAACGACATAACCCATATCAGCCGCAGTCTGTAGGTATTGACCCGCGATGTTGATCCCTTCCTCAGCGAAGATGGTGTTGATCTGAGTTAGGATGCCTGGGCGGTTTTCGTGAATGTGTAATAAACGAGACGTTCCAGTATGCAGTGGTAGTGATACCTCAGGGAAGTTAACACTTGATAGCGTAGAGCCGTTATCAGAGTATTTCGCTAGCTTACCAGCAACTTCAACACCAATGTTCTCTTGTGCTTCTTGAGTTGAACCACCCACGTGAGGCGTTAGGATCACGTTATCGAACTGCATTAATGGAGACTCAAACGGGTCTGCATTGGTTTTTGGTTCTGTTGGGAAAACATCAATAGCCGCACCTGCAAGGTGTCCAGACTCCAGAGCGCCACACAGAGCAGGAATATCGACTACCGTGCCACGAGCTGCGTTGATAAAGATAGAACCAGGCTTCATGCGCTCGAACTCTTCTTTACCCATCATGTCTTTTGTTTCGTTGGTTTCAGGTACATGCAAAGAGATTACGTCACACTTGTTCAGTAATTCCGTCATGGTATGAACTTGCGTTGCGTTACCCAGAGACAGTTTGTTTTCAATGTCGTAGAAGTAAACACGCATGCCAAGGTTTTCAGCAATAATACCCAGTTGAGTACCGATGTGACCGTAGCCAATAATACCTAAACGCTTACCACGGGCTTCGTAAGAGTTGTCGGCACTCTTTTTCCAGATGCCACGGTGTGCAAGCGCGTTCTTTTCTGGAATGCCACGTAGTAGCAATAGAACCTGACCAAGAACGAGCTCAGCAACGCTTCGAGTGTTTGAGAACGGTGCGTTGAACACAGGGATACCGCGTTTTGCTGCTGCTTGAAGGTTGACTTGGTTAGTACCAATACAGAAACAACCGACGGCAACCAGCTTTTCAGCTGCATCAATAACTTCTTGGGAGATATTAGTGCGAGAACGAATACCAATGAAATGAGCATCTTTTACTGCTTCAAGAAGTTCATCTTCCGGTAGCGAGCCTTTGTGGTACTCAATGTTTGTGTAACCAGCGGCTTGCAGTACTTCTACAGAAGAAGGGTGAAGACCTTCTAGAAGTAGAATTTTAATTTTTTCTTTTTCCAGTGAAACTTTGGCCATTGTTCTCGTCCTTAAAATGGAAAGGTTGGGCAAATGCGGCGCACGTGCTACAAAATGGCTGAAAGGGGAACAAATTCACCACTTTGTTAGGAGACAAACGTTTTCCCTGTGCGTCTTCTGAACAATAAAGTAACAAAAAAAAAATGTTTTGGGTAAGAAAATTACGGAATAAGACATAATTTTACAGCAATAAAGCAAAAAAAACGGCGCCCTAGGGCACCGTATGTAATGAAGTAACAGAAAAACTCAATCTTCTATTATTTATTCTTCGATTTTTGCACCTTCAGGCGTGCCGGTGATAACCACATCAGCACCACGGTGAGCGAACAGACCAACCGTCACCACACCAGCTATACCATTGATGATATCTTCTAGTTGTTTCGGGTTTTCGATCGCCATGCCGTACACATCTAGGATCACGTTGCCGTTATCGGTTGTGCAGCCTTCGCGGTAAACTGGGTCACCACCAAGCTTAACCAACTCACGTGCCACGTATGAACGTGCCATTGGGATTACTTCAACAGGCAGTGGGAATTTACCCAACACATCAACTGCTTTAGTGCCGTCAACAATACACACAAACTTATCAGAGATAGCCGCTACGATTTTTTCACGAGTCAAAGCAGCGCCGCCGCCTTTGATCATATCGCGTGAAGCGTTAATCTCGTCTGCGCCATCAACATAGATGTCTAGTTTGAATACGTCGTTGCACTCAAATACTTTGATTTCTAGTGCTTCTAGTTTTTCAGTAGAGGCTACAGAGCTTGAAACCGCACCTTTGATTTTGTCTTTCATTGTGCCAAGTGCGTCGATGAAGTGATTTACTGTAGAGCCAGTACCTACACCTACAATGCTGCCTTCTTCAACATATTGAAGTGCTGCCCAGCCAGCTGCTTTTTTCATTTCATCTTGAGTCATGCCATTCTCCTGAATAAGGTCTTGCGCTTTGAATTAATCGTTCGCGTATTGAAGTTAACGTTTATATATCGAGGTTAACGTTTGCGGCGCGATTATAGCGCTTTAATGGTTGTTTTCCCATTGCCAAGTTTTACTCGGAGTCACGATTTTAGGTAACGGAATGTCCCATTCTTCAATCGGTAGCGTATCAACATGTTGGCAATCATGAGCCAAACCAATAGGAGCTGCACCTTCGCCCGTCTCGAACCACTTTGCCAAGGTGCGATCGTAATATCCGCCGCCCATACCTAAACGATGGCCATGGGAGTCAAAGCCGACAAGGGGCGTAAGAATAAGGTCGAGTTGCTGACAAGGTTTAACCAGCATTTGATTGAGCTGAGGTTCGACAATACCGTACTTATTCAAGACCGTCGGTGTGGTTGGCGAGTAGTGTAAAAACAGCAGGTGCCCGGCAGAGAAGGGGTGCAATACTGGTAAATAAGTTTGCTTACCTTGCGCCCATAACCATTCGATTAAAGGCTGAGTATCGAGTTCGCCATCGATAGAGATATAGAGGGCAATATGCTGAGCAGACTGAATTTCATCAAGCTGCATGCACTGCTTAACTAAGTCGATACCGGATTGAGTTTGTTGGTCGCCAGATAAGGCATTGCGTTTGATACGGATCTGTTTGCGAAATTCGCTGCGTGTGAGCGTCTTCATAAGAAGGGATACCCCAAAGTGCCGTTGAGAATAGATGGCCCTTGAACCAGCGAGTTCAAGGCGGATCAGCAATGATTACCGTAGGCTTCTCGGTCGGGCCGAGCATGCTCAATAGCACTCAAGTACTAACCCTTAGGGATTGCTTATCGGCTCGGGGACGTGAATCCTCTGACAAACACTCCAGGGTAAATTTTGTGTACGCTATTGCTGTCCGTGCTTAACTTTACTGAGGACATCTGAAAGTGATGTCGTGAGCTGTTCCATTCGCTCGGTCAGTGCGTTTTGTTCATCATTTGCTTCAAACTTCTTGGTTTGTAATTCGTAGCAAATATTCAGAGCTGCGATAGTCAGCAGCTTCACTTCATTGGTTACCTTAGTACGTTCAGCCATCTCTTTCAATCGATTATCAAGATCGGCCGCCGCTGCAATCAATGACTCTTCTTGCCCTGGGGGACAATTCACTCGAGTCAGTTTTCCTAATATTTCAACGTCTACCGCTTGATTACTCATGATGGATGAACTCTTTAACGCGCTATTTTTAAGGCTGCTGCTCTTTATCATTTTTTTTAAAAGAAAAAGTGCAAGTACCGATGAGGAAGCAATCTCCTCTGAGGGAGAAACTATAGGTAAACCGCTATTAAGATTCAAGCTTTTCAGAGTGACTGTTTGTAAATGAGAGCTTGAGCACACAGTAATTCAGCAAATTGAACAATTGGTAGTCAGTCATCCTTCAATTGCTCAGGATCGATGCTTACCAGAATTGGGGTGAAGTGGTACGATTAAACTATCGATATAAAGAATAACTGAGCGAGCTATCTGATGAGCGAAACTACTTTACCTGACTACCTAACGGTTGCGACTGAACTTCAATCGGCAAGTCTAGCCGTAACCCCTGCTGAGATGCATGGTTTATTAACGGGTATGTTGAGCGGAGGCTTAAACCTAACAGATAAAAGCTGGCAACCACTTATCTTTGATTACACCAACGAAGGTATGGGATGGCCAGATCGTGCTTTGACATTAGCGGAAGCGACACTAAAAGTAACGACCAGTGAAATCACAGGTTCAGGTATGGAACTATCTATGTTGCTGCCTGATGAAGATGCAAGTGCAAGCTTGTTTGATTTGGCGGATGGCGTTTCTGACTGGATTAACCACTTTATTTCTGGTTTAGGTCTGGTTGGCGCTCAATTAAACAAAGCGTCTGACGGTACTAAAGAAGCATTAGCTGATCTTGAAGAGATGGCAAAGCTCGGTATCGACGAAGAAGATGATCTAGAAGAGCAAGCACAGTTGCTAGAGCATGTTATTGAGCACGTAAAAGCGTGTGCATTGACAATTCATGCTGAATTCGGTGCTCGCCCATCTGAAGATGTGGCTCCAACCATTCATTAATCCGTTTGTCGGTTTGAGGTTATGATGGCTCAGTATGATGTTGTAATTGCTGGTGGTGCAATGGCAGGGGCTACGTTAGCTCTTGCTCTGAACCAATTAAGTCAAGGTTCCTTGTCGATTGCGGTAGTGGAGCCTTATCAGGTTAACCATCAAGCTCATCCAGGGTTTGATTCTCGTTCGATTGCTTTGTCCTATGGCACAGTGCAGATCCTGGATTCTTTGCGCTTATGGCAATCTATCGCTCCGGTCGCGACCCCGATTAAAGATATCCATGTTTCGGATCGCGGGCATGCCGGAATGACAGATATCTACAGTGAAGAGCTTGCGGTAGATGCACTTGGCTATGTGGTTGAATTGGCGGATGTGGGGCGAATCTATCAGCAAAAGCTTGAATCAGAAGCCACAATTACGATGCTTTGCCCTGAGTCTGTCAGTAACGTGGTACGTGATGAAGCACTAACTACCATTGAACTGACAAGTGGAAAGACAGTCACAACCAAATTATTGGTTGCTGCTGATGGTGCTATCTCAACCTGTTGCCAGCAACTGAATATACCATTGAGTGAACATGACTTTGAGCAAGTCGCTGTGATTGCTAATATTGTGGCGAGTGAACCCCATCAAGGTCGAGCATTTGAGCGTTTTACTCATCATGGGCCCGTCGCTCTATTACCGATGAATGACAACCGTTTGTCGCTGGTTTGGTGTTTGTCACCGGAACAAGCACATCAAGTTATGGCTTTAAACGATGACGAATTTCTTGAGCAGTTGCAGAATGACTTTGGTTGGCGACTTGGCCGATTAAAGAAGGTAGGCAAGCGTGCTAACTACCCATTGATTCTTCGCCACCGCCAACAAAATATTTCTCATCGATTCGCGATTATAGGTAATGCAGCTCAAACTCTTCACCCGATTGCCGGGCAAGGTTTTAACCTCGGTATTCGTGACGTCGCTTCATTAGCTGAAGAGCTGTGTTCTCAATTGGATGACGTGGGTCGTTATACCGGTCTTGTTAACTTTAGAAAGCGTAGAGAACAAGACCGAGACGCAACGATCACGTTGACTTCAAGCCTAGTTCACCTGTTCTCAAACGATTATATGACCGCTCGCATTGGGCGTAATCTTGGGTTAGCCGTAATAGATAACCTTCCACCACTTAAAGGTCCACTTTTGCGTCATACGCTTGGCCTAGTAGAAAGATAAGGTAATAAATAATGATGCAAAGTGTTGATATCGCGATTGTTGGTGGTGGCATGGTTGGCCTAGCGCTTGCTGCTGCCCTAAAAGACAGTGACCTAAGAATCGCTGTCATTGAAGGCAGAGCGCCTAGTGAAGGGCTGAGTGAGTTGCCTGATGTGCGTGTATCCGCGTTGAGTCGTTCTAGTGAAGTGATTCTTCGTAACCTAGGTGCATGGCAAGGTATCGAACAAAGACGCGCTGCACCGTATCAAGCGATGGAAGTGTGGGAACAAGACAGTTTCGCTCGTATTGAGTTTGACTCGACACGCTTGGCTCAGCCTAATCTTGGTCATATCGTTGAAAACCGTGTGATTCAATTAGCGCTGCTTGATCAGGTTAAGAAACAAGACAACGTCAGCCTGTATATGCCCGCAACGTGTAAAACGATGGCGATTGGTGAAAGTGAAGCTTGGTTAACATTGGACAATGGTCAAGCACTGACAGCTAAGTTAGTTGTTGGAGCAGACGGCGCAAACTCTTGGGTTCGTAAGCAGCAAGATATCCCATTAACACATTGGGATTACGGACACAGTGCGATTGTCGCGAACATCAAAACCACAGAGCCGCACCACAGCGTTGCTCGTCAAATCTTCACGCCTCAAGGCCCATTGGCATTCCTACCAATGCAACCAAGCAACATGAGCTCGATTGTTTGGTCTACGGAACCAAATCGTGCCGAGAACCTCGTATCAATGTCGGATGCTGAATTCAACAAGCAGTTAACAGCTGAGTTCGATGCAAAGCTGGGCTTATGTGAAGTGGTTGGTGACCGTTTTGCCTTCCCACTGCGCATGCGTTATGCGCGTGACTTTGCGGTAGAGCGTGTGGCTTTGGTTGGTGATGCTGCTCATACCATTCACCCATTAGCAGGGCAGGGCGTGAACCTTGGCCTATTAGACGCAGCAAGCCTAGCGCAAGAGCTGTTAAAGCTATGGTCTGCGGGTGAAGACATTGGCACCAAGCGTAATCTTCGCGGCTACGAGCGCTGGAGAAAAGCAGAGGCGGCGAAAATGATTGCTTCAATGCAGGGCTTTAAAGATCTGTTTGAAGGCGATAACCCAGCTAAGAAGCTGATTCGTGGCATTGGTATGAAGCTTGCGGGCCAATTACCGGGTGCGAAAGATGAGATCATGAAGCGCGCACTGGGTTTGTCTGGCAATCTTCCTGACTTAGCTAAGCGTCCAGTGACTTATCGATAATGACATAGTGTTCTGGTGGTATATCGAATCATCATTGATACGAAAATTGGTACGAAAAAAGGGTTGGCATAATGCCAACCCTTTTTGTTTTTAATTCTGTAGATAATCAGGTCATGCGTACGCGCAGCGCAGTTTCATGATTTCACTATTTATTTCTTTCACTGTTTGAAAGTGACGTTTTTCTGCTCGGTCTGGTAGCACTAGCTTACCGTTATCAAACTCAAATTTTCCTACGCCGTAAATGTAGATTCGTCCTTTGAAAAGTCGACTTACATGTTTAGCAATCATACTCGGTGTATAGCGCTTAAACAGTCTCATTCTTAATTATCCTTATATTTACCTAGCCTGCATATTATAGAAAAACTCCGAGATAATAATTGTGATAAGCATGGAGTTATATGCAGTAGCGTTGACGTTAATTAGATATTTGTGCTGTTCTAAGCACTTTCTTCAGTAAATATCTATTTTTACGTGAGCTCCTCCCCAAAATAATACTGAGTAGTGAACTGCCGTGAACTTTTCTGTTCAGTATTAAGCAGTGATAATGTTACAAGTATAAGAATAGGCGGGATTTTTTTGTTTGTGTAATCAAATTGTAAATTTCGGACAAAAAAAAGCCCGTCTAAAACGGGCGAATAGTCACAGATGCATTACACAAAAGTGGATACTGATGTTACTCAGTGGATTCACTTGCACTGATTTGCTTAATAGCTAGTCAGTAAATTTACAATAACGCAAATTTAACTTTGTGACTACTTATGCTTTTATTTTGAGTAACTATTTATTGATGGTGTGTTCTTCTTATGACGAGGTTCACACTAAAAATGTACTCAATGAAATATTAAAATGAAGTTTGCGAAGCATGATCTAAACGATCATCGACTGATGTCCGCGACGGTCGGTGCACATAGCGCCATAAGATCATTGAGATCCAGCGCAACGCCAGCCATTCGGTCGCCGGAGCTAATGGTTACGGTCGAGTTGTTTTGAATGGAAGGATCAAAAATGATCGGCATGTGTCTCTTGAGAGCGAGCGGACCAACACAACCCACTTTAAAACCGGTGATCGCTTCAACATCAGCGAGCGACACGCAGGTCATTCGACGGCAATTCAGTACCGAGCGTACTTTCTTGGGGTCGACAGAGCGATCGCCAGCAGTACAGGCTAACGCATACTGGTTGCCCATATCCTTGAGCAGGATGCACTTCACCATTTGAGAGGCGTCGATGCCTCGCTCTTGTGCAGTTTCTTCAATGCTGGTGGTTGGCTTGCTTTGCATCAGCAGGCGATAATTCACCTGCTGTTGATCCAGCCATTGTGTAATCTGCGTTTCCACGTGGTTACTCGTCGTCAAGGCTGTACGGCAGTGGCAGGATATTCCATGTTTGATCAGGCTGCGCGGTCAGTCGCAGCTGAACATCGTCATCAAGGTTGTTTGGCAGTACCATCAAACCAATCGCTCGGTTATCAGCAAATTGATAGACGTTTAATAGTCGGCCTGCGCCACGCCAGTTCTCACCCACACTACGTTCCAGTTCAATAGGGTTTTCTAACGACAGCACGTCCGCAGTTGTGCCCGACACAATGCGCATCTCACGCTTGTTCATGCCACGGTACTTAGCACGAGCAACCGTTTCTTGACCTGTGTAACAGCCTTTTGAAAAGCTGATACCGCCAATCGCTTGCAGGTTAAGCGCTTGAGGGATGTGCTCGTTTTGCTCTGCTTTCGATAGGTTAGGCTGAGCATCAAGAATTTCATGATATTGCCAAAGTGTTTCTGATACTTTCTCCGCAGCGCTGTTTGATACCAAGGCTTCAGCGGCTTCTTCTGTCACAAGTAGAGCCCAGCGGTTATCTGCAACTTGAACCGCTGTACCACCAGAGATAGCACGCACATTACCTTGGCTTTCTGAAATAGAATCAATGTATTGATTAGCTGACGAACCCATCACACCGATAACAACGTCAGACGTTTGCTCGATATCGACCTTAGAGAACACCGCGTACTTCTTGATTTCAACGAGCTCGACTTCAATCGCTGATTTAGGTTGCATGAGTGCGTAGCCACCGTTGTGGTGGAACAAACGAAAGATACTCCATACCTTTCCTTTTGCATCACAGTGCGCGCCTAATGTGGATTCATCATTAGGAAGAGTGACGACATCGCACGTTACTTGACCCTGTAGGTACGACTTTTTGTCATCGCCTATCATGGTAATTGCACTCCAGTCTGATACGTGTGTCATCATCAGTTCTGGAAGCGATTCATTTTGCGTATGAGCGAGTGGCTGAAATATGTTTTTCCAATCCATTTTATCTTTCCTAAGAATTTTATTTGGCTCTATGTTAATCCGGTTCTGTTTCTTTGTCAGCCTAGGTTTTTTTGTGAGCTTAGATAGGGACTGTGACTCACATAGTAGTTGCAGGGCGTATGACTTGTTACACTCCGAGAAAGAAAAATTATAGGTGAGGATAGCCAATGTACACTGCAGAGCAGAAAGCACGAATTAAATGGGGTTGCCGTCGCGGCATGTTAGAACTTGATGTAGTCATCATGCCATTTTTCGAAGAGTGTTTTGATTCATTGCAAGAGCAGGAACAGCGCGAGTTTGTTTCTCTATTAGAGTGTGATGATCCAGATTTGTTTACTTGGGTAATGGGCCACGGACGCAGTGAAAACCTAGGCCATGCATCAATGGTTGATAAAATTGTCGCACACAACCTCAGCAAGGTTCGTTAAGCTTCAGCTTAACCCTTCGTATTCCGCATTATTTGCAAAAGGCACTATTTTTGGGTGCCTTTTGTTTTTCATCGTCCTGTCTTCTATTCCACTTGCCGCCAGCCTTTATTGCTTAGCTTTAATGATCCGCTTGTTCAGAAACAATCATGTGATTCTAAATAGTGTCTATGGGCGTTTTGATTACAGAGAGGATGGTGATATTCGACTCAATGACCGAACTTACCGACTCAAGTCCGTTGATAAGATCTGGGCGCAGTTCTTCGTTAAATTGCAGTTTGAATGTGGGCACTCGGTACTGCTTTGGCGGGACAGCTGTTGCGAGCGAGAATATCGCCATTTTCTGGCGAACTTACAACGAGCGCGCTAGAGAAGCCAAACTATTCGATGAAAGAAAGTATTAGATAAAAGAAAGCGTTAGACAAAAGAAAAGGGAGCACTCGGCTCCCTTTCGTTTAATCATTTTCCGCTGACGGCTAATTCGCTAAGCACGTTTAACCAATTATTATGATTGGCGTTTCTCTGGCGTCAGAATCGTTGGGCCACTGTCTTCTGCAAGTTCAGGGTAATCCAACGTGTAGTGGAGGCCGCGGCTCTCTTTACGTTGCATTGCACAACGAACCATTAGTTCTGCCACTTGTAGCAAGTTACGCAGTTCTAATAGGTTATTCGAAACCTTGAAGTAGCTGTAGTACTCATGAGTTTCTTGTTGCAGCATCTGAATGCGACGCAATGCTCGCTCTAGTCGTTTATCCGTTCGAACAATGCCCATGTAATCCCACATGAATAGGCGCAGTTCGTGCCAGTTGTGTTGAATGATAACTTCTTCATCACTGTTGGTGACCTGGCTTTCATCCCATGCTGGCAGTTCAGCGCACAGTTGAGATTGGTCGATGTTCTCAACGATATCTTTTGCTGCTGCCCATGCGTAAACCACACACTCAAGCAGTGAGTTAGAAGCCATTCGGTTTGCACCGTGTAAGCCGGTGTAGCTCACTTCGCCAATCGCATACAAGTTCGTTAGGTCGGTTTGACCCTGCTTATTCACCATGACACCACCACACGTGTAGTGAGCGGCTGGTACGATAGGGATCGGCTCTTTGGTCATGTCGATGCCCAAGTCCATCAAGCGAGTATGGATCATCGGGAAGTGCGCTGTGATGAATTCTTCAGGCTTGTGGCTGATATCAACATACATACAGTCGGCACCCAAGCGCTTCATTTCGAAGTCAATTGCACGAGCAACCACATCACGTGGCGCCAGTTCACCGCGCTCATCGAAGTCCTTCATAAAGCGAGAACCATCTGGACGACGCAAGTAAGCACCTTCACCACGCAGTGCTTCCGTTAGTAGGAAGTTACGCGCTTCTGGGTGGAATAAACAAGTTGGGTGGAACTGGTTGAACTCAAGGTTTGCCACACGACAACCCGCACGCCAAGCGATAGCAATACCATCACCTGAAGAAACATCTGGGTTAGAGGTGTATTGGTAAACCTTTGAAGCGCCGCCTGTTGCTAATACAACAAACTTAGCGCGCACGGTTTCAACATGTTCTTGGTTACGGTTCCAAATGTAGGCACCGATCACCTTGTCTTTTGAACCACCAATCTTATCTTCCGTGATCAAATCCAGCGCATTGTGGCGCTCGAAGATCTCGATATTTGGGTGGTTGTTGACGTTATCTTGTAGTGAGGTTTGCATCGCCATGCCAGTTGCATCGGCAGCGTGCAGAATTCTGCGGTGACTGTGGCCACCCTCACGAGTGAGGTGATATTTTGGTTGGCCTTCTGTGCTGTTCTCATCTTTATCAAATGGAACACCACCATCAATCAGCCATTGCACACACTCTTTCGCATTTTCAGCAATGAATTGAACTGTATCTTCTTCGCATAACCCAGCCCCAGCGATTTGAGTATCCTCTACATGAGACTCAATACTGTCCGACTCATCGAACACCGCGGCGATACCACCTTGTGCGTAATACGTCGATCCTTCGCTGCGTGGTCCTTTGCTTAATACAATTACTTTTGCATGTTCTGCTACGCGTAAGGCTAATGACAAGCCTGCCGCACCACTTCCTACCACTAATACATCACACTGATGTTCACGGTTTGCGTTCATAAAACTTATTAAATCCCGGGCTATAGTCGAGTTGTCCACTCTCAATTGACTTTGTCTTGTTTTAGGAGTTTGGCTAAGACTGTTATAATCTCTCCAGAGTCATCCTTAAACGCTATGCAAAATCAATATATAGACAGCTATCTAGAAATATTTAATTGCTCAATACCATTGCTTTTGCTCAAGTTTCCCCAAATTGATAGGGATAGCTATTTTTATTACATCACATTGTGAAACAATAATGGCAAATAATTTTAAGAAAGTTGGAACTTTCGGTATTTGGCTTAGTCACAATAGTGCTCTTGTAGACGGTGGTGTCAATACTACATTTCGCATAATTAGTACCCATATCTGTGAAGGTGAGGGTTATAACAATAGGAGTACCCGCTCGAATGAACGAGCAGCTAACCGATCAAGTGTTGATTGAGCGAGTTCAGAGTGGAGATAAGCAGGCATTTAACTTACTAGTGGTTAAGTATCAAAACAAAGTTTGTAATCTTATCTCTCGATACGTGAATAATTCCGGTGATGTACCTGATGTAGCACAAGAAGCTTTTATTAAAGCTTACCGCGCGATACCTAACTTTCGTGGCGAGAGTGCCTTCTATACATGGTTATACCGAATTGCCGTGAACACCGCTAAAAATCATATCGTTGCCCAAAGCCGTAGGCCGCCAGCAACCGATGTAGATGCAGAAGATGCAGAATATTACGAAACAGGCAGCGCGTTAAAAGAAATATCGAACCCTGAGAACTTAACGCTGTCTAAAGAATTGAAACAAGTTGTTTTTGGAGCGATTGAAGCGCTACCAGAAGACTTAAAAACTGCAATGACGTTGCGAGAGCTCGAAGGTTTGAGCTACGAAGAGATTGCAGAAGTAATGGATTGCCCTGTAGGAACCGTACGTTCGCGTATTTTCCGAGCTCGTGAAGCGGTGGAAAAGAAAATCAAACCTCTTTTGCAACGCTAGAACTTGTAATAATTATGGTGAAAATAATGGCTGATAAAGAAAAGCTTTCGGCACTCATGGATGGTGAAACGATCGATAAAGCTCTCATTGTAGATCTAGAATCTGATCAAGAAAGCATGGATACTTGGCAGAGTTACCATTTAATTGGTGATGTTATGCGTGGGGATTCGCCAGAAACTCCAGAGTGGAACATTGCTAATAGTGTAGCGGCAGCGCTTGAGAACGAGCCTGCACATGGTTCAATGTCGAACCTGCACCAAGTGAATGTTGAACCTACTGTTGCTCCAATTGAAGAGCAACCTAAACCTCAGCAAGCGAAGCGTCAGCTTCCGGCGTGGTTACAACAGTTTGGACAAGTTGCCGTGGCAGCGTGTGTTTCATTAGCCGTTGTATTAGGTGTTCAACAATATGGTGGTAGCGACCCTGCAGCACCAGAGCAGTTGCCTGTACTCCAGACGATTCCATTTGCCGGTTCTGCGGAACCAGTAAGTTTAACGCGTGACTCTGTTGAGAAACCAGCATCTGAAGCTAACTTGCAAGAGCAGCGCAAACGCGTTCATGCATTGTTAGAAGATTATGAGCTGCAGCTAAGATTAAACAGTGATGCATCGCCAATGCAAGATGCACATCTAGAATCGGACATTGAATGAAGAAAATCCTGGTCAGTGCACTGACACTGTTCAGCTTGATGTCTCCAACAGCCTTTGCAGAGGAAACCACTGCAAAGGACTTGTTGCATCAAATGAACGAGGCCAGTCAGCATCTAAATTACGAACTCTCCTACATTTTGATAAAGAAGAGCAGTATTGAGCCTCTTGTTTATCGCCATGCGGTTAACGACGACCAACAACTTGCACACCTTGTTTATCTAAGCGGCCCTGTTCGTGAAGTCATTCGACGTGGCAACGAAGTTAGCTACATCGAGCCGGGTACAGAGCCATTTACGATTCAGTCAGGCAGCATGGTTGCGCCTGTTATTCCGATGATTAATCGAGATATCGAATCTCTGAATCAGTACTACGACTTTGTGAAAGTTGGTCGCTCTCGTGAAGCAGGTAGCACCACTCAAGTGCTGCGTGTCGTGCCGAAAGATGGCCTTCGCTACTCTTACGTGGTTTGGGTAGACGAAAAAACGAATCTTCCTTTGCGTGCCGACCTTTTGGATCGTGATGGCGAAGTGCTTGAACAGTACCGCACTATCTCTTACGTGGTGAACGATAAGATTGCTGAGGCTATGGGTGGCTTGAGCCAAGCTCAATTGCCGAAAGTTTTATCATTACCGGAAGGCTTAGTGAGTGAAACTAACTGGCAAGCGTCGTGGATTCCTGAAGGGTTTAAATCAAAAGAGCTTAGCCGCTATCAAATGGCTGCGACCGATAAAATGGTTGAAAGTCAGCTTTTCAGTGATGGACTGTTTAACTTTTCGGTTTATATCGCGGAAAAAGATGAGCATTCATTGAAAGGGCAGCTGGTGCGTCAAGGGCGTAGAACCTTGCACAGCTTAGTGATTGGCGATAAAGAGATCTCTGTGGTTGGTGACATTCCGCCGGCAACTGCAAAACGTATTGCTCAGTCAGTTACATTTAATAAATCGGTACAAGCGCAATGATGACCGCGCTGGCGACCGTTAGCTCGGTTGAACAAAAAGGTAAGCAATACTTTGTTCAATTGAGCTGCGAACAACAAACCAGTTGTAGCAGCTGTTCTTCTCAAAAAAACTGCGGTACGGGTATTGTGACCAAGGCTGTTGGCAATAAATCTTTGTTTTGGCAGCTTAAAACCAAAAGCTTAGTCAAAGCTGGACAAATCGTAGAAATTGGCTTTCCAGAAAAAAGCCTACTTCAGTCGGCGGCGATTGTTTATCTCATCCCACTTTTTATGTTGATGATTGGTGCTGGTTTTGGGCAACTCTTGTTACAACCCTTACTCCAGGGCGGCGAGGGCATTGTTATCTTAAGTGCAGCACTGTTTACTGCTGGTGGGATTGCCTTAGCGAAGCGGTTAGCCAAACCCATGGAAGACAAATCCAAGCAAGAAGTCGTCTTGATTCGAATCCTAGGTGAGTCTCTCGTCTAATTTATGATGCTTCTTGCCCTTAAATTGGGTAGAATCTGCCAACTTGATTGAAATGCCGCCACCAATGCTGACTGTAGATTGGACGCGTCGCGGCTTTCTTATTATCCCTATTCAAAGAGTTTAGTCACACCAAGCCTATGAAGCACATTCGTAATTTTTCGATTATCGCCCACATCGACCACGGTAAGTCGACCCTTTCTGACCGCTTAATCCAAGTTTGTGGAGGATTAAGTGAACGTGAGATGGCAGCTCAAGTCCTCGATTCTATGGATATAGAACGCGAGCGTGGTATTACAATTAAAGCGCAGAGTGTGACTTTAGATTACAAAGCTAAAGATGGTGAAACTTACCAACTTAACTTTATCGACACTCCTGGACACGTAGACTTCTCTTACGAAGTATCTCGTTCTCTAGCGGCTTGTGAAGGCGCACTACTTGTAGTGGATGCTGGCCAAGGGGTTGAAGCACAAACTCTAGCAAACTGTTACACAGCAATCGAAATGGAACTGGAAGTAGTGCCAATCTTGAACAAGATTGACCTACCAGCTGCTGAACCAGAACGTGTTGCTGAAGAAATCGAAGAGATCGTTGGCATCGATGCGATGGAAGCGACTCGCTGTTCTGCGAAAACAGGTTTGGGTGTTGATGATGTTCTAGAAAACATCGTGACGGCAATCCCGCCACCGGAAGGTGATCCTGAAGCGCCTCTACAAGCGTTGATCATTGACTCTTGGTTCGATAACTACCTTGGCGTAGTTTCTTTGGTTCGTATCAAAAACGGTAAGCTGAAGAAGAACGATAAGATCAAAGTAATGTCGACAGACCAAGTATGGGGTGTTGACCGTCTAGGTATCTTCACGCCTAAGCAAATCGATACTACAGAGCTAAATACTGGCGAAGTAGGTTGGGTTGTTTGTGGTATTAAAGACATCCTAGGTGCACCAGTTGGTGATACGTTGACGCTTGCAAAAGGCGGCAGCACTGAACGTCTACCTGGTTTCCAAAAAGTGAAGCCTCAGGTATACGCTGGTCTATTCCCTGTATCATCTGATGACTACGAAAACTTCCGTGACGCGTTAGGCAAATTAAGCCTGAACGATGCATCACTGTTCTTTGAACCAGAAAGTTCAGCAGCACTTGGTTTTGGTTTCCGTTGTGGCTTCTTAGGAATGCTTCACATGGAGATCATCCAAGAGCGTCTAGAGCGTGAATACGACCTAGACCTAATCACAACTGCTCCAACAGTAGTGTATGAAGTTGTAAAAACAGATAAAACGGTTCTTTACGTTGATAGCCCGGCTAAACTGCCAGCGGTTAATGACCTAGAAGAAATTCGTGAGCCAATTGCACGCTGTAATATTCTGGTACCTTCGGATTACCTAGGTAACGTAATCACACTGTGTGTTGAGAAGCGTGGCGTACAAGTAGACATGGTCTACCACGGTAACCAAGTTGCTGTGACGTACGATCTTCCTATGGCAGAAGTAGTTCTAGACTTCTTCGACCGTCTGAAGTCAACGTCTCGCGGCTATGCATCATTGGATTACAACTTCCAACGTTACGAGCCATCAAACATGGTACGTGTAGACGTACTGCTGAATGGCGAAACAGTTGATGCACTAGCTATCATTACGCACAAAGATATTGCTCAGTCTCGTGGTCGTCTACTGGTAGAGAAGATGAAAGAATTCATCCCTCGTCAGATGTTCGATATCGCGATTCAAGCAGCGATTGGTAACCACATCATTGCTCGTTCTACAGTGAAACAACTGCGTAAGAACGTAATCGCAAAATGTTACGGTGGTGATATCAGTCGTAAGAAGAAACTTCTTAAGAAACAAAAAGAAGGTAAGAAGCGTATGAAGCAGATCGGTAACGTTGAACTGCCTCAAGAAGCTTTCCTTGCAATCCTTCATGTTGGCAAAGACTAGGTATCAATCGCACTAACTATCTGCTGAACATTACTGGTTAAAATCGTTTATTTCTTTGTTGCAAAGATTGCAATTAGGCCCGCTAGTCACTGCACTTTGCGCCTCGAACTAAACGATTTTTCCTGCGTAATCTCCCCAGCATTTAGTCAGCATGATTGATACAGATTAGAAATATTAAGCAGAGTGAAAGGGTTATACTCTTTCACTTTCGTTATTTTTAAAGAAATGAAATTTAAGGGATATCAATGGCTAATACATTTTCGCTTATTTTAGTGATCGTAACTCTAGTGACCGGCATTGTATGGGCGTTGGAAAAGTTTGTGTGGGCGAAGAAACGCCAGCAAAAACTTGCTGACGTTGAAGCACAATCGAATGGCCTAGACGCTGAAACCAGCGCAAAAGTTACGGCTCAGCCTTGGTGGGTTGAGAACAGTGTGTCCATTTTCCCGGTAATTGCATTTGTTTTGATCTTGCGTTCATTCATCTATGAACCGTTTCAAATCCCTTCTGGCTCGATGATGCCAACCCTTTTGGTTGGTGATTTCATCTTGGTAGAGAAGTACGCGTACGGTCTAAAAGACCCAGTATGGCGCACTCAATTGGTAGAAACAGGCAAGCCAGAACGCGGTGACTCAATCGTATTTAAGTATCCACCTCAGCCGAACATTGACTACATTAAGCGTGTTGTCGGTATGCCAGGTGATACGATTCGCTACAGCAGTCGTAAAGAGATCTGTATTCAGGCGAAGGGTACAAGTAGCTGTGAACCAGTGAAACTAAGTAACGTTGAAGAAAGTCAATTTATTCAAGATGGTGTGCCTCTGATTCAGCTGAACGAACAGCTTGGAGACGTAGAGCACCAGATTTTAGTTAACCCATTACGTCGTGATCGTGTGCAAGCATATCAGCCTCGCAATGGAGTTAATGAATGGGTCGTTCCAGAAGGCCAGTACTTTGTGATGGGTGATAACCGTGACAACAGTGCCGATAGCCGTTACTGGGGCTTTGTCCCTGAAGCAAACCTTGTTGGTAAGGCTGTTGCTATTTGGATCAGCTTCGAATTCGAACGCGGTTCAGACAGTATACTTCCAACATGGATTCCTACTGGTGTGCGTTTTAATCGCATCGGTGGGATTCATTAATCGATCACATAACACATCGAGAGAGCATGAATTCTCCAATTGATAAACTAGAGAGAAAGATTGGCTATCAGTTTAATGATGCCGATCTTATCCACTTGGCGCTGACTCACCGCAGCGCCGCAGGTAAACATAACGAACGTCTTGAGTTTCTGGGCGATTCAATTTTAAGTTTTGTTATCGCTGATGATCTTTACCACCGTTTTCCTAAGGTAAACGAAGGTGATATGAGCCGCATGCGCGCAACATTAGTACGTGGTCATACATTGGCAGAACTAGGTCGTGAATTCGAACTAGGAGATTACTTAAAATTAGGTCCAGGTGAGTTGAAGAGTGGCGGTTTCCGTCGTGATTCTATTCTAGCGGATGCGGTTGAAGCGGTCATCGGCGCTGTCTATTTAGATAGTGATACCGAGACGGTTCGCGGCATTATTTTAAGCTGGTACCAATCTCGCCTAGATGCTATTCAGCCTGGAGTATCTCAAAAAGATCCGAAAACTCGCCTACAAGAGTTTTTGCAAGGTCGAAGAAATCCTCTACCTGTCTACACAGTGACTAATATTAAAGGTGAAGCACACAACCAAGAGTTTACGGTTGAGTGTGAAGTGGCAGGTGTGGATAAACCTGTTATCGGTAAAGGCACTAGCCGCCGCAAGGCAGAACAAGCGGCTGCTGAAACAGCATTAGAGCAACTAAGCAATGTCTGATAACAACCAAGATTTCGATATCGATGCATTCTTTTCATCTGATAGCAAAAAAACAGGCCTACCGGAAAACCAACACTGTGGCTTCATCGCTATTGTCGGTCGCCCAAATGTAGGTAAGTCGACGCTTCTGAACCATATTCTGGGTCAGAAGATTTCTATTACATCACGTAAACCACAGACGACACGTCACCGTATTATGGGCGTTGAAACTGAGGGTGATTACCAAGCGATCTTTGTTGATACTCCTGGACTTCATATTGAAGAAAAGCGTGCCATCAACCGCTTGATGAACCGTGCGGCGAACAGCTCATTGAGTGATGTAAACCTAGTATTCTTCCTTGTCGATGGTACTCACTGGACTGACGACGATGAGATGGTTCTGAACAAACTGAAGAAGACTGACTTCCCAGTTGTACTTTGCATCAACAAAGTAGATAACGTTCAAGACCGTACTAACGTGATGCAGCACATGATGGAAGTCTCTAAGAAGATGGACTTCATTGATGTAGTGCCAATCTCAGCGAAGCAAGGTAAAAATATTGATGTACTGCGTAAGCACGTACGTGAACATTTACCTAAAGCGACACACCACTTCCCTGAAGAATACGTGACTGATCGCTCGCAACGTTTTATGGCCTCTGAAATTATCCGTGAAAAGCTGATGCGCTTTACGGGTGACGAGCTACCTTACTCGGTAACGGTTGAAATCGAACGTTTCGATTACAACCCAGATAACGATGGCTTCCACATCAATGCACTGATTCTTGTTGAGCGTACAGGCCAGAAGAAAATGGTGATTGGTAAAGCGGGCGAGAAGATCAAAACGATTGGTCGTGAAGCACGTATCGATATGGAAGAGCTATTCGGCCGTAAGGTTTACCTAGAGACTTGGGTCAAGGTTAAATCTGGCTGGGCTGATGATGAGCGTGCACTTCGCTCGTTAGGCTACATCGACGATCTATAATATATTGAACGTCACTTTCTGAGATTAAGAAAGTTGAACTGAAGATAAATCCAAGAGAGAGTGCGAACTCTCTCTTTTTGTATCTGTAATAAGGGTAAGTGATTGAGCGAAGGGTTACAGCGATGCTTTGTGTTGCACCGTCGACCATACAGTGAGTCGAGCCTGATCTTGGACGTCTTCAGCGAAGAGTTCGGTCGGGTGACGTTGATGTCTAAAGGCGCTCGCAGCAAGCGTTCCAATTTGAAAGGTGCATTACAACCTTTTACGCCGCTATTGCTTAAGTGGTCTGGTAATGGTTCGATGAAAACCTTACGCCAAGCTGAACCCATCAGCTTGGGGCTCCCTCTCGCCGGTATTAATCTGTATTCAGGCATGTACGTGAACGAGCTTATCGGTCGGGTATTGATGGCGGAAGTACCGATGCCTGCACTTTTTCACGACTATCTTCATGCTTTAACAGAGCTGGCGCATAATGATAATCCTGAGCCAGCACTGCGTCGCTTTGAGCTGGCTCTATTATCTGCTATGGGTTACGGCGTCGACTTTTTACACTGCGCGGGCACTGGCGAAGCGATTGATCCGAGCATGACTTATCGCTATCGAGAGCAGATAGGTTTCATCGCTTCAGTACGTCGAGATAACCTGACTTTTATGGGCGATGAACTTATTGCAATCAGCGAACGTAGGTTTATCACTAAAGAGCAGTTAAAAGCGGCAAAACGCTTTACACGCATAGCCTTAAAGCCGTATCTTGGCGGCAAACCATTAAAAAGTAGAGAGCTATTTATGCCAACAATAGCCCTCTCCAGAGCACGGAGTATTGGAAAATGAGCTCAATCCTTTTAGGCGTTAATATCGACCATATTGCAACACTACGTAATGCACGTGGTACTAAATACCCAGATCCAGTACACGCAGCTGAAATCGCTGAACGTGCTGGTGCAGATGGCATTACTATTCACCTGCGTGAAGACCGTCGTCACATCGTTGATCGCGATGTGCGTATTCTGGCTGAAACACTTCAAACTCGCATGAACTTGGAGATGGCCGTAACGGACGAGATGGTTCAAATTGCACTCGATACTAATCCTGAGTTTGTTTGTCTGGTTCCTGAAAAACGTGAAGAGCTAACCACTGAAGGTGGCTTGGACGTAGTTGGTCAACTAGAGAAGATCAAAGCGGCGACACAAAAACTGTCTGCAGCAGGTATCAAGGTATCTCTGTTTATCGATGCTGACCGTGAGCAAATCGATGCTGCAAAAGCGTGTGGCGCACCGTTCATTGAACTGCACACGGGTCACTATGCTGATGCTAAGACAGAAGAAGATCAACAAGACGAGCTTAAGAAGATCGCAGCAGGCGCAAGCTATGCAGATGACTTAGGTATCACAGTCAATGCGGGTCATGGTCTGACTTACCACAACGTAGCACCGATTGCGGCACTTCCAGAGATCTACGAGCTGAACATCGGTCACTCGATCATGGGACGTGCAGTGTTTGATGGCTTAAACAAAGCCGTTGCAGACATGAAAGCAATCATGGAAACAGCACGTAACAACGCTTAGTTCGGCAAGTCGTCGGCACTAAGCGATGTACAGTTAATCATTAGACAGAAGTTAAGTAGTAGAGGAAACATGGCAGTTGTTGGATTAGGTACAGATATCGCAGAAATCGAACGTGTCGAGAAGGCGCTGTCGCGAAGTGGCGACGCTTTTGCTCAGCGTATTTTGACGGATTCTGAGTTTGAAGTATTCCAACAGTTGAAGCAAAAAGGCCGTTACCTTGCAAAACGTTTTGCTGCTAAAGAAGCTGCATCTAAGGCGTTAGGTACGGGGATTGCGCTGGGTGTTACCTTCCACGACTTTGAGATTTCAAACGATGAGCATGGTAAGCCAGTATTGAGCTTACACAAGAAAGCGCGTGAAATCGCAGAGGCGAATGGCACAACATCGATTCATCTGACTATCTCGGATGAGCGTCACTACGCTGTGGCAACGGTGTTACTCGAATCGTAAACAGATTATCGCGACTTTATATCTAGTGCTCTTGGCTCTAGACAGAAAAAAGCAGAGCTCATGAGCTCTGCTTTTTTATTGGCGGGTAAACCCTCTAAAGAATACTAGTGAGTAACAAGTACCCGCTAGGCCTTCGCCTGTTTCAAGTAGTGAATCGCGGTTGCTTGAACCTTATCTAATTCATCCTGAAGCTCGAAAAGCTCAGGTTCAATGTCTTCAACAGAAGTACCTGAACGCAGCTCTTTCTCTATTGTCGCACATACCGATTTTAGCCTTGGTACGCCGCTGTACGAGCTGCTGCCATGCATCTTGTGAATGATGTGTATCAGCTCTTCAACTGGATAGTCACTGTCTTCTATCGCTTTGTCTGCTGCCTCATACACCTCTGGAATAAAGTCGACGAGCATTTGCAGCATATCGCGTGCGAGGTCTTCTTTATTGGCGGCTTGTTTCATCGCAGCTTGCCAATCAATGATGATGTTTGTGTGCACGCTGGCTTCAGTTTCTGACACCGGACCGTTGTCGACTTCAGCAGAGACCGCTGGGTGGTCTGGATCTATTTTTTCGATGTGCTCAACCTCAGAGGTCGAGCTCCAATGAATCAGAACCTGCTGTAAAACATGCTCTTCAATAGGTTTGGTTAGGTAGTCATCCATGCCCGCTTCAAGCAGTCGATCTCGTTCGCCAATCATTGCATGTGCGGTCACGGCAATTACAGGTGTATTCGCATTGTTCGCCAGTTTTTTGATGTTCTGACAAGCGGTTACACCGTCCATCTGTGGCATTTGAATATCCATGAAGATGATATCAAATGGCGTCTCTGTCGCTTTGTCTATCGCCTGCTGACCACTGGTACAACTGATGACGGTTTCTACACGCTCTTTAAGCAGCGCGGTAATCAACTTAAGGTTGGCTGGGTTGTCGTCTACTGCCATCACAGTAAGCGGTAACTTCTCTTCAGAATGCGTTTCAATCGCTGGTGCAATCAAGGTAGGTGCCTGATTCGATACCAGAGTTTGCAGCAACTTCTTACGAGAAAGAGGCTTGGTGATGCACTGAACATCGACCTCTTTCATTAGTTGCTCACCCAACGCTAGCTCGGTACTTGGTGTACCAATAATCACGTTTTGAGCAATCTTCTTCGCACCGATCGCCCAACCACTCACAGTATCAAATTGATACTCTTGGTTGGCGGCTAGGTTAAGCAGAACGTAGTCATACGAGGTCGTCTCATCTGGCATCACCGAACGATACGTTACCACTAAGCCTTCTTGGGTTAGGATTTGCTGAGTAATCGATGCCGCTTGCATGTTTGGCTCGATAAGCAGCAGTTGTTTGTCTTGCAGACACTGCGTCTCAATCAGCTCTGTCATCGGCATATCAGTCGTTGATAGTCTCAAGGTGAACCAGAAGGTAGAGCCTTGGTGAAGACGACTGGTTAGGCTGATCTCTCCGCCCATTTGGCTGACCAGTTTTTGGGTGATAACCAGACCTAAGCCTGTACCGCCGTAACGACGAGAGATACTTGCATCGGCTTGGCTGAAAGCTTGGAAAAGCTGAGCTTGTTGACGCTCAGAAATACCAATACCCGTATCGCGAACCATGAATTGCAGCTCGATGTTGTCTTCACTTTGTGAGCGAAGCTCAACGCTGATATCAATGTTGCCGCGTTCGGTAAACTTGATTGAGTTACCAACAAGGTTGGTTAGGATCTGCTGAATACGCAGTGGATCGCCCACCACACCTGGCGGTACTTTAGGGTCGATCTTCAGTGTCAGTTCTAGGCCTTTCTCATGAGCGTTGGTTGCTTGAAGGTTTACTACCTCTTCAAGGCTAGCTTGGAATTCAAATGGGATGTTCTCTAGGGCTAATTTACCGGCTTCAAGTTTCGAGAAGTCCAAGATATCGTTGATGATGCTAAGCAGGTTGTTTGCCGAGCGTTCAATGGTTTGCAGGTAATCGGTTTGACTGTTCGATAGGTGAGTCTTGAGCATTTGACGAGTAAAGCCAATCACACCGTTCAGCGGCGTTCTCAATTCGTGAGACATATTCGCTAAGAACTCAGACTTAACACGAGCCGCTTCTTGAGCGCGTTTCTTCGCGATGTCTAACTCAACGTTTTGAATCTCAAGCTGTTCAAGAGTTTCACGCAAATCTGATGTGGCCTGGTCGATACTGTGCTGCATCTCGACGTGATACTCTGATAGCGATACCGCCATCGCATTGATACCGTTTTTCAGCGAGTCTAGCTCACCATGCATCTTACCTTCGATACGCACATCTAGGTGACCTCGACGAATTCGGTCGACCATGTTTTTCATGTGTGTGATCGGTTGAGTGACATCGTGCATTAAGCGGAACGCAAACACACCCGATAAACCAAGCCCGAGAATCAACACTAAGAATGCAGAGAACACTTCTTGATATTGCTGCAATCGAAGTGATGAAAGATCTAATTCAATCGCAATGTAGCCGATCGCTTGATTAGCTTGAGACTGACCGTTGGCTGAATTGATGTACTGGCCTTCGGCGATGATAGGTGTCCGCAGGATCAGCGTATTATCGAGAAGGTTCGATGAGCTTAAATGCGGGATCGGTTTATCTTTGGGGTAGGTCAGGCTTTCAAAATCGGGGTGGAAGTTTGAGGTTACAAACAACTCATGACGCTCATCAAACACCGCGATACTGCGCACTAGCTTAGAATTCTTTCGATGCGCATAGCTAATAAGCTGACGAACAGACTCTCGACTTTCGAGCTTCATGCCTGATTCACTCGCAATCGCAAGTGGCTCAATGATGCTAGTACCAGTGTTAACCACTTGACCTTCAAGGTCTTGATAGCGGTTAAATGAGAAAAATGCACTCAATAGCAACCCAATAATCAGGGTTGGAGCTAGAGTTAAGGTAATTACACGGGCTCTTAAGCCATATCTGGTCATGTTCTTTAATTACATCGAGGTCTGGATATGGGAAAATAACGCACACAATGGCGGTTAAGTGAACGGTAAGCTTAATCAAAGCCGTGACGTTCGACAATGATTCCAAGACATAATAGTGAGTCCTGGATACCAATTACTTATTAAAAGATACATTAGGCACAAGCAATGGCACGTTTTTTCCAACCAAAAAAGAAAACTCAACTCGAGACCAAGCATCAATCGGTTTTGGTTGAACGAATGGATCACAATGGCGCTGGCATCGCTTATCAAAAGAATAAACCGGTTTTCATTGATGGCGCATTGCCCGGTGAGCAGGTGGTTATTCAACTTACTGAGAGCAAAAGTAAGTTTTCGCGAGCTAAACTCATCAAGTTATTGAAGCCGAGCGAGCAGCGTTTAAAGCCGTTTTGTAAGCACTTTAATCAGTGTGGTGGCTGTCACCTTCAACACCTAGGTTACTCTTCTCAGGTTGAGCATAAATCGCAATCTCTGACGCACCTGATGAGCCAATACCAAACGGCGAACACTGAAGTTGCACAACCTATTGTCGGTGATGAAACCGGTTATCGACGTCGCGCACGTATCAGCCTATTTGTTGATAAGAAGACACAACAGCTTCAATTCGGTTTCCGTAAGAAGCAGAGTAAGCAGATTGAAAACATCACCGACTGTGCCGTGCTTGATCCTCGCCTTAATGTGTTGCTGCCAAAACTGAAAAATTTACTGAACACTTTCAACAGCCTTACGTCTTTAGGACACGTTGAATTGGTGTTGGGCGATACTGGCCCTGTTATGGTGCTACGTCACCTTAAGCCTCTGGTTGAAAAAGATGAGCAAGCGCTGATTGCGTTAGCAAAAGAAGAAGGCGCTACGCTGTATTCGATGCCTGAAACCGATAAGTTGGTTCGCTTAGTCGGCGATACACCTTCTTACAGCGAAACTGGCGTGACGTTACCGTTTGAGCCAAACCACTTTATCCAAGTAAACCAGAAAGTGAATCAGCAGATGGTGGCTCAAGCGATTGAGTGGCTAGAGCCTCAAGCGGATGAGCGAGTGCTAGACCTGTTTTGTGGTCTCGGTAACTTTAGTCTGCCTATCGCGCAACAATCGGCGTTTGTGGTTGGTGTAGAAGGCGTTGATGAAATGGTTCAGCAAGCCGCATCTAATGCAGCGTTAAACCAGTTAAGCAATACAGAATTTTACCAAGCTAACCTTGAAGAAGACTTATCTTCACAGCCTTGGGCAAAAGAGAAATTCGATAAAGTATTGCTTGACCCGGCACGTGCGGGAGCGAGTGGGATCGTTGATCAAATTTCAGCGTTAGGAGCGAAGCGTGTGGTTTATGTTTCGTGTAATCCTGCTACTCTAGCTAGAGATTCTGAGAGCTTAGAAAAACAAGGCTATCAATTAGCCAAACTGGGTATGTTGGACATGTTCCCACACACCAGTCATCTAGAATCGATGGCTCTCTTTATCAAGGCTTAAAGGCCCGTAAATAAGGCTTAAAAATGAATGACAAAGGCGCAGGGACACCTGCGCTGATATCAATATGGTCGAACTAACTTGGAACCAGTTAGTCATATTGAATTGGGTATAAAACAGAATAACTAGGAAGGCACGATGGTTGCGGTACGAAGCGCACATTTAAACCCAAGCGAACAGTTTGAGCTAGAAAGTTGGATTGCGTCATTAAAGCAAGACGCAAAAACCTCGAATAAACTGAACAAAGTTTATCGTCACTGTGAAGAGCTATTAAAAGATCACGAGCAAGCATCACTCTTGCTATGGCGTGGACGCGAGATGATTGAAATCTTGGTCACGCTGTCGATGGATCGTGCAACATTAGTCGCAGCACAACTCTTCCCAGTGGTATCAAGTGGTGTTTTTGAACGCGAAGCCTTCGAAGAAAGCTACGGCAAAGAAATCGTTAAGCTGATTGACGGCGTTGAAGAAATGGCGGCCTTGGGCCAGCTAAACGTGACCCTTGAAGGCAGTGCAGCCTCGGGTCAAGTCGATAACGTTCGTCGCATGCTATTAGCAATGGTTGATGACTTCCGTTGCGTAGTCATCAAGCTAGCGGAGCGAATCTGTAACCTTATTGAGGTGAAAAAGGCACCTGATGCTGTGCGTCGTGCGGCAGCAAAAGAATGTTCTAACATCTATGCACCACTGGCTAACCGTTTAGGTATCGGCCAACTTAAGTGGGAAATCGAAGATTACGCATTCCGCTACCAACAACCAGATACCTACAAGCAGATTGCGAAACAGCTGTCTGAACGTCGTATCGTACGTGAACAATACATTAAAGACTTCGTTGATGACTTAACGGCGGAAATGAACCGTTCAAGCATCAATGCTGAAGTCAGCGGTCGACCAAAACACATCTACAGTATCTGGCGCAAAATGCAGAAGAAAGGCTTAGCCTTCGATGAGCTTTTTGACGTACGAGCGGTACGTATCATCGCCGACCAGCTTCAAGACTGCTATGCCGGCTTAGGTGTGGTTCATACCAAATACAAACATCTACCAAGTGAATTCGATGACTATGTGGCGAACCCTAAGCCAAATGGTTACCAGTCGATTCATACCGTAGTACTTGGCCCTGAAGGCAAGACCATTGAGATTCAGATCCGTACTAAGCAAATGCACGAAGACTCTGAGCTTGGTGTGGCGGCGCACTGGAAGTACAAAGAAGGAGCTTCAAGCGGCCGTAGTGGCTACGATGAGAAAATCACTTGGTTGCGTAAACTTATCGACTGGCAAGAAGAGATGTCGGACTCTGGCGAGATGCTGGATGAGGTACGTAGCCAAGTCTTCGATGACCGTGTATACGCATTTACTCCACGTGGTGACGTGGTCGACTTACCAATGGGCGCAACCCCGTTGGATTTCGCCTACCACATCCACTCGATGGTCGGACACCGCTGTATCGGTGCCAAAGTAGCGGGGCGTATCGTACCGTTCACTCATAAACTATCGATGGGCGATCAAGTTGAGATCATCACGCAGAAAGAGCCGAACCCATCTCGTGACTGGTTAAATCCAACCACAGGTTTTGTTCATTCTGGTCGAGCTCGAGCGAAAATCAACGCTTGGTTCCGCGCACAAAGCCGTGAGAAAAACCTAGAAGCGGGTCGTGATATCCTGGAAGTTGAGCTAGCGAAAGTAGGCGCAACCCTAAAAGATGCTGATCAATACGCACTAAAACGCTTTAACGTGAATACGCCAGACGAACTCTATGCAGGTATTGGTAGTGGCGACTTGCGTATTAACCAAGTGGTTAATCACATCAATGCGCTAGTGAATAAGCCAACGGCGGAAGAAGAAGACAAGAAAGCGCTAGAGAAACTGCTTGAGTCGGAAAACAAGCCGGCACAACAGAGTCGTCCGAAGAAAGATGCGGTAGTGGTTGAGGGCGTTGATAACCTAATGACGCACCTAGCGCGTTGCTGTCAGCCAATCCCAGGTGATGTGATTAAAGGTTACATCACTCAAGGTCGTGGTATCTCAGTGCACCGCGCTGACTGTGAACAGCTAGGCGAGCTAAGCGTGCATGCGCCAGAACGTATCATTGATACCGTTTGGGGTAATGGCTTTGTCGGTTCATACATCCTAACGCTGCGTGTTGAAGCGCTAGAACGTAATGGCTTGTTGAAAGACATCACCTCACTGTTCTCGAATGAAAAGATCAGCGTGACCACAATGAAGAGCCGCATCGACTACAAGCGTCAGCTATCGGTAATGGATTTCGATTTGGAAGTGACCAATATTGAAATTCTGAGTCGCGTTACCAGCCGAGTAGAACAAATCAAAGATGTTATGTCAGTCAAAAGGTTGGGGTAGGCCAAAATACTATCCACATCATTCCCTACAGTGAGGGACGAACGTGATAGGGAATCTCGTAAAGCGATTTGAGATCCCCAACTCGCTCATTCTTCGCTCTTGGGGATGACGGAAAGAATAGAAAGGTGAGTGGTTTTGGCTGCTCGCCTTTTTTAGTTTTAGAAGACGTTATAAATTTAAAAATCAAAGACAGTGAATAGGAAGAAAACGATGAATCACCCGATTGAACAACTTGAACAGATTATGACTAAGCTGCGCGATCCAGAAGGTGGCTGTCCTTGGGATTTGAAACAAAATTTTGAAACAATTGTGCCGCATACTATCGAAGAAACCTATGAGGTGGTGGACGCGATTCACAACAAAGATTGGCCGAACCTACAAGAAGAGTTGGGTGACTTGTTGTTTCAGGTGATCTTCTATAGCCAGTTAGCGAAAGAACAGGGGTTGTTTGAGTTCTCTGATGTGGTTGATGGCATTAACGAAAAGCTAACACGCCGTCACCCGCATGTGTTCTCTGATACTGAGTTTGCCAGTGATGAAGAAATCAATGCCAATTGGGAAGCGGAAAAAGCCAAAGAAAAAGCACAAGCAGGCAAAACTCAAGAAAGTATTCTAGACTCAATACCAAACTCTCTACCTGCGCTTTCGCGTGCTACAAAAATTCAAAAGCAGGTCGCGAAATATGGCTTTGATTGGGACTCAATTGGCCCAGTCGCCAATAAGGTATTAGAGGAAGTGGACGAGGTGCTAGAAGAAGCACTTCAAGTGACGCCAAACGAAGAATTGGTTGAAGAAGAGCTGGGGGATTTACTGTTCGCGACCGTTAACTTGGTACGACATTTAGGTAAAAACCCAGAATCGGCACTCAATAAAGCCAATCTCAAGTTTTCGCGTCGCTTTAAAGGGGTGGAACAAAAAGTTCGTCAGCAAGGTAAAAATTTGACCGATTTTTCACTACAACAGCTTGATTCCATGTGGGGTGAAGTCAAAGTGGCGGAGAAAAGATAACCAAAGCTTTTATCATGAATTGATTTGAAGCAAAAAATAAAAAATAGCAGTGTGATAGATTTCACGTTGTGGCGATAAGGGGCTTCTGGTATATTTTCATCCCGTCCAGAAGTAGTCCATTTCCCTCATTCAACCAATTTCAGGTTAAACATGACGACAAATTACATTTTTGTTACTGGCGGGGTTGTATCCTCTCTAGGTAAAGGTATTGCTGCAGCATCTCTTGCGGCTATTTTAGAAGCTCGTGGTCTTAAAGTGACTATGATGAAGCTTGACCCTTACATCAACGTTGATCCAGGCACTATGAGCCCGACTCAGCACGGTGAAGTGTTCGTTACGGAAGATGGCGCTGAAACAGACCTTGACCTTGGTCACTATGAGCGATTCATTCGCACCAAGATGACTAAGCGTAACAACTTCACTGCAGGTCGTGTTTACTCAGACGTACTCGCTAAAGAGCGTCGCGGTGATTACCTAGGTGCAACAATTCAGGTTATCCCACACATCACTAACTCTATCAAAGAGCGTGTTATTTCTGGCGCAGCTGGCCACGATATCGCGATCGTTGAAGTTGGTGGTACGGTTGGTGATATCGAATCTCTACCATTCATGGAAGCGATTCGTCAGCTAGCAGTAGAACTAGGCCGTGAACGCGCAATGTTCATGCACCTTACTCTAGTGCCATACCTAGCAGCTGCGGGCGAAGTGAAAACTAAGCCAACGCAACACTCTGTAAAAGAGCTACTGTCTATTGGTATTCAGCCAGACATCCTAGTTTGTCGTTCAGACCGCAACATTCCTTCGAACGAGCGTAAGAAAATTGCTCTGTTCTGTAATGTGCAAGAAAATGCAGTTATTTCTATGCGCGATGTTGACTCTATCTACAAGATCCCTCAGCTTATTAAAGCTCAAGGCACTGATGAACTTGTATGTAAGCGTTTCGGCATCACAGCTCCAGAAGCAGATCTGTCTGAATGGGAACAAGTAATTTACGAAGAAGCTAACCCAACGGGTGAAGTGACGATTGGTATGGTTGGTAAGTACATTGAACTGCCAGACGCATACAAATCAGTAAATGAAGCGCTAAAACACGCAGGCTTGAAAAACCGCCTAAGCGTTAATATTAAATACGTAGATTCACAAGATGTTGAGTCTCGTGGCGTAGAGGTTTTAGAAGGCCTAGATGCAATCCTAGTTCCTGGTGGTTTTGGTGATCGTGGTGTTGAAGGTAAGATTCTTGCTGCTCAATACGCTCGTGAAAACAAAGTACCGTACTTAGGTATCTGTCTAGGTATGCAAGTAGCACTTATCGAGTACGCTCGTAACGTTGCGAAAATGGAAGGGGCACACTCTTCTGAATTCTGTACTGAAACTAAGTACCCAGTTGTTGGTCTTATCACTGAGTGGACTGATGGCGAAGGTAAAGTTGAAGAGCGTACAGAAACATCTGACCTTGGCGGCACAATGCGTCTTGGTTCACAGCTTTGTCACCTAGCGAAAGGGACGAAAGCTTACGAATTATACGGTAGCGCGACGATCCATGAACGTCACCGTCACCGTTACGAAGTGAACAACAATCTTCGTCCACAAATCGAAAAAGCGGGCCTAAAAGTATCGGGTCTATCTGCGGACAAGAAACTGGTTGAAGTTATTGAGAACCCGAATCACCCATGGTTCGTTGCTGCTCAATTCCACCCAGAGTTCACTTCAACACCTCGCGATGGTCACCCATTGTTTGCAGGTTTCGTTAAAGCGGCTGGTGAGTTCCAGCGCGGCGAGTTAGAGAAGTAAAAAGGAATACAGGTAGCTGCGTAAGTTGTGCTGCTACCTTTAAATTTGACATTTATATATTCAACGAGAAGGAAACATTCAATGTCTAAGATCGTTAAAGTTCTAGGTCGTGAAATCATCGATTCACGTGGTAACCCAACTGTAGAAGCTGAAGTACACCTAGAAGGCGGTTTCGTAGGTATGGCTGCTGCTCCATCTGGCGCATCTACTGGTTCTCGCGAAGCTCTTGAGCTACGTGACGGCGACAAATCACGTTTCCTAGGTAAAGGTGTTCTTAAAGCTATTGAAGCTGTAAACGGCCCAATCGCTGAAGCTCTAGTTGGTACTGACGCTAAAGCACAAGCTGACGTTGACCAAATCATGCTTGACCTAGACGGTACTGATAACAAGTCTAAGTTCGGCGCGAACGCTATCCTAGCTGTATCTCTAGCTAACGCAAAAGCTGCTGCTGCTGCGAAAGGCATGCCTCTATACGAGCACATCGCTGAGCTAAACGGTACTGCTGGTCAGTTCTCTATGCCTCTACCAATGATGAACATCATCAACGGTGGTGAGCACGCAGATAACAACGTTGACATCCAAGAGTTCATGATCCAACCAGTTGGCGCTAAAACTCTTAAAGAAGGTCTACGTATCGGCGCTGAAGTATTCCACAACCTAGCTAAAGTTCTTAAGTCTAAAGGCTACAGCACTGCAGTTGGTGATGAAGGTGGTTTCGCTCCTAACCTTAAGTCTAACGCTGAAGCTCTAGAAGTTATCGCAGAAGCTGTTGCAGCTGCTGGTTACGAACTAGGTAAAGACGTTACTCTTGCTATGGACTGTGCAGCATCTGAGTTCTTCGACAAAGAAGCTGGTATCTACAACATGAAGGGCGAAGGTAAAACTTTCACTTCTGAAGAGTTCAACCACTACCTAGCTGAGCTAGCGAACAACTTCCCAATCGTTTCTATTGAAGACGGTCTTGACGAGTCAGATTGGGATGGCTTCAAGCACCAAACTGAACTTCTAGGCGACAAGCTTCAAATCGTTGGTGACGATCTGTTCGTTACAAACACTAAGATTCTTGCTGAAGGTATCGAGAAAGGCGTAGCTAACTCTATCCTTATCAAGTTCAACCAAATCGGTTCTCTAACAGAGACTCTAGCTGCTATCAAGATGGCTAAAGACGCTGGCTACACTGCAGTAATCTCTCACCGTTCTGGCGAAACTGAAGATGCAACTATCGCTGATCTAGCGGTAGGTACAGCTGCAGGTCAAATCAAAACTGGTTCTATGAGCCGTTCTGACCGTGTTGCTAAGTACAACCAACTTATCCGTATCGAAGAAGCTCTAGGTTCTAAAGCTCCTTACAACGGTCTTAAAGAAGTTAAAGGTCAATAATTCGTCCTATTTGGCACTGTAGCTGCGTTAACTGCAGAAGATTCACTAAGTCACATAGGAAACTATGCTCCATAGCTGAATCTTCTTTGTTGCCTTGCTACAGCACCAACTAGTTAGAATTATGCACTAATACTTTTGAATGCCTCGCTTATGCGGGGCATTTTTTTGTCTGTAGAAAACTGAATGAAAGAAGCTCTAGGCTCTAAAGCTCCTCCTTGTCACATATAAAGTTCGTCATTCCCTAGACTGACGAAGGAAGGAGTAGGGAATCTCATTGTTTTCCTGACAATGACTCCCCGACTTATTGATTCCCTGACACCACATATCTCGCACCAATAAGCTCATTATGGTATATATGTGCCTTATTCTAGTTCCTTCTTTTTCAACCGGCGAAAGGTGTTATGCGAATTTTTGCTTTAGTACTGCTCATAGTGTTTGGCTGGCTACAACACACACTGTGGCTCGGTAAAAATGGTATCTCTGATTACTACGGTGTGAACAACGAAATCCAAGTTCAACAGCAAGTAAATGAAAAGCTGCATATTCGAAATGCAGAAATGTTTGCTGAAATTGACGATCTACGCCAAGGCTTAGACGCGATAGAAGAACGCGCACGTCATGAACTTGGAATGGTCAAAGAAGGTGAAACGTTTTATCGCATCATTGGTGAGGAATCCCATTAATGTCGACTCAACTTCAAAGCGTGATTGCCGTTGTACCTGCGGCGGGCGTCGGTAGCCGAATGAAGGCAGACCGCCCTAAGCAATATCTCAAGATTCACGGCAAAACAATTTTAGAGCACACCATTGAGAAATTACTGTCTCACCCACAAGTCGCTCAAATTGTCGTTGCGATCAGCGATGATGACCCATACTACCCTGATCTAGCACTCAACCTGAACCCGCAAGTGATCAGAGTGTCAGGCGGAAGCGAGCGAGCGGACTCTGTACTCTCTGCGCTAAACTATATCGCTGAGCAGCAGCTTAGTGATTGGGTAATGGTTCACGATGCGGCAAGGCCGTGTGTTCAGCTAAGTGATATCGACAAGCTAATTTCCGGCGCGATGAGCCATGATGTGGGCGCTATTTTAGCGGCTCCAGTTCGTGACACGATGAAGCGCGGTGCCCAAGGGCAGATCGAGCATACCGTTGAGCGTGCCGATTTATGGCATGCACTTACGCCGCAAATGTTCAGAGCAAAGCCTCTGTGGAAGGCATTAAGTGAGGCGTTGCAACAAGGCGCTTCAATTACTGATGAAGCCTCAGCCTTTGAATGGAAAGGTTTATCGCCCGCTTTAGTGGCTGGGCGTTCAGATAATTTTAAGATTACTCAGCCAGAAGATTTAGCGCTCGCTGAGTTCTATTTAAGTCAGAATAAGGAATAATGATGATTCGTATTGGCCATGGCTTTGATGTACATAAGTTTGGTGGTGAAGGCCCGGTAATTATTGGTGGCGTGAGCGTCCCTTATGAACAAGGTCTTATTGCACACTCAGACGGTGATGTTGCCCTACATGCGTTATGTGACGCTCTATTGGGTGCGATTGCTGCGGGTGATATTGGTCGTCATTTCCCTGATACCGATGACGAATGGAAAGGTGCGGATAGCCGTGAGCTACTGAAAGATGTTTATCGTCGAGTAAAAGAGCAAGGCTACGTGATTGGTAATGCCGATATTACTATCATGGCGCAAGCACCAAAAATGGCGCCTCATATAGACTCTATGTGCCAAGCTATTGCACAAGACTTAGAAACCAGCATCAGTAATGTGAATGTAAAAGCGACGACCACAGAGCGTTTAGGTTTTACAGGTCGCAAAGAGGGCATCGCATGTGAAGCGGTGGTCCTAATTACCAAAAGTGCGTAAGCACCAACACGAAAAGAACAGCATGTCAGATATTTTATCTTCATTGGCTTATCTAAACGGTAAACCAACTGCGAAAGCAAAACTAAAAGCAAAAGCCGAACACTTTGTCGTTAATGAAGACTTGGGTTTTGAATTTACCGGCGAAGGCGAGCATCTCATGGTTCGCATCCGTAAAACGGGTGAGAACACGAGCTTCGTGGCCAATGAACTGGCTAAAGCTTGCGGTGTTAAGTCGAAAGACGTGAGCTGGGCGGGTTTGAAAGACCGCCACGCTGTGACAGAGCAGTGGTTGAGTGTACACCTACCAAAAGGTGAGCCTGACTTTTCAGGGTTCTTAGCACAGTACCCAAGCATTGAAATCTTAGCGACAGCGCGACACAACAAAAAGTTACGTCCAGGCGATTTAGTTGGCAACCAATTTGAGTTGACCTTGTCTGAAGTAACGGATTGCGATGATGTGGTCAAGCGTTTGGAAAAAGTCGCTCAAGTGGGCGTGCCAAACTACTTTGGTGCTCAGCGTTTTGGCAATGAAGGTAACAACCTATCTGAAGCTCGTCGTTGGGGCCGCGATAACGTTCGTACTCGTAACCAGAATAAGCGCAGCTTGTACCTTTCTGCTGCTCGTTCGTGGATTTACAACCTGATCCTTTCAGACCGTATTGAGCAAGATGCGTTTGCATCAGCATTGGTTGGCGATATCGTGGTGAAAGACGGTGCTCAACTGGCAGTAACAGCAGACAACATTGAAGCTGTAAACCAAGACATTGCGAACGGTTCTGCTTTGATAACTGTTGCTTTGGCTGGCGATAATGCCTTACCAACGATTGATGAGTCTCAAGCTCTAGAACAGAAACACCTTGATGCTGAACCGGATCTAATGGCTCTGATTCGTGGTAACCGTATGCGTCATGATCGCCGTGAAGCGTCACTGAAACCAACAGACTTAACTTGGGAAGTGAACGAAGATAATGTCACGCTTAAGTTCTCTCTTGATGCGGGTTGTTTCGCAACAGCGATCGTTCGCGAATTGGTTGAAGAAGTACACGTAGAGAGAACCTACGAGCAATAACGATTCTGCTTGGAGCTGAGTCACTTGATATTGGAATTTAAGTGACTTGGCTTAGCATGGGAACAAAAGAAAGGATACAAGATGAAGATTTTACTCAGCAATGATGATGGTGTGCACGCTCAAGGTATTCATGAGCTAGCAAATGAATTACGTGATCTTGCTGAAGTTATCATTGTGGCACCTGACCGAAATCGCTCAGGTGCTTCAAATTCATTAACTTTAGAACAACCTTTGCGCGTTCAAGAAATTACTGAAAATACCTATTCGGTACAAGGAACACCGACCGACTGTGTGCATTTTGCGTTAAACGAACTGCTAAAGAATGACATGCCTGATCTGGTATTAACGGGCATTAATCACGGTGCTAACCTGGGTGATGACGTGCTTTATTCCGGCACGGTGGCTGCAGCAATGGAAGGGCATTTTCTAGGCGTTCAATCGGTAGCGTTTTCTCTGGTGGGAAAAAAACATTTTAAGACAGCGGCAGCGATTGCTCGTCGTATTGTCGAACAACATTTAGCAAACCCAATCCCGACCAACCGCTTGTTGAACGTAAACGTTCCTGATTTAGCCTTAGAACAATTGTCTGGTATTCAGGTGACGCGCTTAGGTGCTCGTCATCACGCTGAAGATATGATCAAGCAAAAAGACCCGCGTGGTCACGATATCTATTGGCTTGGCCCTCCGGGTAAAGAGCAAGATGCCGGTGAAGGTACCGATTTTTACGCGATTGAGCATGGCTTTGTGTCGGTAACACCGTTGCAGGTTGATCTGACGGCGCATGAGTCGTTGGGTGCGATGGCAACATGGTTAGGGGAGAAGTAAGTGAGTAATCCGCAAGCTGAGCGTTTAATTACTTTCCTGATTGAAAATGGTATTCAGGATCAAAAGGTTCTTGATGCGATTTACCAACTGCCGAGAGAGAGCTTTTTATCACAGGCGATGTATCACCAAGCCTATGATAATAATGCGCTGCCTATCGGTCAGGGTCAGACAATCTCACAGCCATACATTGTTGCTAAAATGACAGAGCTACTTGAATTACAACAAGATAGCCGTGTCTTGGAGATCGGAACGGGTTCTGGTTACCAAACTGCGGTATTGGCTCAACTTGTTGATCATGTGTATTCGGTTGAAAGAATAAAGTCGCTACAATGGGATGCCAAGCGTAGGTTGAAGCAACTCGATTTCTACAATATCTCAACTAAGCACGGTGATGGTTGGCAAGGTTGGTCTTCAAAAGCCCCTTTTGATGCGATTATTGTCACCGCCGCTGCAGAGTCGATTCCTCAAGCGCTTCTGCAACAGCTGAAAGATGGCGGTCGTTTACTGATTCCAGTCGGTGATGACGAACAGCAACTATTGAAGATCGTTCGACACGGCGATGAGTTTTTATCGAGTGTTATCGAGATGGTGAGATTTGTACCTCTTGTTCCTGGTGAGCTAGCTTAATAAAAGACTAATGGTGTAGGTGGATAGAGAGTCGATGCGTTCGAAGTTGTTAAAAGGAAGTACTTTACTGCTTAGCTGTGCCCTTGTTGGGTGTGCAGCGAATTCGCCTGCGCCGGTTTCAAACCTAAACAAGAATTACTCATCGATTGATCGTGGTAGTTATCGTGGCAGTTACTATGAAGTTAAAAAAGGCGATACCCTTTACTTCATTGCTTATGTCACCAATAAAGACGTTAAAGACCTCATCGGTTATAACAAGTTGTCTGCTCCTTACACTATCCACCCCGGGCAGAAGCTTAAGTTGTGGCGTCCTAGCTACAATGCGCCAGCGTATGGTAAATCAACGGTAGCGGCAGCAGCAGCGCCTGTCGCGGCATCGACAACGTCATCTGCGGCAAGTAAACCTAAAACCACATCGCAACCGAGCAAAAACTCTAAACCGGCTCCAGCTCAAACTACCACCAAAGTGGTGAAAAAAGATCCACCAAAGAAGGTTGAACAATCCAAATCAAAGGAGTATGTTGGTTCTAAAGGTAAACAGAATGTTACACCGCCCACCAAACCAACAAGTGATAAAGTATCCAAATGGTTATGGCCAACTAAAGGGAGAGTAATCAAGAGTTTCTCTGTAGGCGAACAAGGAAATAAAGGCATAGACATAGCAGGACAGCGAGGTCAGCCAATAGTATCTACTGCAGGGGGAACGGTTGTTTATTCGGGTAATGCACTACGAGGCTACGGCAATCTAGTGATTGTGAAGCACAATGATAATTACTTAAGTGCATACGCGCACAACGACCGACTATTAGTATCTGAAGGGCAAAGTGTGAAACCAGGGCAGAAGATTGCAACAATGGGAAGCTCTGGAGCCAGCAGTGTTAGGCTGCACTTTGAGATTCGTTACCAAGGTAAGTCCGTTAATCCAAAACGATATTTACCTTAAATACAATATGCAAAAATTACGTATTGTATGGAGTGACATAGTCATTTAGCGACATATGAAGTTGTAATGTCATGCTAATTTCGCCAGGGGGAGGCGTTATGAGTATAAGCAATGCAGTAACCAAAGAAGAGTTCGATCTTGACCAAGCAACCACGGAACCGGAAGCTCTTGGAAAAGCAAAACGAACAGTCACTAAGAAAACCGAAGCGAAAGAAGAAGTTGAAGTTACGTCTAAAAGTTTAGATGCCACTCAACTCTACTTAGGCGAAATTGGTTTCTCACCACTACTAACCGCTGAAGAAGAAGTGCTATATGCACGTCGAGCTCTACGCGGTGATGAAGCGGCACGTAAACGCATGATCGAAAGTAACCTGCGTTTAGTGGTAAAAATTTCACGTCGTTATAGCAACCGCGGCCTTGCACTTCTCGATCTAATCGAAGAAGGCAACCTAGGTTTGATTCGCGCCGTAGAGAAGTTTGATCCAGAGCGTGGCTTCCGCTTCTCAACTTACGCGACATGGTGGATTCGTCAAACCATTGAACGTGCGTTAATGAATCAGACTCGCACTATCCGTTTGCCAATCCATGTTGTGAAAGAGCTGAACATCTACCTACGTACTGCAAGAGAGCTATCACAAAAGCTTGACCATGAACCAACGGCAGAAGAAATTGCTTCTAAGTTAGATAAGCCGGTTGGTGATGTGAGCAAGATGCTTCGTCTAAACGAAAGAGTGAGCTCTGTTGATACGCCAATTGGTGGTGATGGTGAGAAAGCGCTGTTGGATATTATTCCAGACATCAATAATTCAGATCCTGAGGTTTCAACTCAAGATAGCGATATCAAGAACTCGTTGATTTTCTGGCTTGATGAGCTGAATCCTAAGCAGAAAGAGGTGCTTGCGCGTCGCTTTGGACTACTGGGTTATGAACCGTCAACATTAGAAGAAGTGGGCCGCGAAATCAGCCTGACTCGTGAACGTGTTCGTCAAATCCAAGTTGAAGGTCTTCGCCGTCTACGTGAGATTCTTATCAAGCAAGGTCTGAATATGGAAAACCTGTTCAACGTAGAAAACGACTAATTGAACGGATGATGCTTCTCTAAATAGAAGACAAATAAAAACGCTGACTTTAAGTCAGCGTTTTTTTGTTTGTGGCTTTGGTATTTCATGCCGTCTAATCAAAATAGCAGTACGGCCATAACAAGCTACTTGGTAAGAAACTAAAGCAGCTTCTTCAAGCGGTAAAGTTCTTCTAATGCTTGGCGAGGAGTTAGAGCATCAGGATCAACATTCGCTAGCGCTTGCTCTACTTCACTCGGTTCTGGGATCAGGCTCAGTTGGTTTGCGATATCGACACCGCTTGGCTTCGATGTTGGCGACTCCATACTTAACGCTTCTAACTGAGTCAGCTTCGCACGAGCATTCTTGATCACTGCTTTCGGTACGCCAGCTAAACCTGCAACCGCTAGACCATAAGATTTACTTGCAGCACCTTCTTGAACTGCGTGCATAAAGGCAATGCTATCACCATGTTCAACCGCATCTAAGTGTACGTTTGCTAAAGTTGGAAGTTGGTTAGGTAGTTCAGTTAGCTCAAAGTAGTGCGTTGCAAACAGTGTCATCGCATTGATTTGATTGGCTAGCCACTCTGCACTTGCCCAAGCCAGAGACAGGCCATCGTAAGTACTGGTACCACGACCGATTTCATCCATTAGCACAAGGCTGTTTGGTGTTGCATTGTGCAGGATATTTGCGGTTTCTGTCATCTCAACCATGAAGGTTGAACGGCCAGAAGCCAAATCATCGGATGCGCCAATACGCGTAAAGATACGGTCGATAGAGCCGATGGTTGCGCTTTCTGCAGGAACATAACAACCGATATGAGCCATCAATGCGATGAGTGCCGTTTGGCGCATGTAGGTCGATTTACCACCCATGTTGGGACCCGTGATGATCAGCATCTTACGTTGATCATTCAGGTCGATAGGGTTAGCAATGAAAGGTTCGTCCATCACTTGTTCAACAACAGGGTGACGACCGGCCTGAATTTGTACGCCAGCAGACTCTGTCATGGTTGGACGACAGTAATCAAGGGTATCTGCACGCTCAGCCAAGTTCTGTAGAACATCAAGCTGAGATACTGAAGAGGCGATATTTTGTAGGCGCTCTAGATACGGCAGTAGTAAGTCAAACAACTCTTCCCACAGCTGTTTCTCGATAGCGAGTGCTTTCGACTTAGAGTTAAGTACTTTGTCTTCGTGCTCTTTTAGCTCAGGAATGATGTAACGCTCAGCATTTTTCAGCGTTTGACGACGAACATAGTGTGGCGGCACAAGATGGCTTTGCCCACGGCTTACTTGAATGAAGAAACCATGTACGTTGTTGTAGCCAACTTTTAGCGTGTCGATGCCATGACGTTCACGCTCTTCTTGCTCAAGCTTATCAAGAAATTCAGTTGCGCCTGCTGCAAGGTCGCGCCATTCGTCTAACTCGGCATTGTAGCCTTCTGCAATCACACCACCGTCACGGATAACCACCGGTGGGTTCTCTTTGATTGCACGTTCAAGCAGCTCAGAAACCTCATCCACAGGAGAAGCATATTGAGCAAGTTGAGTTAGGTATGGGTGCTTCAGTTGCGTCAGTGTTTCAGCAAGCTCTGGCAAATATTCCATTGCTTGGCGAAGACGCGCCATATCGCGAGGGCGAGCAGAGCGAAGTGCTAATCGAGCGAGAATACGTTCGATATCACCAATCTGTTTTAAGGTTGGCTGTAGTTCTGTGAATAGAGCCAAATCTTTCATTTCACCAATTGCATCTAAGCGCTGATCGAGTGCAGATATATTGCGCATTGGTTGATGTAACCAACGCTTAAGCATACGGCTACCCATTGCTGTCGCAGTGTGATCAAGTACTTCGGCAAGGGTGTTATCAGTACCACCCCCAAGATTTTGCGTGATCTCCAAATTACGACGAGTTGCAGCATCAAGGATCACCGAGTGATCTTGTTTATCCATCGTGAGTGAACGGATATGAGGGAGGGCAGTACGTTGGGTATCTTTCACGTATTGGATCAAACAACCAGCCGCACATAGACCCAGTTTCGCGCTTTCTACGCCAAAGCCAACCAGATCGCGAGTACCAAACTGCTTATTCAATTGCTGCTTAGCGGTGTCTAATTCAAATTCCCATACAGGGCGGCGGCGGTTGCCATTACGGCTTGCCATTAAATCGACGGGTTCGAAATCTTCAGGGAACAGCAGCTCACGCGGAGAGGTTCTTTGTAGCTCAGCGGCCATCGCTTCTTCTGTTTCTGGCTCGCAAAGTTGGAATCGGCCAGAGGTAATATCAAGTGTCGCATAACCGAATTTACCGTTGTGGTGATAAATGGCTGCAATTAGGTTATCAACGCGTTCAGAAAGCAAGGCTTCGTCGGTTACGGTACCCGGTGTCACGATACGCACTACTGCGCGCTCAACAGGGCCTTTTGAAAGTGCTGGATTACCAATCTGTTCACAAATTGCTACGGACTCACCAAGTTGCACTAACTTTGCAAGGTATCCTTCAACCGCATGGTATGGAACACCTGCCATCGGAATCGGTTCACCATTTGATGAGCCACGCTTAGTCAGTGAAATATCGAGGAGTTGAGAGGCTTTTTTAGCGTCATCGTAGAAAAGCTCGTAGAAATCGCCCATGCGGTAGAACAGCAGAATTTCTGGGTTTTCTGCTTTCAGTTTTAGATACTGCTGCATCATGGGAGTATGTTTTTGATCGGCTTTCACAGTTAACTTCTTTCGTTTATTTCTATTGCGGCTTAGGATACGTGAAAGCGTTTCGTGCGAAAAGCGGCTGATGCGAAAAGATGCGAATCCAAATGATATGACAGTAAATAAAGGGAAGCAGATGATGCAGATGACTCAAGACCTTAGTGAGCAGCTTGGACATTTACTCGCTAAACACAAACACGTGTTAGTGACGGCTGAATCTTGCACTGGCGGAGGTGTCGCGAGTGCAGTCACCGATATTGCGGGCAGCTCTGGATGGTTTGATCGCGCTTTTGTTACGTACAGCAATGAAGCCAAACAAGAGATGATAGGTGTACAACTTAAAACCTTAATGGAGTTCGGCGCCGTGAGTGAGCCTGTCGTAATAGAAATGGCGAGCGGGGCATTGCAATATTCAAACGGGACGATCTCTGTATCAATCAGTGGCATCGCTGGCCCAGGTGGCGCGACCGAAGATAAGCCTGTTGGTACAGTATGCTTCGCGTGGAAAGCGCTAAATGGCTGGGATAAAGTAGAAACGCATGTATTTACAGGCGACAGATCACAAGTACGCCAACAAGCCACGCACCATGCCCTGCAAGTTATTTATGATTACCTATCAATGGAAGGTAAGTAACATTTGTACAAATTATTTTCATACAGGTATAGACACTGTATGAATCAACAGTATAATGAAAGCCAATTAGTCACCCCTATGTGGGTTAGAAATAGATTCTAGATCGCTTGTTGAGACAACCGATTATGTGGAGATAGAAATGGACGAGAATAAACAAAAAGCGTTAGCCGCAGCCCTTGGTCAGATTGAAAAGCAATTTGGTAAAGGTTCTATCATGCGTCTTGGTGATAACCGCACAATGGACGTAGAAACTATTTCTACAGGTTCTCTATCTCTAGATATCGCACTAGGTGCTGGTGGCCTACCGATGGGACGTATCGTAGAAGTTTACGGTCCAGAATCATCAGGTAAAACAACGCTAACGCTTGAGCTTATTGCTGCAGCACAGAAAGTGGGAAAGACGTGTGCATTCGTTGATGCGGAGCACGCACTAGACCCTATCTACGCTCAAAAGCTTGGTGTTGATATCGATGCACTTCTTGTTTCTCAACCAGATACTGGTGAGCAAGCGCTGGAAATCTGTGATGCACTGGCTCGTTCAGGTGCAATCGACGTTCTTGTTATTGACTCAGTAGCAGCCCTAACACCAAAAGCAGAAATCGAAGGCGAAATGGGCGACAGCCACATGGGTCTTCAGGCTCGTATGCTTTCTCAAGCAATGCGTAAGCTGACGGGTAACCTTAAGCAGTCTAACTGTATGGCTATCTTCATTAACCAAATTCGTATGAAAATTGGTGTGATGTTCGGTAACCCAGAAACAACAACAGGTGGTAACGCACTTAAGTTCTACGCATCTGTTCGTCTTGATATTCGCCGTACTGGTGCGATTAAAGATGGTGATGAAGTTGTTGGTAACGAAACTCGTATCAAGGTCGTTAAGAACAAGATTGCTGCACCATTCAAACAAGCTGAAACTCAAATCCTTTACGGTAAAGGCTTCAACCGCGAAGGTGAGCTTATCGACTTAGGTGTTAAGAATAAGCTAGTAGAAAAAGCAGGCGCTTGGTACAGCTACAAAGGCGATAAGATCGGCCAAGGTAAAGCTAACGCTGGTAAATACCTACGTGAAAACCCAGAAGTTGCTCTAGAGATCGATACTAAACTTCGTGAGTTACTACTGACTCCTGCTGTTCTTGAAGAGAAAGACGTAGAGAAAGAAGAAGAAAACGAAGAGCTATAAGCTCACGTTTTATAGAGTGGATGTTTGAAAGAAGCATCCGCTTTGAAAGAATTTAAAGCCTCGCATATTTTATGCGGGGCTTTTTTATTGGATCTGCTCCGTCGAGCATGTCTTTGGTCAAATCTCTCTCGTTGACTGAGTTTCTTCGGTACTAGGTCGTCAATTTAGTTCTGCTTTTCCACGGCAAGATATAGTGGAATATTCTTCATTTTATCGAATTCCCACTAAAATCCTGCCCAAGGGTGTCTTTTCTACAAGAAAACTAGTCGAAGCCTTAACCATGATCTACAATACGGCAAAATTCTAACTCGACTATTTTCAGGAAGAGCTGCATGTACATGAGCACTGATGAGGTTCGCAACGCGTTCCTTAAGTTCTTTGAGAGCAAAGAACACCAAATCGTAGACAGTTCATCGTTAGTTCCACATAACGATCCAACCCTGCTATTCACTAACGCAGGTATGAACCAATTCAAAGATTGCTTCTTAGGCGCCGAAAAGCGTGCCTACACTCGAGCAACTACGGCTCAGCGTTGTGTACGTGCGGGTGGTAAACACAATGACCTTGAAAACGTAGGTTTCACGGCTCGTCACCACACGTTCTTCGAAATGCTAGGCAACTTCAGCTTTGGCGACTACTTCAAAGAAGAAGCGATTGGATTTGCTTGGGAGTTCCTGACTGAAACTCTTCAACTGCCAAAAGATCGTCTACTGGTAACGGTATACGAGACAGATGATGAAGCATTCGATATCTGGAACAAGAAAGTAGGTGTTCCTGCTGACCGTATCGTTCGCATTGGCGACAAAGAAGGCGGTAAACAGTTCGAGTCTGATAACTTCTGGACGATGGGTGACACAGGTCCTTGTGGTCCATGTACTGAAATCTTCTACGATCACGGTGAGCACATCTGGGGCGGCCGTCCTGGTACACCTGAAGAAGATGGTGACCGTTTCATCGAGATCTGGAACAACGTATTCATGCAGTTCAACCGTCACGCTGACGGCACAATGGAACCGCTACCTAAGCCTGCTGTAGATACAGGTATGGGTATTGAGCGTATTTCTGCAATCATGCAGGGCGTTCACTCTAACTACGAAATTGATGTATTCCAAAAGCTAATCAAAGCGACTGCGGAAGTTGTTGGTCATGACGATCTATCTAACCAATCGCTACGCGTTATTGCTGACCACATCCGTTCTTGTTCATTCCTAATTGCTGACGGTGTTATGCCTTCAAACGAAGGTCGTGGCTACGTTCTACGTCGTATCATCCGTCGTGCAGTTCGTCACGGTAACAAGCTTGGCGCACAAGGCGTGTTCTTCCACAAACTTGTGGGCGTACTGGCTGAAGTGATGGGCTCTGCGGCAGATGAACTTAAGAAACAGCAAGAGCTGGTTGAAAAAGTACTTCGCATTGAGGAAGAGAACTTTGGTCGTACGCTAGAGCGCGGCATGGTTATTCTTAATGACGCACTAGATGCACTTGAAGGCAAAGAGCTTGACGGCGAAACAGTTTTCAAACTTTACGATACATACGGCTTCCCAGCTGACCTTACTAACGATGTAGCTCGCGAACGCGATTTTACTATCGATGAAGAAGGCTTTGAGAAGGCGATGGAAGCACAGCGTAAGCGTGCACGTGAAGCAGGCCAATTCGGCACGGATTACAACGCGACAATCAAAGTAGACACCAACACTGAGTTCTGTGGTTACACAGCAACTGAAGGTGCTGGTGAAATCTCTGCGCTATTCGTTGACGGCGAAGAAGTATCTTCACTATCGGCTGGCGACAAAGCAATCATCATCCTTGAAGAGACACCATTCTACGCTGAGTCAGGCGGTCAATGTGGTGATGCTGGTACACTAAAAACAGCGTCGGGTCTTTTCAAAGTACAAGACACTCAGAAGCTAGGTAACGCATTTGCGCACCACGGTGAGCTAGTTGAAGGTGTATTTGCTAAGGGCGATAAAGTAGAAGCAACGGTTGACGCTGAGCGTCGAGCTGCTATCTCACTAAACCACTCTGCCACTCACTTACTTCACTCTGCATTGCGCGAAGTGCTAGGTGAGCACGTTGCTCAGAAAGGTTCTTTAGTTAAGCCAGATAACCTACGTTTTGACTTCTCTAACCTTGAAGCGGTAACACCAGCACAGATTAAAGAAGTAGAGCGTCTAGTTAACGCACAAGTTCGTAAGAACCATGTGATTGAAACGAACATCATGGACATCGAGTCAGCGAAAGAAAAAGGTGCAATGGCACTGTTTGGCGAGAAGTACGATGATGAAGTTCGCGTTCTATCTATGGGCGACTTCTCTACTGAACTTTGTGGTGGTATCCACGCTTCAAACACAGGTGATATCGGCCTATTCAAGATCACTTCTGAAGGTGGTATTGCTGCGGGTATTCGTCGTATTGAAGCGGTAACCGGTGAAGCTGCACTAGATGCAGTAGAAGCTCAAGCTAACGCTTACGAAGAGAAACTGGCTGAGTCAGCTAAGAAAGCGAAATCGCTAGAGAAAGAAATCCAACTGCTTAAAGAAAAGATGGCTGCTGCAGAAAGCGCAAACATCATGGGCAAAGTAGAAGACATCTCTGGTACTAAAGTTTTGGTTGCTGCAATTGAAGGCGCAGACAACAAGAACCTACGTACTATGGTTGATAACGCTAAAAACCAAGTAGGTAGCGGCATCATCCTGATCGCGAACGTAGCAGACGGTAAAGTTGGCTTGATTGCTGGTGTAACCAAAGACCTAATCGGCAAAGTAAAAGCGGGTGATCTCGTCAAGATGGTTGCTGAGCAAGTTGGCGGTAAAGGCGGCGGTCGTCCAGATATGGCTCAAGCGGGCGGTACAGACGTTGCAGCACTGCCAGAAGCGCTTAAATCTGTGCGTACTTGGCTAGAAGAGCGTCTTTAAGCTTAAGTAATTGATACAAAGATGCCCAATCAGTTGATTGGGCATCTTTTATTTTGCCTATTGGAAGTGTGTTTAAACAAGGTTTGATTGAGATTAACCAAGAAGTCTAATGGTGGCGTTAGACTCCTTGGTTAATTTTTTATTGCTTCGCCCTGACGCGGAGTATGTGTTTTTTTGTCATATATAGACATTGGTCTTGGGAAGGTGAGGACGGGTGAAAATGCCTCTTATCGTGCAGAAATTTGGTGGAACGTCGGTGGGTTCAATTGAACGAATCCATCATGTAGCAGAAAAAATCATTGAAGCGAAAAATGAAGGGAACCAGATCGTGGTTGTCGTTTCTGCTATGTCTGGTGAAACAAATCGGTTAGTTAATTTAGCCACGCAAGTTGATAGCGTACCAAACGCTAGAGAACTGGATGTGTTGTTAACGGCTGGCGAGCAAGTTTCCATGGCCTTGTTAGCAATGACGTTACACAAGTTAGGTTATGAAGCGACATCGATGACTGGCTATCAAGCCAAGATACACACGGATTCTAATCATAATAATGCGGCGATTGAGCGTATTGATACTGCTCCGATTCAAGCTCTGCTAGATGACAACCAGATTGTTATTGTTGCAGGCTTTCAAGGATTCAATGCGAAAGGTGATATCACGACATTAGGCCGCGGTGGTTCAGATACTACAGCAGTCGCGCTTGCAGGTGCCTTGCAGGCGAAAGAATGCCAGATCTATACTGATGTAGATGGTGTTTACTCTTGTGACCCTAGAGTCGTAAAACAATCTCAGAAATTAGATACTTTAGACTTTCCTTCTATGGAAGAGATGGCTCGCCGAGGCGCTAAGGTATTGCACCTTCCTTGTGTTCAGTATGCATGGCAGCACAACGTGTCATTGCGAGTGCTTTCAAGCTTTGAACAAGGCGAGGGCACATTGATCGCGGGTAATCAGTGTTTGAATGATATTGCTGGCATCGCCATCCAAAGAGATATGGTGCGTATCGAGTGTTTGAATGAAGATTTACCGTCTTTCATTTCACATTGCCAACTGTTGGGGATCGAAGTCTGTAGTGTGATCGAGGAAACAGAACGGGCAGCACTCATTATTAAACAAGACATAAGTGCCAAATTAAAACTAGTTTTTGCTGAGAAAATCCGTAATAGTGAACAGGTTAGTTTGTTAACTGTGGTAGGAAGCCGAACACAAGAAATTGTGGTCAGTTCACATGGATTGTTGTCTGAAGGCGAAATTGATGTACAGCATCACTTATTGCAGCAGCAGTCTTTAACTTTGGTGATATCACCAACGCAAGTCGATATGGCTGCTAACATATTACACAATGCATACATCGTAGCGCGTGAAACACAGGGTTATCCTAAAAAAGAAGTGCATTTTGGTTAAATAAACTCAATCGATAGTTTACGAAAATATAACTTTTGTTGGATAATGCTCTCGTAGCTAGATAAATTTAGAGATTACTCAAGGAGCAAAGAATGCTAATTTTGACTCGCCGCGTTGGCGAAACACTGATGATTGGTGATGAAGTAACAGTTACTGTACTAGGCGTTAAAGGTAACCAAGTACGTATCGGTGTTAACGCACCTAAAGAAGTATCTGTTCACCGTGAAGAGATCTACATGCGCATTCAAGCTGAAAAAGGTAATGGTAACGTTGCAGCTGGCAACTACTAATACTTTTGCGTAGAGAAGAGGCTAGCATTGTTGCTAGCCTTTTTTGATCTTGGGGAACCTAAACACTGATTGGGACATAGATGGGTTGGATAACGGATCGGTCTCAAAGTGGTGAAGTGAATGCTTTGTGATGCTGCGAGATACAGACAAGGTTGAACAGAACTGTTGCTCTGTATTTTGTTTGGCAAAACTCAAGATTTATTCGCTTCCCCTATGGCGAAAATACGCATCCCGTAGTATTGTGCCATCAGCGGTAGCACTTGCTGCTGGAGAAATTAGATAATTGTTTTCGGCTGTTTATTATTGCCAATCTTTCACCTTAATTTTTAAGGGAAAAAGCGCGATTTGAATCTTATAAGTTCAATTTGCAAGCGCTTTGATTAAATAGCAAACGGTTGAGTGTTTTTGTCCAATTTTTTTCAATAAAGTGTTTGACATATTTTCGGTAAAACGTAATATGTGCCTCCGCAAGACGGTGAGGTGGCCGAGAGGCCGAAGGCGCTCCCCTGCTAAGGGAGTATGTGGTTTGTAGCTGCATCGAGGGTTCGAATCCCTCCCTCACCGCCATTTCTTGCGAGTCTAAAATTAGCAATTTAGACAATGTAAATGTGCGTCCTTAGCTCAGCTGGATAGAGTACCTGGCTACGAACCAGGCGGTCGGAGGTTCGAATCCTCCAGGACGCGCCATTCTCTCTTCTCTTACTTGTAAGTGATTTGAGAATAATGAATTAGGTGAGGTGGCCGAGTGGCCGAAGGCGCTCCCCTGCTAAGGGAGTATGTGGTTTGTAGCTGCATCGAGGGTTCGAATCCCTCCCTCACCGCCATTCATTACAGGCCGATGGCCTTTTTTTTTCTTCGTAGCAAGAAGAATGTGATATCTTTCACAACTTCATTCTTAATGAATGAACACCGTGCGTCCTTAGCTCAGCTGGATAGAGTACCTGGCTACGAACCAGGCGGTCGGAGGGTCGAA
>NZ_JBFSRM010000025.1:0-34899 GCF_041465805.1 Vibrio sp. 10N.239.311.G01
TCACAATAATTCATCAATCTTAATTAGATCACATTTTTACTTTAATTGGTATTATTCCGGCACATATCAGAAAGCCTAGTCTGACGACTAGGCTTTCGTCGTTTCCAGTATCTGAGTTTAGTATTCGTCTTCGAGTTTTGTAGAAGCGTTCTCCGTTCGATGATCTCGAGCTCTGATATTCCGACATTTATTATCAAGCTCTGCTCTCTCTAACAGCGCTTGATTACGTAGGTTTATATTTGTGGCTATTGATTCGATGATTAACTTTTCCAGAGCGTCTTGAAAGCTCTATCTCCTACCAATTTGAACTGGCTGATAAAAATGCCTCGTTTCTAATAACAAGGTTTTGTTGGTCGGTAACTCTTGCTATATCCCTTCTACTTAATAGATGAATCTACAGGCAGTTACGTGAACTCCCCGGTTATAACGGTTTATAGTTGGAACATTGATGTCTATTTAATTGTTAATTCAGCGTGATTTAAAGTGGGTATCTGTCTGCGGGTAAATATCTTTAAACGCCTTCTTTCAAGGTGAGACTCATTTAATCTTGGGCTTAAAGGTGTCACTTTTCTCTATGGCTCTTCCTGAGTCTCTTCTCTGGGGTTGTTTATAAGAATGGTAAAACTACGTACAGACATAATTATAGTCGTTCTCCGTCTGTTTGAGAGGCCCGATTGAGCAATTTCATGATTAGTTGGTTTGGTAGCATTGGATGGGTAGGGTTCGAGGCGTTTGGTTTATAGGTATTGTAGAAGTTATCTAGGGATAAGTAACAGATACAAAAAAGCCGATGTTAGACATCGGCTTAGTTTGAGTCACTTTGAATTAAGCGGGTTGAACTAGAGCGAGCGCTTTACGAGAAACCTCGTGAGCTGCTTTCGTTAAGTTTTGCTTCTCTAGGGCGTCAGATAGATATCCGTAATCTGAAACATTTGAGCGAAGTGCTAGGGCTTTTTCGAAGTGGCTTTGTGCTTCCGCCCACTTCTGCTTTCTTAAGTAGAACTGAGCCAGAGCGCTGTGTGCTTCGGCATTACCACTGTCTTTACTGATTGCACGTTCTAGCATGACCACTACTGGGTGGTGATCGGCTAGATTCAACTCTGGAAGCAACATGTAGAGCTCATTTGAACCACTCTTCGCAATGTTCTCTTTGATCACTGTGAACGCTTCTGAGTCAGCTTTGCGAGCGATCAGTTGCTTCACAAAGCAAGATACAAGGTGCGAACTTTGTTTCTGCTTTCTTGAAAGCTTGTTCCAATGGCTGATTAAACCTTCGCTACCTTGTTGTTGAGCTACATCATGAAGTAATCCACATTGTGCTTTCTGTTCTAATTCACGTTGCTCATCAGCTGTTAGAAGTTTGTTCTTAACTAATTTAGGCGTTAACTCTAGCAATGGCTGCCATAACTTCAGTTGCAAGTAAGTGGCTTTTAATAGGCCAAGTACAGCGGTGTTATTAGGGTGTGTACCTTTTAAGGTCGAAAGTGTATCGAATGCGGCTTCGTAGTTCGACTCACTGATCTGTTGTTTTGCTTTAGTTAGCTCAACAGCCAGTAGAGAGTCGTCCTGCTGGCTAGCAAGCTCGATGTACTTATCACGCTCACTTGTATTACCTTGTTCGTGCGCCGCTTGAGAAGCGACTAAATAACAAAGTAGAGGCATGTCGTGATGGTTAGCCCAACGTGTTACCTTCTTCTCAGCGCCTTTCCAGTCACCTTCAAGCAGCTTGATGATGCCTTCATTGGTATAACGACGAGAGCGTTTCAATTTACGAACACTGAACCAATTCCAAGTTGTCGAGCTCGCGTACATAAGCTTTTTAAATAGGTACTCTAAGCCGAATAGAGCCGCTAGAAGAGCGATGACGAAGATAACCAGTGTTGTCACGCTCATCTCAATGGTCTTATTCGCAATTGAGATCAGAACGTAGCCTTGTTGACCAGAGAACTGAGTACCAACAATTAACCCAGCACCTAGAACGAGAAAAAGAAAAATCCAACGAATCATTATTTTTCCTCCGTGGTCATAACGGTGACTTCACGACGTAGGCGCTCACGTATCACATCTGACAACTCATTTTGAGACTCAAGCTTTACAGGGTATTTCACAGAGATGTTCTGTTCACTTAGCTGTTTAATCGCTTTCTCAAATTCAATCACTGAGTTGTTATCTTGATTTAGATAAGCTTTCGACCACTCGCTAGCGGTATTAAGAGCTGCGCTATAGAGTTCACCTTGTTCTTTGTAGACGGCGCGAATCGCGGTTTCTAATTTACCTTTGATGTTTTCACGCAGGTAGAAGTGTTGTTCAGGAGAGAGTAGAGGGATAACTTCGCCATCACGACTACGGAAGGTAATGAAGTTTTCTGAGAAGTCTTTCATCGACGTCATCAGGTTGTTCTGCCAATCATTAATATCTTGCGATACCGCTTTTTTCTCAACAACCGCAGCTTCCGGAAGAGTCGCATTGGCAAGCGGCAGTGTATCGACTTGCTGTTGCAAGCTTGTGATACGCAGAACTAAGCCGTCACGGTCGATCAGAGGAATAGTGCGAAGCTTGGTAATGTCATTGGTCATTGATTGACGCAGTGACACTAAGCTCGGGTCATTCAGTGCTGCGATACGTTGATCGGCGCTTTCCATTAACTTGGTTGCGCTAACGGCATCATGCTCGAGGAACAGTTTACGTCCTGCTAGTTTCACAAGGTAATCGGCTTCGGCAAGTAACCAGTCATTCGGGCGGCGACCTTTCACGTCAGCCACTGCTAACTGCAGGCTTTGAATGCTCTTCTGCTGTTGAGATTGCACGACCTGAGTTTTCTCCACCGCGTGTGAGGCTTCTTGGATAGTCTCTTGCTTGATGGTTTGTAGGTCTTTATTTACCGCAGATTGGGTATTTTGAAGTTGTGCTTGAAGAGCGGCTATTTGAGCCGAGTATTCAGCGCTCTTTTGCTGCATTTGAAATGCGATACCGCCACTGAAGATAATTGAAATAGCGATCGCAATAGCGCCTAGTTTGACACCGCGCTTACCTTGCTTTTCTGCTTTCTCTATTTGCTCTTTATGCTCAGCTTGAGGCTGCTCATTTTTAGCGGTATTTGAAGCAGAGGCATCAAGCTTCTGTTCAGGTTGTTTTGTCTCTGTAGAGTCAGCTTTTTCGTTTTCAACAACTACTGGCTGAGTATCTTGTTTCTTTTCAGGTTCAATATGCTCATTATTTTTTTTGCTTGTCATGCTTATTTCCTGTTTCTAGCTAGGGCCGGAGAGCAGCCAGTAATATTTGGTTCGTAGCACTGTGAGTATTGGTCACATTCGAGAAGCCGAGTTGTTGTGCTCGTTCTACAATGCGCTGGCTTGGGACAAATAGATGTCTTGTTGAAAGCCAAGCCAAATACTCATCAGGGGTAATTGAGCAGAGATACTCCAATTGTTCCTGACTAGTGATGACAACTTTGGACGTTTTTTTGTTTATCCATGTTTGATAGGTATTGTGGTCGCTAATAGGAATATATTCTCTACGGTAGGTCTCACAATAAGAGACTTGTGCACCTCGATTGAGTAGAGAATCTCTAATGAGCTCACGCCCACCATTGCCACGTAGTATCAAAATGGACTTATTTTCTACGCCATTAAGTTCAGTAAGTTTAAGAAGATGTTCACTATCACTAACTTGAGGATAGTTTACTTTTTGTTTACAGACTTTGCTTAAAACGTGCGCAGTTTTTTGACCAACGCCAAGATAAAGCGGCGAAGTAGGCCAAATGGATGAGGTTTTTGAAAGGATGCTTTGGGCAGCCGCCACGGCGTGGTGACTGACTGCAATAATGATATCGCTGTTATTAAGCTGGGTGCTTAAATCCGCAGAGTTGGGATTATCCACGATACGAATCAGCGGATGATGGATTGCTTGAACCCCTTCATCCGCTAGTTGTTGGCAAAGCGATTGTCCCTCTGAACCGGGACGAGTCACCAACACTGTCATGATTATTCTTGGTCAACGTAGAGCTTGGTTAAGATTTCTCTCGCGCCATCATCCAGCAATTGATTTGCCAGAGTCACGCCAAGTGCTTCTGCATCTTTGCGAGGGCCAGAGATCTCACCACGAACCATCTTAGAACCGTCCGGTTCACCAACTAATGCACGTAGCCAGATGTTTTCGCCATCTAATAATGAGTAGCTGCCGATAGGAACCTGACAGCCACCTTCTAGGGTAAGGTTCATTGCACGTTCGCACAGTACACGATCAGCCGTGTCTTTATGATTCAGTGGTTCAAGGAGTTTAATCAGACGCTCGTCATCAAGGCGACACTCAATACCAACAGCGCCTTGGCCAACAGCAGGGAGAGACTGCTCTGGTTCGATGAAGCTACGAATACGCTCTTCTAGCTCTAGACGTTTAAGACCTGCAGCAGCCAGTACGATCGCATCGTATTGACCATCATCGAGTTTACCTAGACGAGTACCAACGTTGCCGCGCAGCTCTTTGATGATCAGATCTGGGCGGTATTCTAACAGTTGGCATTGGCGACGCAGACTGCACGTACCCACGACAGCACCTTGTGGGAGTTCGTCGATGTTGTTGTAAGTGTTTGATACGAAAGCGTCACGCGGATCTTCGCGCTCACAAATTGTTACCAGACCTAGACCTTCAGGGAAGTCGACAGGTACATCTTTCATTGAGTGAACCGCTAGGTCAGCACGACCTTCTAGCATGGCTACTTCAAGTTCTTTAACGAACAGTCCTTTACCACCCACTTTAGCAAGCGGAGTGTCTAGGATGATGTCACCTTTGGTCACCATAGTTACCAACTCAACCTCTAAACCAGGGTGAGCAGCTTGCAGTGCATCCCTTACAAAGTATGCCTGCCAAAGGGCAAGAGGGCTTTTTCTGGTCGCGATACGGATTGGTGCTGAATTTGTCATGGTGTTTCCGATATAGGTTCTGTAATAGCCTAATCCTACCATTATGAGGCGAGAATTCTTACTGTTTGATCATTCCATACTTTGATAGCTGAGAGATTTTCATGAGTTCACCAAAATAGTGTGATTAGTATCTCATTTGAAACATGGGCTATTATTAGAAATAGTCAATAAAGAGGACACTACGGCGCCGTGAGTTTAACTTTCTGTCATCAAGGAATTGACCAGTATGACGGGTTCCTTTGCTTTACCATTAAGGGTAAAAGTGTTAAATTGATCACGTTTTGTTGCTCCTTTCGTTCAGTAACTAAACAGAACTGCACTTAACCTCAAACCAAGGACTTACCTTGCAGGCTTACACTCAAACTTTGATTCAACGATTAGACAATCTAAATCAGCAGCGCATTGATCGTGCGTTGGCGTTGATGAATGTGCAAGGCCAGCGAGTATTCAACCTTATTCCCGCACTGCTTCACTTCAATCACCCGATGATGCCTGGTTATTATGACCAAAAAGTTCCTTTTGGAATTCGTAGCTTCACGCTTAATGAATTCCAAAAGCAATTTGTCTCTGATACCGAATTAACGCTGGGTGGCAAACTCACCGAGACGGATGAACCAGCAATCCTTGGCTTGTACACCATGGGTAGTACTTCTTCTATTGGTCAAAGCACTTCAAGTGATCTTGATATCTGGGTGTGTGTTTCCCCGGATATGGATGGCGCCTCTCGCGATAGCCTAACCAACAAGTGTCTCTTGATTACCGATTGGGCTGAAACCTTGGGAGTAGAAGCGAACTTCTTCTTGATGGATGAAGAGCGTTTCCGTTCGAACCATTCAGAAGAGATGACCGGCGATAACTGTGGTTCTTCACAGCACTTATTATTGCTTGATGAGTTTTATCGCTCTGCGGTTCGTTTAGCTGGTCAGCGTTTGTTGTGGCAAATCATTCCGCCAGAAATGGAAGAGTGTTACGACGAGTATGTTCAAGGTTTGTGTCAGGATGGTTATCTTGATTGCTCGCAGTGGATCGATTTCGGCAAGCTGAATCGTATTCCCGCTGAAGAGTACTTTGGTTCAAACCTGTGGCAGCTCTATAAGAGTATCGACTCACCGTATAAATCGGTTTTGAAGGCGATCCTGTTAGAGGCCTATTCGTGGGAATACCCAAACACCCAACTGCTGAGTATTGATACCAAGCGCCGCTTCTTTGCGGATGAACCGGATCTGTATGGCATGGATAGCTACTATCTGATGCTTGAAAAGGTAACGCGCTATCTAGAACGCATTAACGACCACACTCGATTGGACTTGGTAAGACGCTGTTTTTATCTTAAGACCCACGAGAAGCTGTCACGAGATGCGGGCATTGGTTCTGTTGCGTGGCGTCGTGAAGCCTTGACTGAGATGACTAAGTCTTGGAATTGGGGACATGAAACCATTGCTGAGCTCGATAACCGCCGTAACTGGAAGGTTGAGCAGGTTAAAGTGGTGCACCATGCACTGCTTGATGCCTTGATGCTGAGCTACCGTAATCTGATTCAATTTGCGCGTCGTAACGACATCACTTCGGCAATCAGTCCACAAGATATCAGCATCTTGGCACGTAAGCTTTACGCTGCGTTTGAGGTATTGCCAGGTAAAGTGACACTGCTGAACCCACAAATCTCTCCGGATCTGCATGAACCCGACTTGAGCTTCATCGAAGTTCGTCAGGGTCAGTCGAATAAAGCAGGTTGGTACTTGTATAAGCAGCCACTGGTTGCACACCGCATTCTTGGTCAGCCTTCTCTAGAGCACCATGAGTACTTGAGTAAGTTGGTAGCATGGTCGTTTTTTAATGGCTTGATTACCGAGTCGACACGTTTGCACTCTGTGGTACGTGACGCTCACATCGATATCGATAAGTTCTATCAAATGGTGAGCGACCTGCGTAATACGTTTTCTTTGCGTAAGCGTCGCCCAAGTATGCAAGCACTGGCGAGCCCGTGTGAGATAAGCCAGCTAGCGATGTTCATCAACTTTGAAAATGACCCGACGTCTGAATTAAGTGGTCGTGCATTAAAAGTGGACCTCAAGAACGCCGATATCTTCAGCTTTGGTGAGGAAGGTAAGAGCTTAGTCGGCAGTGTCGACTTAGTTTATCGTAACTCTTGGCATGAAGTACGTACGCTGCATTTCCAAGGTGATACGGCAATGCTGGATGCGCTGAAGACGGTGCTTGGCAAAATGCACCAAGATGCTTTACCGCCAGAATCGGTTGATGTGTTCTGTTACAGCAAAAACCTGCGTGGTGTGATGCGTAACATGGTGTATCAACTGCTTGCAGAGTGTATCGACTTACGATTGAAACCAATTGAACCCGAGAAGCGCCGCCGCTTTAAGGCTATTCGTTTAGCCAATAAGATGTTTGGCCTGTTCTTCGAGCGTCGTGGTGTGTCGGTACAGATGTTGGAAAACTCGGTCGATTTCTACCGTAGCATTTCAACCAATAAGCTGAAGGGCTCACCTTTACTGATGCTCGATAAAGAGCAAGAGTATCAGCTACCAGAAGTGGTTGATGGTTTTGCAAGTGAGGGCTTAATTCAGTTCTTCTTCGAAGATACCGACAAGGGCTTCAATATTTATGTATTGGACGAGTCGAACCAAGTTGAGGTCTACCACCAGTACAGCGGTGAAAAAGATGAGATGATCGCGAGCGTGAATTCATTCTACACGTCGGTAAAAGATGAGTCGAAGATGTCGTCTAAGTTGATTAACTTTAATCTACCTCAGTACTACCAAATCGTTCATCCTGAAGAAGGCAATTCCTACGTTGTGCCTTATCGTAACGATGCAACTTTAGCTTCTCGGAGCTCAAAGATAGTCAACATCTAGTCTTACTAAGACTGATTGATATTAAAAAAGGAGTGATTGATTCACTCCTTTTTAGTTTTGCTTACAAATGATTAGACCCAATCGATCGCTTCACCTGCGTGCTTCACGCATTCTTCTTTAACCATCTCAAACAGCTCCATGCCCGTCTTTGAACATGTCCACTTGTCGTCAACTAGCTTGAAGTGAAAGCCACCAGATTTAGACGCTAACCAGATTTCTTTCATTGGTTCTTGGCGGTTAATGATGATTTGGCTGCGGTTCTCAAACTCCAGCGTCATCACGTTACCAGTCACTTCGTAATCAATATCTGCCTCTGATTCATCGATAGCTTCTTCGATGTTTTGCATCTGTATATCGACCAGCTGATGAAATTCAGTCTCGTTCATCCTTTCTATCCTATTGCTTTTCCTGAGTGTGGTGCGATTATAGGGGGCATTGAGTTAATAATCACGATATGCAAAATGAAAAAATTAATTACTGCTCTATTTATGCTGTCCGTTATTGGACTTTCTGGTTGTGGTCAAACGGGTCCTTTGTACGATCCTGATGAAGTTCAGCAAACCGAACAATCACAATAAGTGAAAACACGCAGAAATCGTTATTTATAAGGGATAAGAACTTTGGATTACTTCAACTATCAGGAAGATGGCCAGCTTTGGGCTGAGGACGTCGCACTTTCACAACTAGCAGAGCAATATGGTACACCGCTGTATGTATATTCTCGTGCAACATTAGAACGCCACTGGAATGCGTTTGATTCATCGGTTGGTGAGCATCCGCACTTGGTGTGCTATGCCGTTAAAGCTAACTCAAACCTTGGCGTGTTGAATACTTTGGCTCGTTTGGGCTCAGGTTTCGATATCGTTTCTGGCGGTGAGCTAGAGCGTGTGGTTGCTGCCGGTGGCGATCCAGCAAAAGTTGTATTCTCTGGTGTCGGTAAAACAGCCGCTGAAATGAAGCGTGCGCTTGAGTTGAACATTAAGTGTTTCAACGTAGAGTCAGAACCAGAACTAGAGCGACTGAATAAAGTGGCTGGTGAGCTTGGTGTTAAAGCGCCGATTTCACTGCGTATCAACCCAGACGTTGATGCCAACACTCACCCTTATATCTCTACAGGTCTGCGTGATAACAAGTTTGGTATCGCTTTCGACCGTGCTCCTGCTGTCTATGAGTTTGCAAAAACACTCGATAACTTGTCTATCCATGGTATTGATTGCCACATTGGTTCTCAGTTAACGGATATCGAACCTTTCATCGATGCAACCGATCGCCTACTTGCGCTGATCGACCAGCTACGTGCTAACGGTATCAACATCAAACACCTTGATGTCGGTGGCGGCTTGGGTGTGGTTTATCGTGATGAATTACCACCACAGCCTTCTGACTACGCGAAAGCTTTATTGGCTCGCTTAGACAATCATTCTGATCTAGAGCTGATTTTCGAGCCTGGAAGAGCGATTGCTGCTAACGCTGGTGTATTATTAACGAAAGTCGAGTTCCTCAAGCCAACAGAGCACAAGAACTTTGCCATCATCGATGCAGCAATGAACGATCTAATGCGCCCAGCACTTTATCAAGCTTGGCAGGATATTGTTCCTGTTAGCCCTCGTCAGGGTGAAGCTGTGACTTACGATTTGGTTGGCCCAATCTGTGAGACAGGCGATTTCCTAGGTAAAGATCGTGACCTTGTTCTTGAAGAAGGTGATCTGCTAGCAGTTCGTTCAGCGGGTGCTTATGGCTTCGCGATGTCATCTAACTACAACACTCGTTCGCGTGCGGCTGAAGTGATGGTGGATGGCGATAAAACTCACTTGGTTCGTCAGCGTGAAGAGCTTACGAGTCTGTGGGAACTTGAAAACATTCTTCCGGAGTAATTTTAAGCGTTATGCACTTCCACTTTTCTAAAATGCATGGTTTGGGCAATGATTTCATGGTCGTGGACTGCATTACTCAAAATATTTTCTTTTCTCCAGATTTGATCCGTCGTTTGGCGGATCGTCACACTGGTGTGGGCTTTGATCAGCTACTTGTGGTTGAGGCTCCCTATGATCCAGAAACTGATTTCCATTACCGCATATTCAATGCGGATGGCAGTGAAGTGGAGCAGTGTGGCAATGGTGCACGTTGTTTTGCACGATTCGTTCGCATGAAAGGCTTAACGAATAAGTACAGCATCAACGTGAGTACCAAGAAAGGTAAAATGGTTCTCAAGATTGAAGAGAATGACCTGATCACGGTGAACATGGGCATTCCTGAGTTCGAACCCGGCAAGATTCCATTCAAGGCCAAGCAGCCAGAGAAGACGTATATCCTAAGAACGGATGTACACACCTTATTCTGTGGTGCGGTAAGCATGGGTAACCCACATGTGGTTACCGTGGTTGATGACGTCGACACGGCTGATGTGGACACCTTAGGCCCACTACTTGAATCACATGAACGTTTCCCTGAGCGTGTTAATGCTGGCTTTATGCAGGTCGTTAACCGTGAAGAAGTTCGTCTACGTGTTTACGAACGCGGCGCGGGTGAAACTCAGGCATGTGGCAGCGGAGCGTGTGGCGCAGTTGCAGTGGGTATCACTCAAGGCTTACTGGCTGAGAATGTGAAGGTTCGTCTACCAGGCGGTGACTTACACATTAGCTGGCAAGGCCCGGGTAAACCTCTGTTTATGACCGGTCCTGCAACGCATGTGTTTGATGGTCAACTTTCTTGCTAATAACGACCCAAAACAAATATATTCATAAAAATAAAGGATAGGTTTTGTCTTACGTTGAAGCCGACGCACTCACCGCAGAAGTGGTCGCGGAATATTTACGTGATAACCCAGATTTTTTCCAAGACCGAAAAGATTTGGTTGATCGCCTTGCTATCAATAACGTTGAGCAGGGCGCTGTTTCTCTGGTTGAGGTTCAGCTTAAACGCCAACGTCATCGAATCGAAGAGCTTGAAGAAGAGATCACTGGCTTGATGTCGTTGGCAGCAAATAACGATAAAACCTTCTATGAGTTTATGGATCTGCAAGCGCAAGTGCTGAAATGCAGTGACTTCATGCAGGTGATAAAAGCCGTTGAACAAAAAGCGTTAGATCTTGGGCTTAAGGCTCATGTTCGTATTCTTTCGCAATCTGGCTTTTATCAGTTGAGTGCTGAGGGTTACTCTAAGTTTTCGCTTAACCATTTCAATGGCAAAGATGCTTATCTTGGACGCTTGAGAAAAGCCGACAGACACGATTTGTTTGGTGATTATCCAGTTCCAGAGCTAGGCTCTTATGTAGTACTACCGCTTGCTAAGCCGTCTCCATTGGGTTTGCTCGCCTTTTCTAGTGAAGATGGCGGACATTTCCAACCCCATATGGATACGCTCTTTTTACGCCATTTAGCACTTGTTGTCGCTCATTTGGCGGACACCTTACCTTGGCAGATAAATAATGAGCCTAGAGCCCAAAATACCTCTTCCTAACAGCCTTCAAAAGCCACTTTCTCGCTTCTATGAATATCTCCGAAGCGAGAAGGGACTCAGCCTACACACCCAACGTAATTACAAACAACAACTTGAAACCATGGCCGGTCATTTAGTCACTCTAGGGCTAAAGGATTGGGGTCAAGTCGATGCGGCGTGGGTCAGACAACTGGCCAGTAAAGGCATGCGTGAGGGAATGAAAGCGAGCAGCATTGCAACGCGCTTATCGTCACTGCGCAGCTTCTTTGATTTCCTTGTGTTGCGTGGCGAAATGACCGCCAATCCAGCCAAAGGTGTCTCTGCACCTCGCAAACAACGCCCTTTGCCTAAAAACCTCGATGTTGATGAAGTGGGTCAACTGCTTGATGTGAATGAGGACGATCCATTGTCGATTCGTGATCGAGCGATGATGGAGGTGATGTATGGTGCTGGATTACGACTGGCAGAACTGGTCGGCATCAATCTGAAAGATGTGTTGGGTCGACAAGGCGAAATCCGAGTGATTGGTAAAGGCGACAAAGAACGCAAAGCGCCTTTTTCTGGTTTAGCTAAAGAGTGGGTCGATAAATGGCTCAAAGTTCGTGGTGAATTGGCTTCACCGGGTGAAACCGCGCTGTTTGTCTCTAAGCTCGGGACTCGTATCTCTCACCGCAGCGTGCAAAAGCGCATGGAAGAGTGGGGCAAGAAGCAATCTGTCGCGAGCCACATCAGCCCGCATAAACTGCGTCACTCCTTTGCAACGCATGTGCTGGAATCGAGCCAAAATCTTCGTGCTGTGCAAGAGTTGCTTGGCCATGAAAACATCTCGACGACCCAAGTGTATACCCACTTAGATTTCCAACACTTAGCACAAGCTTATGATCAGGCTCACCCGAGAGCTCGTAAGAAGAATAAAGATTAGATTAAAGGGTTTACTATGCGAATTTATCGAGGGTTGAAGCCCATCAAAGCCATGACCTTTGACTTGGATGACACCCTGTATGACAACTGGCCTGTGATCATGAAGGTTGAGAAAGAGATGGCACAGTGGCTTTATCAAAAGCACTCAGTGTCGGCTTCTTTATCGCTTGAAGAGTGGCAGGGCATTAAGCAGCAAGTCGCATCTGAAAACCCAGCTTTGAAACATGATGTCACCGTGTGGCGTGAAACTCAGATTAAGAGTGGTTTGCTGCAATTGGGTTACTCTCTGCAGCAAGCAGAGCAAGCGGCTCGAGAGGGCATTGAGCATGCCTTGTGGTTGCGTAATCAAGTCGATGTCCCTCAAGAAACGCATCGAGTGATGACTGAACTTAGCCAACGTATTCCTCTGGTTGCGATTACCAATGGCAATGTCGATCCACACAAAATTGGCTTAGGGCTGTACTTTCAATTAATCCTTAAAGCCGGCCCTGATGGCAGAGCAAAACCCTATCCAGATATGTTTGAAAAAGCTCAGCAACACCTAGGTTGTGACGCTGAGAATATTCTTCATGTTGGCGATCACCTCAAAACGGATGTCTATGGAGCCAAGCAAAATGGCTTCCAAGCGTGCTGGTTTAATGACACTGGTTCCAATTTATACCGCTCCCCGAAGGCGAGTGTGCTCCCTGATGTTGAAATAGACCAACTTAGCGATCTTATGCGACTAATTTAATGGCTCGGGAAGCTTATTGTGTCGCATTTATGCTATTGAATTGTTACATTAGTCGCCTATAAAGGCCTGATTAGGCTAGGATAATTGGCGACTACTTTTTATCGATTCATTTCAGTCATAGCAGTGGTTGCGGGTTGTTACTTCACTCGATTTTGAACAAGGGTTGGCATGCAAACATTTACATTTCTCGCAAATACTGAGGCGTTATTTAGAGCTCAATTTGATCAGCGAGAATGGTGTGACAGCAAACAGTACCTTATTCAAATTTTCTCAGCTCAATCTTCAGATCTAGCTCGTCAAATCGCGGGTGTTGCCCTCAATCGTTTAAATAATGCGACGCTAATTGGCCAGAGTGCTCGTCATGTTATCTGTGATAATTGCCTTGAAAGTGCATGCACCTTAGTCATCATCAGTGAGTTCAACGAAACCCATCTAACCTCTGCGGTCCAGCCTTTTTCCGGCAATCCAAATCAAGACAGCCAAGACTTAGCTTTTCAGCTGCGCCTTACAGAAGAAACCAAAACGGTCATCAGCTTGTGCGATCAGGTTGAAGGGCGTGATTATCCTATTTATAGCGCTTTTGAAAATTTGCCTTACGCCTTGCCGATAGCTGGTGGACTGTGCCATGAGAATGAATTTGGCCGTTGGGTTATGTATAACGAGCAAACCTACCAGCACGCCTGTGTTGCTGTGGCTCTGACTAACCCAAGATTGAAGGTTTGGTCGGACGCGTACTCTGAGTGGAACCCGATTGGGATGAAGCTACGAGTCACACACGCAATCGGAAATCGCTTATACGCATTGAACGACAAGCCGGCTATTGAAGTATTCAAACATTACCTTGCGGATGGCAAAGACCTTCCTTTTAGTCAACTGATGAGCTTTCCACTTTATCGAGAACTTGGCAGAAAGAAGGGTATCTCGACGCCGCTACGTATTAATGATGATGGCAGTATTGAGTTTGATAGCCCTTGGCATGTCGGTGAAGAGGCGCAGTTTTGTTATAACCACCCATCGCTCACTGCAGAAAAGGTGCACCACGGTGCCGAGATGCTAGCCATGCATCAGCCTGAATCGGTGATCATTTATAACTGCGTATCTCGACTTGAATTTATCGACAGTAAACTTGAGCTCAAGCCATTTGAAGGGATAGTGAATACATGTGGTGCCTACTGCATGGGGGAGCTATACCGTAATGAAGACCGCCAAGAGATACTGCACCACAGCTTGACTTATATCGCTATGCGCGAGTCTGACGAGATTAAAGAGTTTCATTGCGAAGACTTTCAGTGTGGCTCAACCGTGTCGCCATTGCTTAACCTAGTCAGAAATGCAGTCGCTGATCTCGACAGTATGAATACTCAGATGGAAAAGAAACTCCATCAACAAGCGCGTCGCTTAACCGAAAGCTATCGCATTGACTCGCGTACTGGTTTGCCGAACCGTATCGTACTGAAAGAGCGCCTCAATACGATTCTGTTCAGTGAACATCTGCTGACCTTAAAGCTAACCAACTTCCATCAGGTTAACGAGAAGTATGGTTATCAAGTGGGGGATCAGCTGCTACTCGATCTGTCTAATCACTTTATCGAGCGATTACAGCTTCGTGTGGTTAAAGAGCCTCGCGTGAAGGTAGAGCTATTCAGTATTGGTGTTGGAGAGTGGGCGATTATCTTCAATGCTAGTGTTGGTAGTACGAAAATAAAAGAAGGTTTCGTTGAGTTCGCCGATGACATCGAACACATAAATTTTGAGCCATATGGTTTGGCTGATATTGATTACCTGTCAGTTTCTCTGTGTGGCGGCTTTGCTAGTCGTTGTGACTTCTTAACCGACAGTGGTGACCAGATCTTATTGAAAGCGATCGAAGCTCGACGTTATGGAGTACGTAACAATACCCACATCACCAATGCTAAAGACATTCAGGTGAGTGAAGAAGATCGCAAAGAGCAACTAGGCTGGCTGAGCTGTGTAAGTCGTGCGATTTTAGATCAGAACATCATCACTTATTCCCAGCCGATTGTGGAGTCGGTTACGCACGAAATGATTGGCCAAGAGTGTTTGGTCAGAATCATGGAGTCGGACGGTACTATTGTGCCACCAGGAAAGTTCTTACCTATCATTGCTGACACCCATCTTTACACGCGCCTTAGTCGACACATGATTAAGAGCACTATTGGCTATATGGCGGATAAGCAGAGCTCATTTTCTATCAATCTATCCCCACAAGATTTGTTGAGCGATAAGACGCTCGAGGTCCTTGAGGCTGCGATCAGTGGTATGAACGATCCTACTCGACTTGGTTTAGAAGTTCTCGAGTCTGAACAGATTAAAGATTATGGCCGCATGATTGAGGTGTGTGATCACTTCCGTGCGCTTGGGGCGAGAATCATTGTTGATGACTTTGGCTCTGGTTACTCCAACATCGAGGAAATCATTAAGCTTGAGCCACAGATCATTAAGCTCGACGGTAGCTTGATTCGTAATATCGACAAAGATCAAAAACAAAGAAACATAGCCTCTCAGTTGATTCGTTTGTGCCAAGTGTTCAATGCCAAAACGGTCGCTGAATTTGTCCATAACCAACAGGTTTGTGAGATAGCAGAGCAAATGGGTGTCGATTATCTGCAGGGTTACTACTTCGGTGAGCCTAAGCGACTGTTTTAGCAGTTAAAGCTTCCCGCATTGTGTAACGACTGGCTATAAAAGTACTGCGCCGCCATTAATGACTGCTTTTTGGCGGAATGAATGATGTCTAACTAAGGTCACATTATTCATAACGCGATCGCAAGTATTCCGTGCAAGCCTTATCTATAATAAGCACAATAATAAATCATTAACGTAACGATTAATGTGAATATGCAGTCGACTTCTCTCCTGATACAAGACATTGAGCAAACCCAACGTGAATTGGAAAAGATAGATTTTCATCAACATGAAAGCCTACTGATTCAGGTGTTTTCGTCTTTCGAGAAAGGTTCTGTTTTGGCTGCCTGCCAAGTGATTCAATCGACTTTTCCCAATGCCAAATTGATTGGTTGCAGTGCTAACCACTACATTAGTCAAGGTGTCATCCTGCACCAAGGTCTTTATCTGATTGTTACCCGCTTTGACGCGACGTCTTACTCTTGTGGTGTTGTCGAATATAGCGAACAACCATTGCTCGATAGCCACGCTATGTGGCAACAGCTTGAGTGCAATGATAATACTCAAAGCATCATCTGTTTCGCAGACCGCTTGCAGATAAATAACCGAGATCTATTTTCAGCGTTTGAGCAGTCGATGTATTCATTACCGATCTGTGGCGGTGCATCGACCATCACAGATAATGGGCGATGGGTGATGTTAGACGGCATTTGCTATGAAAATGCCTATGTGATGTTGGCGCTGCACAGTGTTGAGCTCTCCATCGCTAAGGGTTACTACACTGAATGGAATCCGATTGGTCGAACTTTTCGAGTGACAGGTGCTCAAGAGAACCGGTTGTTGGAACTGGATGGGATGCCTGTTCGCGAACTCTACAATCGTTACCTCGCTGATGGCCTCGAAGTGCCTTTTGAGCAACTGCATAACTTTCCCTTGATGGTCGGTGACCCGAAAGAGCAAAACATTCACTTACCGCTCAAGGTAACGGAAAGTGGAGAGATAGAATTCAGCGGCCTGTTCCAAGTGGGCGATGAGGTCCGGTTTTGTTATGACCATCCATCACTGACCTTAGAGCAGATACGACTGGGCGTGCAGCAGATCGCCTCTCATAGGCCAGAACAGTTCTTCATTTACAACTGCACCTCTCGCATCGACTTTATCGATGGCAACCAAGAGGTAGAGGTTTTCCAAAAATTGGCCGACAGCTATGGCGTTTACTGCATAGGAGAACTTTATCAAGAGAATAGCCAACAGCGAATCTTGCACCATAGCCTCACTTACCTTGCGCTTAGAGAGGGTGAGGGTAAGGCAGTATTGCCATTAGAGACACAACCCGCTACCAATATATCCCCTCTGTTTTCATTGATCCGAAATGCACTGCTTGATGTCGATGATATGAATAACAGTATGGCGAGTAAGATTCAGCAGCAAGCCACTGCATTGACGGCAAGCTATCGAATTGATCACCGTACAGGTTTACCCAATCGAAGTGTGCTGCGTGAGAAACTGTCGAAGATGAGCAGTGATAGCCACTTACTAGCTTTGAAGGTCACGACCTTTGGTCAGATCAATGAGAAGTATGGTTATCGAGTAGGTGACAAGCTTCTGCATGATTTGAGTGAGTACTTTCAAAAGGCGCTGTGGCAGTTCTTTGATGAGGGCTGTCAGCTCTACAGTATCGGTATTGGTGAGTGGGCGGTGGTGTTTGATAGTTGGGCGAGCCAAGAACATATTCATCAGCGATTCTCGGAATTTGCCGATCAAACCGAGCATGTGAATTTTGAGCCTACCGGTTTACCCGATATTGATTACTTGTCGGTGTCTATCTGTGCGGGTATCGCCAGCCGTCGAGATTTCCCGACTACCTCTATTGATGACTTATTGTTGAAGGCGATTGATGCGAGGCGCAGCGCTGTCAGCCAGAACAAGCACCTAGTGAGCGCCAAGGCACTCATTCAATTGGAGAAGCATCGCCAAGAGCAACTTGGTTGGCTGTCGTGCGTGAGTCGCGCGGTGCTTAATCAGAATATTGTGGCGTGCTCTCAGCCCATAGTTTCAGCACATAGTCATCAGGTAGAGAGCTACGAGTGTTTGGTTCGAATTGAAGAGGACGGTCAGTTAATTGCACCGGGTAAGTTCTTGCCAATCATTGAAGGAACCCATCTCTATACACGCCTCAGTCGTCAGATGGTAACGCGCACCTTCGATTTTATGAGTCAGCGAACCGATTCGTTCTCAATTAATTTAGCGCCACAAGATTTCAGCAATGAGAAAACCATTCTTCACCTTGAACAAGCGATCAAGAAAATCAGTCACCCACAGCGTATTGGCTTGGAGGTGTTAGAAACGGAACAAATTCAGGATTACGGTCGCTTGATTGAGGTGTGTAATCACTTCCGCGATCTTGGTGTGAATATTATTGTTGATGACTTTGGTTCGGGCTATTCGAACATTGATGAGATATTGAAGCTAGAACCACAGGTGATCAAGCTTGATGGCAGTTTGATTCGCAATATTGATAAAGATAAAAAGCAGCGCAAGATCGCTCAGCAGTTGGTGAGCTTATGCCAGATTCTGAATGCTAAGACGGTGGCGGAGTTCGTTCATAATGAGCAGGTGTGCCGTATTGCTGAAGACATGGGGGTCGATTACTTGCAAGGGTATTACTTTGGTCAACCTCAGCGTTTGTTTTGATGGAGCGAGCGTTTCACGTGAAACACTGGTTGGCTCAATAACGAAAATACGATGTAAAAAGGGTGAGCTTATGGTTCACCCTTTTTGTTTTTAGTGTCTGTCTCGTCCCGAAATGTGTTTTTACCTTCCCGCGCGCCTGCTTGGTCTATTTGAGGGCGTGGCCACACTTGTCGGCGTGGAACACTTTTAGATAATGCTGGTAGTAGTCATCAATGAGCTTGGCAGATTCACTTTCACCTAAAGATTTGAGTAACTCAATACCCACTTCACAAGTACACAAGTGGCCACTGTCTTGGTTGCGGCGCAAGGTGTATGAAGATTCGCTGGTAATATCGAGGTGAACTTGCGGAACGGCTTGTAACCACGAGCTCTTGTTAAGCATCTTCTTCGCTTCTTGCCATGTGCCATCCAAGATGATGAATAGCGGCTTACGGCTCTGGGCTTGGGTCATTACAGCTTGCTGGCACTCGACACTTTGATCACTTGGGAATAAAAGAAACGGTTGTCGTGTTTCATCGTCAAGCAGTGCGATGAGCTCCGCTGGTGGTGTTTTCCTTTGCCATACAATGGACTGACACTGATCAAGGGATTGCTGAAGCAGCTTCCCTGTATTGGTATCGCGTGACAGTTCATTCTCATGAGTGAGCAGTACAAGATCGATTTGGCTTGCGACACTAGGTATCAGGTGACAAATACATTGGTGAGTGAAGCTACAACCATGGCAAGCTTGTTGGTTACTCATGTTTACAACTTAACTCCACTTTGTGCGGGTGAGATACCATCAGCAAACAAAACCACGTCGCTGATATCAGCATCATCTGCAACTGGAGCGACACTTGGGTTTAGCGGGTAGCTGACACCAGAGTATGAAAGTGTGTGTTTCGCCGGTGTTGCACCGCCGCCACTGACATTGAAGATCAGATCCTGCCAGCCGTGGTTTTGCGATTTACCTAAGCGTATGTCGCCCTTAACCAGTGTCACTCGGCTATTGAAGCGCCAGTTATCTTGATGGTTTTCGAAAATTAGCAGTGTACAGCCACCAGAACCACACCAATCGAGTTGGGCGAACAGCTCTTCTTTACCGTCGCCGTTGAGGTCGTAGGTTAACCAGCGGTATTTAGTGTCGTCAGGTGAGCTGTTGTTGATCTTAAAGTATTCGCGGATCGCTTGGTCGACTTTTGGATCAAGTTGATCGCTGGAGTTCACCTGCTTTGCGGTTAGATCAACGTTAGTGGTGGTGTTTACTTGTGCTTGCGCACCCTTAGCTTCGAATAGCACCAGACCGCCATTGGCAATCGGATACACCACGTTGCCCACTTTCTCTTTTTCAGCGATTAGCTTGCCATTATCGAGTGTGAAGATGCGCTCGGAGATCAAATATTGTTGCTGGTGGCGAGTCATAACCACTTGTACCTGATTTTGGTTCAGTTGCTGCCAGAAGCCTTGTTCAACAATAGAAGGGTCTCCATTGCTGTATGAATAAGTCGTGATAGCACTGTGGTCATTGTTGAGTTCAAGGTTGATAGAGAACCCTGAGTTTTGCGTTGAGCTAGCGAAGTAGAGTCCGCTCCAGTCCAGCGTTGGATCTTGGTTAGAGACCGTCGCACAGCCATTGTAGTTACTGTCATTGAGGTTAAGCTTGGCATGCCATCCATAGATAGAATCGCTCATGCCGTCGCTACAGCTCTCTTTCGTAAGGTTGAGTTTGCCTTGTGCAGCTTCACCTTCTAATTGGTAGTCACGGCTGCTCGATGTGGTGCGGCTTGATTCAATATCGAGGGTCTGTGGCTGTTCGCCCATCTTGGTGTATTTCAGCTGGTCTTTATCGAAGGTTGCTGACCAGAAGGGTTCATTACCAAATACTCGTGTTGAGCGCAGCGGTTGGACGCAGCGATCTGGGTTCTCTGCGGTTAGGATGTTCACTTGGTCAACCACGAAACGCGCTGTGAAATCTGCGTTATAACCCGTTTGGCTCGGCACGGTTAGGTGACCAATCAGCTCGCCATATAAGGCTTGGTAAGGTCTCGTTGAGAGCCCTTGTGCTTCTAACGCTAACTCTGGAGATAAGTCTAACCAGTATTGTTGTTGGCTACCGCAAGGAGTGAAGGTTCGGCTTTCATGGCCAACCACCACCTGACCACGCATGATGAAGGTTTGCGGTTGAATGCTCAGTGGCTCATCCAAGTTTGCTGGGGGCTGTTCAGGTTGTTGCGGCGTATCAGGTGCCGTAACACAGCCTTGTAGAGCGAACGCGACTAGCCATGTCACTGGGTTTTTCATTACCTTCATGTTATATCTTCCTCGGAGCAACCGTTAATTGGATTTATTATGGCATATTGGTTATTTAAAACAGAACCCGACACCTTCTCTATTCAGACTCTTAGAGTACAAAAAACCTCTTGTTGGGAGGGTGTACGCAACTATCAGGCTCGAAACATGATGCGTGATGACGTCAAGCTTGGCGATCTGGTGATGATATACCACTCATCATGTAAAAAAGTTGGCGTAGCGGGGATCGCTAAAGTAACCAGAGAAGCCTACCCAGACCACTTTCAGTTCGACCCTGAGAGTGATTACTACGATCCTAAGTCTTCACCCGATAACCCACGCTGGATCATGGTGGATGTCGAGTTTGTGCGAGTGACTGAGCGCTTGATTCCTTTGGTTACGCTTAAAGCCATGCCTGAACTCTCCGAAATGCCCTTGGTGAAACGCGGTAATCGCTTATCGATCATGCCGGTTACCGAACAAGAGTGGCAGGCAATCTTAAGCAAAGAAGTGTTAGGTTCTCGATAGCGTTAGAGAGAGCTTTTTACGTAAGGTTCAAAAAAGGCAGCCAGTTGGCTGCCTTTTTATTTATTCAGATCTGTTCAACGAGCGAGATTAGAGCAGATGCTTTTCTAGGTAGTGAGCAACGGCATCGTCTGCGTTACTGCCAATCACTTCATTGTCAGGTAGTGCTTTCATCACTTTCTCATGTGATGTACCCATGATTAGACCTTTACCCGCCATAGCCAGCATTTCAGCGTCGTTCATGCCATCACCAAAGGCAACACAGTTATCCAGAGTCAGGTTTAGTGATTTTGCAACAGCGTCTAGAGCGTGGCCTTTAGAGACTTCAGCTGCCATCACTTCCAGACACCAAGGTGTAGAGAAGGCGATGTTCAGTTTGTCGCCAAAAGCATCTCTTAGCTTTTGTTCAAACGTGACGAGATATTCGTGGTCTTGTTCTGGATGTGTGAAGAAGACTTTCGCGATGCCTTCGCTTGGTGCGTTTTCAGCTTCAAAGCGCTTGTAGCTAAAGCCAGACTCACTGTGGAATTTAGCCAACATTTCATCTTCACGGTCTAGTAACCAATCTTCATTCTGGTACATGTGAATAAAGAGGTTTGGATCTTGGCGCACAATATCAATAACTGGCTGAACGAGTTCCTGAGGTACGTTCTGGCTATACATCAGTTGATCGTTTTGGTCATGCACGCGTGCACCGTTTGAAGTGATCATGTACGCCGGAATACCTGCTATCTGACGAATACCCGCCACATCGACGTGGTGACGACCCGTAGCGAAGATGAAGGTATAACCTTGGTCGTGTAATTTCTTAAGCGTTAGCTTGGTAAAGTCGCTTAGCTGATGGTTGGGAGCCAAAAGCGTACCATCTAAATCAGAAGCAACAATCTTCACGGAATCTTTTAGTGCAGGAATACTCATTTAACCCTCATTGCAAAATGCTTAACCAATATTGACGCTAGCCAGCGCTAGAATCGTTTTAACTACAATATCTCTAGGTAGAAATTGTATGCCAAATTCATGCAAGAAAAGAGGGCAAAGCTCACTTACTTCTCTTCCTCTTTAGCGCTTATTTTCTTGGTAGGTTGCTTAGCCTATTAGCTCTAGGCGAAAAACTGATTGATCGCATCCAGTGTTTGATTGCGATATTCATCCTGCTCAAACAACACCTCATGCCTAGAACCCTCAATCAACTTAAACTGACAATCAGAGTTGGTTTTCTTCAGCTTAGAGATGAACTTTACTTGAGCACTGTTACTGACAATCTTTTCATCCCCAGCTTGAATCAATAGCAGAGGGATCTTGATTTGACGAGTTTGTTGAATTGCTTGCTTGGCGGCCATTAACCCTTGCCACACCCAACGCGTGCTTGGTCCACCCACCTGCAAAGATGGAGACTCGTCATATAAGCGGCGGAACCACTGATAGCGAACCTTACTGTGGCTCAGTAAGTTGTTTTCAAAAGGCTTCGAATAATATGCTTGCTGGCCCGGCGCGTAAGTTGGCTTGGCATAAAAAGCGGTAAGCACTTGTCCAACGATCATCGCGATAGGTTTCAGGTACCACTCGGTATTGATACCAAACATCGGAGCGCACAGAGTCACCTTATCAAACGGGTGGTCTGGATGGGTTTGTAGGTAGCGAGTGGCTATGGTGCTGCCCATTGAGTGTGCGAGCAGGTAGCGATTGGAATACTTACTGAGATCAAAACTGGCAATGACGTCAGACATGTCAAATGCATAATCATCAAACTCATGAATGTGACCAATGTCAGAGTCTGTTACCATACGTTCAGACTGGCCTTGACCTTGGTGGTCAAATGAATAAACGTCATAGCCTTGTTGATAAAAATCATAAAAGATTTCTTGGTATTTTTGGCAGCATTCGATACGGCCATTTGAAATCACAATAGCTTTGCTGTGCTTTTCTGAGGTGAGGCTGCACCAGTACAGTTTCTTTTTACCAGACGATGTTAAAAACCCCTCTTTTCTTTGTTGCCAAAGAGCGTTGATCGGGTGTTTAATCGCATGATCGAACTGAGGTTCTTGAGTGTAAGGGAAGGTGGCTTCGCTGTGGTTTTCCATGGGAAATTACCTGAACTGATGCGTGTGAGAGCTTTATTGCTACTAATGTTGTTAGATTAAAGAACTAGTAAGGAAATGCAAATGGATACTCATGTTTGGCTTGCTTATGTTGTCACAGCGATTTTGTTTAGCTTGGCTCCGGGCTCGGGTACCGTTAACTCAATCAGTAATGGGCTTAGCTATGGCACTAAAAAGTCACTCGCATCAATTGTTGGCTTACAGCTTGGTCTTGCGTTTCACATTATGCTGGTGGGCGCGGGTATCGGTGCACTCGTTGCTAAGTCTGCGTTGGCGTTCACCATCATTAAGTGGGTCGGCGTGGTGTACTTACTTTGGTTAGGTATTCAAAAGTGGCGTGATAGCTCGAGCCTAGTAGCATCTGAAGAAAGCTCTACTCTGTCGAGTGGCAAACTGCTGAGAAACGCTGTGCTTATCAACCTAACTAACCCGAAATCAATCGTGTTTTTGGTGGCTTTGTTTCCTCAGTTTATTGACCCTACACAACCTCAAGCACCTCAGTTATTAGTGCTAGGTGTGACGACAGTATTCATTGATAGCGTTGTTATGTTGGGTTACACCTCATTAGCGTCACAAATGGGACGTTTTATTCGCTCTGATCGCATAATGGGTAAGATAAATAAAATATTTGGTGGTATGTTCATGGGCTGCGGTGCTTTGCTAGCTGCCGCGAAAGCTTAGATTAAGCGACTGAGTTATAGTTAAACCAATCAGAGTTATCAAGAAATGACCGCTACATACGTTGCTCGACAACCTATCTTAAATCGCAAGAGGAATACACTCGGCTATGAGTTGTTATTTCGCGATGGAGAAAAGAATGCGTACCCAGCGCATATTGAGTCTAATCGAGCAACGTATCGTCTGATTGTTGAGAACTTCTTGTCTGTTGGTCTTAACCCTTCTATTCCATCTTCACGCTGCTTTATCAACTTCCCTTATCAAAGTTTGATTCGTCGACTGCCCTTAAGTTTGCCGAAAGATAAGGTGGTGGTAGAGATTCTGGAAACCTGTAAACCAACAGATGAATTGTTGGAAGCGGTTAAAGACCTTTACCAAGCGGGTTACATGATTGCCCTAGATGATTTTACTTCGACCCCAGAATGGGAACGTTTCCTTAAATACACGCATATCGTAAAGCTCGATATTATGCAGATGGGTTTGGATGAAGCGTGTGATTTGGTTAGGGCGCATCAAGGGAAAAAGTTTAGCTTTTTGGCGGAGCGCGTTGAGACCGAACAAGAATTCCAGCAAGCCAAAGAGGCTGGCTTTAAGTTTTTCCAAGGTTACTTTTTCAATAAACCGGAAATCATCAAGAGTAAATACATTAGCCCTGAGCAAGTGATTGCTATGGAGCTGTTTCAAGAAGTGTGTAAGCCCGATGTGGACTTTCAACGGGTGGAGAGCATTGTCGCGAAAGATGTGGCGCTCTCATATAAGCTGCTGCGTTTTGTGAATACTATGTCGCCGCGCCTTGAAGTTACCATCTCTTCTTTTCGTCAGGCTTTGGTATATCTAGGTCAAGAGAAACTGAAAATGTTTGTCTCGTTAGCCGTCGCCTCTTATGTGTCCGATAAAAAGCCTAAAGAGCTGTATGGATTGTCTCTACAGCGAGCTCAGTTCTGTCAGCGTATGTCTCGCTATCAGGCATTTGAAGGGTATAGAGAACAGGCCTTTATGATTGGCTTATTCTCCTTGTTGGATGCTCTGTTGGACTTGTCGTTAGATAACTTAGTCGAGCAGTTGCCGCTGTGTAAAAGTATCAAGGTTGCTCTATTACGTAGAGAAGGGCCATATGGTACCTTGCTCGCACTTGAAGAGAGCTTTGAGCATGCCGATTGGCAACAGATTGATGAGCACTGCGCCGATTTAGGATTAAGCGTGGATCAGGTTAAAACGGAGCTTACTGAAGCGCGCCGTTGGAGCCATACCGTGACCAACAAGCTCTGATATTTCTTCGTTAAACTTTTATGACAATTGAAACGCACGCCTTGACGTGCGTTTTTTTATATCTAAGATATGTGCATATCCATATATGAGTATGTTTTTATGCTTCCTCACCAATTTTTTAAATTACTGTCCGATGAAACGCGAGTGCGTTGCTTAATGTTGATAGTTCGCAATGAGTGCTTATCGGTTGGTGAGTTGACTCAGGCATTGCAAGAAAGTCAGCCAAAGGTTTCACGCCATCTTGCGCAGCTGCGTTCAAACGGTGTTTTGATTGATGTTCGCCAGGGGCAGTGGGTGTTTTACCGCCTGTCACAAGATTTACCAGGTTGGATGCTAAAGTTAATTGACGACCTTATTGCATCGAACTGTTTGAAAACTGAATACCAGCAAGATATTGAGCGCTTAGAGTCGATGAACTCACGCCCAGTATGTTGCGTTTAAATACATTAAAACTTAATGCCGAAATAGTTGTAGTTGCAGCTAGGCGACAAGTGAACTTATCCCTATGAGCATAGTGGCTCTATGTAATTAGGGCGGCCGGCGCTCCGGTAAGTGAACGTAGTCAACAACGCTGCGGCTTCAAATATGAAGGCAATTAACTGAGAGAACAGAAAATGACAGTCAAAGTAGGTATTAATGGTTTTGGTCGTATCGGCCGTCTAGCACTTCGCGCAGCATTCGATTGGGATGAGCTAGAATTTGTTCAAATTAACGATGTTGCTGGCGACACAACAACACTGGCCCACCTTCTAGAATTTGATTCAGTTCAAGGTCGCTTTCACCACGAAGTAACTGCAGAAGGCGATGAGATGATCATTAATGGCCAGCGCATCAAGACCACACAAGAGCGCGACATCGATGCGATCGACTGGTCTGGTTGTGATGTGGTTATCGAAGCGACAGGTGTTCACCGTAAGACCTCTTTCCTAAACAAATACCTAGAGCAGGGCGTGAAACGTGTTGTGGTATCGGCGCCAGTGAAAGAAGAAGGCATCGCAAACATCGTTGTTGGTGTGAATGACAATATCTTCGACCCTGCGGTACACAAAATCGTAACGGCAGCGTCTTGTACAACGAACTGTATCGCGCCAGTGGTTAAGGTGATCAACGAGAAGCTTGGTATCGAGAACGCAGCCTTCACCACTATTCACGATTTAACTAACACGCAAACTATTCTTGATGCGCCGCACAAAGACTTACGCCGCGCACGTGCATGTGGCATGAGTCTTATCCCAACAACGACGGGCAGCGCCAAAGCGATTGTTGAGATCTTCCCTGAGCTAGAAAACCGCATCAACGGCCACGCAGTTCGTGTACCGCTAGCGAACGCTTCTCTGACAGACATCATCTTCGAAGTGAAGCAAGACACCACGGCAGAAGAAGTTAACGCGATGCTGAAAGAAGCGTCTCAGAATGAACTAAAAGGTATTCTTGGCTTTGAAGAGCGTCCACTGGTTTCTATCGATTACAAAGGTGACCAACGCTCAACAATCGTGGATGCACTATCAACGATGTTGGTCGGTAAGCGCATGGTTAAGATCTACGCTTGGTACGATAACGAGATGGGTTACGCAACACGTACTGCTGAGCTGGTTCGTACCGTTGGCCTTGCTTAATAAGAATCTGGAGAAGATATAATGACACATCCAACTTGGGAACTAAAAGTAGAGACTGGCGCATTAGTTCTAACACCATGCCCTGGCACAAAAGAAGCAACGCTTGATGCATCACTGGCTCAGCTAAAAGAGCAAGGCGTTGAAGCTATCGTGACAGCACTTGATGACCATGAGCTTGCAAGCAAAGACGTGGCGGCACTTGGTGAAAAAACACGTGCGTTAGGTATGCAATGGTTCCAGATCGAAATTGAAGACGACTGTGCACCGGGTGCTGGTTTTGCTGCGAAGTGGCAAGCAGCTAGCCCTGAGCTACATAACATCGTCGATAACGGCGGCAAGGTTGCAATGCATTGTATGGGCGGCTCTGGTCGCACTGGTTTGTTCGCAGCTCACCTACTGTTAGAAAAAGGCTGGGATTTGAGCAAGGTAGTTCAAGAGGTGCAGGCACTGCGTCCAGGTGCCTTCACTAAACCTATCCAGGTTGAATACATTAATGGCGTAGCGAATAGCGAATAGCTAATAGTCATCAGTGTTAGACAGGGAGCTTTTGGTCTCTGGAGTGTTGAACTTATCATGATCCAAAAGCTCTTTTTGTTTAGATTGCAGAGATAGCGTTATGTTTTCAAATCTAAGTAAGAGCGTTCGCCAATATATGTTGGTGACTTTCAACTACTGGAACTTCACCATTACTGATGGTGCACTTCGCATGCTGGTGGTTCTGTATTTTTACGACCTTGGCTACAGTTCACTAGAAATCGCCTCACTGTTCCTTTTCTATGAATTCTTTGGTGTGGTGACTAACCTAATCGGTGGCTGGTTAGGGGCGCGTCTTGGCCTCAATAAGACCATGAACATTGGGTTAGGCATGCAAGTCGTCGCCTTGGGTATGCTCGCGGTGCCAACGGCAATGCTGACCATTCCTTGGGTCATGGCGGCGCAAGCCTTGTCTGGTATCGCTAAAGACCTCAATAAGATGAGTGCCAAGAGCTCAATTAAGACTCTGGTTCCTGATGAACAACAAGGCGCGCTTTATAAGTGGATTGCGATTCTGACCGGATCTAAGAATGCGCTTAAAGGGGCAGGCTTCTTTATTGGTGGTTTACTGCTTTCAACGATTGGCTTCCAATACGCCGTGCTCGCGATGGCAGCCGTGTTGGCATTGGTCTTCGTTGGCAGTGTGTTGAGCTTAGAAGCGGACATGGGCAAAGCGAAAACCAAGCCTAAGTTCAAACAGATCTTCTCTAAGTCTGAATCCATCAACATCCTATCCGCAGCACGTATGTTCCTGTTTGGCGCTCGTGATGTGTGGTTTGTGATTGCTTTGCCGATTTACCTAGGCAGTGTGTTTGGTTGGGATCACTCATGGGTGGGTGGCTTCTTAGCGGCTTGGACCATCGCATACGGCTTTGTGCAGGGCATTGCACCCAAGATTACTGGTAAAGCTCAAGGTAAGGTGCCAGATGGCCATGCCGCGCTGTTATGGGCTGGTGCGCTGGCTATAGTGACCGCTGCTATCGCTTATGCGGTACAGATTGGCTGGCAACCCGAGTTAGTTATTATCGGTGGCTTGATGGTGTTTGGTGTCATCTTTGCGGTGAACTCATCACTTCACTCATATTTGATTGTGAGTTATGCGAAAGGCGATGGCGTTTCTCTTGATGTCGGTTTCTACTACATGGCAAACGCGATGGGCCGTTTGATTGGCACGATATTGTCGGGCTTGGTATTCCAAATGGCAGGTTTGTCTGCGTGTCTGTGGGTTTCCTTCGCATTCTTGGCGATAACGACGGTGATCTCTCTGCGTTTACCGAAAGTGCCGAAAATTTCAGCGGCATAAGCTTCAGCCACATGAGCCTCATTTGTGAGAGCTCAAGTCGCAGAAGCTAGAGTCGTATGAGCTAAATTCGCGATAAGTATCTCCTTTAACACTAAGCTGACTTGGTATTTATTCCGGTCAGCTTTTTTATTGCTATAGTAGAATGATTGAATATTAATCAGGCATTTACATGAAGCAGCGAATTCTCTTTTTTGATTTAGCACGATGTGTCGCGGCCGTAGCGGTTATCGCGATTCATGTTTTGGCGCCTTATCGCAATGAGTTGGGCACTATTCCTTTCGGTGAATGGCTTACTGCCATTACGGTAAACGGTTTCAGCCGCTGGGCAGTACCTGTGTTCATTTTGATTACTGGCGCACTGATGCTCAGTGATCAGCGCCCGTTTGACGCCAAATACTACCTCAAGCGTCGTTTGGGCAAGGTACTGATACCTTTCATTGTCTGGTCGCTTTTCTATACCTATCTGTCGGGCTGGTCAGCAATGGGCTTTGATGCCGACGTCAGTTGGGACGTGTTGCTTAATAGCTACCATCATTACACCTATTACCACCTTGGTTTCTTCTATTACTTCATCCCACTCTATTTTGTGATTCCGTTCTTGCAGATCATGGTTAGAAAGTACGGTGATAGATCGGTCTATGCCTTTACGGCGGTATGGTTGTTCACAACATTGCTGTTCTTACTGAAAATCGATGGCCCTTGGAGTCACGAATTGTGGTTGTACACCGGTTACTTACCATTGGGTTACTTGCTGTATAAGATTGTGCCACTTAACAAGATGACCGTTGGCGTGAGTGTGTTACTGGGTGGGCTAGCGTTACTAACCACGGTTTACATGGTGGTTGATGCAAGCTTGGTAGCAGAAGAGTACACGGTAGGGCGCTGGCTATCTTACAAAACGTTGAATACCGTATTAGCCGCGAGCATGGTGTTCATGGTATGCCGTTACTATGGTGAAGGCCTGTCTGAGAAGAGTAACCAAGTGGTTGGCTTTATCAGTAAGCACAGCTTAGGTATTTACCTGCTGCACCCGATTTTCTTGTGGCCGATGAAAGAGTTTGGTTGGTACCAAGGACATCCGGTATGGGTTATTCCATTATGGATTGTGATCAGCGGAGCTGGCGCATTATGGATGAGCTGGTTGGTGTCTAAGTCAGAGAAAACGCGTTGGTTATTGCCTTAGCGGTGATTGCTAAGGCTTTCTGATGGATTGCTTAGGGACGACAGTTGAAGCGGCTGACGTTTAGCGCTTCAACGCAAAGTGTAAGAACTTATCGCCTTGGTAGGTTAAGGTTCCTTTGTCGCCAGGGTTAAGGGCGTGGAAATAGTGGATGCCGACTTGGAATTCTCGCTTCGGACCAACCACACCACGTTGAACGTAAATCCAGTACTCTTGATCTTCTTGGCCCGGTTCTGCGTCAGGAAGGTCGATCGATTGTTTGTCTAACACCGTGACATTCACTTTCTTCTCTGGCGCATTTTCACCTTGCGAGTGTTTTCGATAGAAACCAATAAATACCCAAGCCGCTAGAGCAGCGAGAGCAAAGATGGCAAAAAAGAGTGAATTAGGCATATAACCTCCATGTAGTCGTGATGGTTATTCTAGTCTTTCAGGCAATAGGGATATGTGTTTAAAGCCGTTATTCGTGAACTGTTGTAAGCCAAGCTGATTATTTTTCGGCAGACATCACATTTAATGGTCAGTTTGGGATAAAGCATTGTTATTTATTGTCTCTTTCTCTCGTAAATAACAGTGATTTTGTATAAGAATAGGGAAATGCTCGACTAGAATTATAGTGTGGAGTGGGAGGGCTAAGATGACCGATATTGAAAAAGTGGTGACAAGAACTCGCAATATAGAGAAATTATTGAGGCTTCAATATCATGCCGAAGGCGAAGGATTGCATGAGCTTGTAACAAGCTGTGAAGAAAGGCTACCGCACGATATGGTGAGCAAGCTGCGCTATATCGCAACGTGTCGTAATAAGGTAGTCAATGAACATGAGGCTAAGTTGGAAGACCAACATAAGTTCATCATGATGTGTAACGACTGTGAGAAGGAGCTGACTCCACGTAGTGGTCGTTTTATCTGGCGAGTTGCGATCTTACTGATGATGGCAATGACTTTAGCTGCCGCAGGTTTCTATTATGCGAACTGGGATGTGCTAACACTGCATCTGTTTTCGAAGTGAAAAAATTGAACAAAAAAAGGGACGCTCATGGCGTCCCTTTTTTTATCTGTAACTTGCTTAGTACATCATCGGTAGTGTCATTAGACCTACAACTACCGCGATCATTACAAGTCCTTGTCTTTGCGAAGATGAAATCATAACACTACTCCTAAATTTGGTTGTCTCTCGCTATTTTTTAAAGAATAGCACTACTTATGGCTTTAGATCAAGAATTACTTTCGAAAGCTTTAAAAGTAGTAGAAAACTATGAGTTTTTGGCTTGTTTGGCAGTGTTTAACTGTGTTTTATGGTGTGTTCTTATTTTGTTCGTTGTGATTTATGTTTGTTCTAATTTGATTTAACTTGTTGTTTTGTAATGGTTGTTTTGTGTAATTTATATTGTTAAAGGTTGTTAAACTGTATTAATAGGGGCTGGTGGTGGCTAGGTTTGTTTTGGTTGGTTTTTTAAGTTTTCGACTTGGTTTTTGTGGCGGTTTTTACCGGGGGCTTGAAATAACCTGACAAAACTGGGATTTAAAAAAAGAAAACTGGCTACTTTACAAGTCTAGGCTTGGTTGGCGTTTTTATTTCCTTATTAATCTTGAGTTTCTTTGTTTAAGTTATTGTTATTGTTTGATTTAAAGGTGGTTATTTTAATTTTTCAAGTGTGGTATTTGACGGAATTAAGCCGATTTTGGTGAAGTCGATAGGTTAGAATTGGCCAAAACTCAAGTATGGCGACTCTAATGCCAGTTTGAATGGGTTTTATGATGATTCGTTCTAGTTTTAAAAGAATGGCCATTGTCATGGTGGTAATTGTTACGACTTCAATCTAAAGAGACTCTTTTTAGTGGAAGCGTAATCAAGATCCAATTTTGAGGGGCTGAGGCTTTACATCAACACTCGTGTGCCTAGACTGGCGACGATTTAAAGCAATAGGGCAAGTGGTATGTGGAGTTGGTTAGCGGTTTCCTTATCTGGTATCGGAGCAATAGCAGGAACGAAACATGGACATATCGGTCAGGCCTTATCGTATAAGGTATTTACCTTTGTATTATTAGCGACAATTGCTTTAACTCAGTCGGTTGTGGCTGACTTTACCTATTGGATAGTTGCGGGGTTGGCTATCTCTGCGATCGCAGATGTGCTTCATACTCTCACTCAAAAACGCCCTCTGCATTTTGTCTGCTTCTTATTGGCTCAACTCTGTTACAGCAAAGCTTTTTGGTTACAGCTATCAGGTGAAATGGTTTGGTGGTTGTTCGCGCTGTTATTGGCAGCTTGCGTTGTTGCTTTCTTTTTACTGCTGCCACGCTTAGACAAACTCGTTTTTCCCGTGGTCATCATGGGCATTGTGCTTATTCAGTTAGCATGGGCTTCTGGTGAGGTTTGGCTGCTGGATCCTCAGTTATCACACGCGGTCGGTTTTGCTGGCTGTAGCGTGCTGCTCCTTTCGGCCTTAGCTTATGCGCTAAACAGTTACCGCAGCCCAATCAAGGGCGCTTACTTTTGGGTAACGGGCAGTTACTTTCTCGCACACGCATTCATCGTCGCATCGATTACTATTTAGGGTAGAGCTCTCTCAAGCCTGAGCTACATCAAAACGGCGTTGCTAAAACTCGGTACTCTACGTGTAATTCATTAAATATGAGATTGAGTTATGACGACTGAAATTCACGCACACAACGTTTTAAACCTGCTTAGTGAAAAGCCACTGACTCGCGAAGAGCTAACATTAGCGCTTGCTCAAACCTATGGCGAAGAAGCTCGCTTCCATACTTGTAAGCTCAATGGTCTGGATTTAGATAGCCTGTTGAAGTTTTTCTTGAAGATGGAAAAGGTTGTCGTTGTCGATGATAAGCTTTGCACTAACCGCGAACGTGTGTGTAATCACTAATTCTTAGTGGCTTGTTTTATTCGTGAATAAAGAGTGGGTGCATGTTTCGGCTCCACTCTTTTCATTACCTTTCAATCTGCTTTCGCTAATTTGCCTTCTTATAATATCCCCTTTTAAAAGCATCAGTTAACCCGCTTATCACTGCGTTCGAAAATCAATGTTGAGGCTGCTATACTCCGCGCACTTACGCTTTTCGAGACAAACTTATGGAAATCTTATCTGCAGCAACCATGCTGTTTCTTATCATGGACCCGCTTGGCAACTTGCCAATCGTGCTCTCTATCCTTAAGCATATTGACCCGAAGCGTCGCCGTATTGTTCTGATTCGTGAGCTGATGTTCGCACTGGTTATCTTGCTGCTGTTCTTATTTGCGGGTCAAAGCATTATGAACTTCCTGCACGTGCAGCCTGAAACCTTGAGTATCTCTGGCGGTATTATTCTGTTTATTATCGCGATTAAGATGATTTTCCCAAGTGCGGGTAGTATTACTGGCCTCGCGGCGGGTGAAGAACCGTTTATTGTGCCGATGGCGATCCCAATGATTGCTGGCCCTTCAGTGATTGCGGCATTGATTCTGTTGTCGACACAGCACCCTGACAATATGTTAGAGCTTTCAGCGGCTGTGATGCTGGCTTGGGGCGCTACCTTCTTCATTCTGATGTTTAATGGCTTCTTCCTGCGAGTGCTGGGAGAGAGAGGTCTTAAAGCCATCGAACGCTTGATGGGCTTGTTGTTGGTTATGCTGTCGACGCAAATGTTTCTCGATGGTGTGAAAGGCTACATGGGCTAACATCAATATCATTGCTGAATAAAAAAACGCCGCTTAAATGAGCGGCGTTTTTGTCTCTACTGTTTCTGTCATGATGTTTTCTGTAGCTAAGCGTTTTATATCTGGGCTTAAGCTCGATTACATCATGTGTTTGCGTCGGATATCGAGTAAGGCGAAGACACCGAAAATCAATATTGACCACTTCTCCCAACGTGACATCTCGATCTTATCGCCGAATGCACCGATGAAAATCAGCATCTGCAGGCCGTGCATGAAGAACAAGAATGCGGTCATGATATAAAGCGCAATCGCAGCATTACCCGGAAACGGGTAGAAAATATTTACGATTAAGATAAACCAAACAAAGGCGATGGCTGCTTTTGCTAGTGGAAGCAAGAACTTCATTCAATAACTCCTATTCTTCAGTGATTCGATTGAACAGTCGGTAGCTTGACTGTCCGGTGGTCTTGTCGCGATGCAATTCCCAGTTCTCTGGCATAGCTTCGAGTTTCAGTTCTTTCTCTGTCTCGACGTAAATGATGGCATTGTCTGCAAGCCAACCGTTACTCTCAAGCAGTTGTACTGTTTCTGCCAGTAAGCCTTGACGAAATGGTGGATCAAGGAAAACCATATCGTAAGGCGTGCCCGGTTTCTTAAGGAAAGAGATAGCATCAGTATTCACGACATTAATGTTGTCTGCCTTGAGCTCTTTCGCGTTATCAGAAAGCTGTTTAGCCGCCTTTTGATTCATTTCGAGCAGTGTCACCATTTTGGCTTGGCGAGAAGCTGCTTCAAAACCTAGACCGCCAGAACCGGCAAATACATCCAAGCAAGTTGAATGTGGGATATCTTGAGCCACCCAGTTAAAGAGTGTTTCTTTTACTCGGTCAATGGTTGGGCGTAATCCTTCTAAATCATGAACAGGCAGCTTTCTACCTCTCCATGAGCCACTAATAATTCGAACAAAGCCTCCGGATGGCTTTTTTTGTGATGTGTTTTGCTGGCGACGTCTTACCATAGATTTTTTGACCGCTAATAAAGTGATACTATACCGAGCCCAATTTAAGTGGGTTCGTGTATTAAATAAATTTGCAATGACAAAGTGTATCAAGCTAAAAGCAAACTTATCACTGCTTTGTCATTTTTCTTTACTATTCGTTTGTACAAGCTTGTATTGTATAACAATAGCAAAGAGTCGACGTGTATTAAGTCAATACAGCTAATTAGTAGATCTAGGAAACTCCTCTGATGACGGAAAAAAAGAAGCGCGGATTATTATCGTGGCTTGGTTTTGGTGACGAAGAACAAAGCCCAAAAACTCAGAATGAAGCGAACGTAGAAAACGTTGAAGATCAAACTGAAGTTGAATCACAAGTCGAGGCTGAAGCTGAAGTAGCTAAGCCAGCTGAACCTCAGTCAGTTGAATCTGAGCTTGCTGAATCAGATCAAGCGCTTGAAGAGACTCAAGAAGAGCAGCAACCTGTCCTAGCAGAAGCAGAAGCAGAAGCAGAAGCAGAAGCAGAAGCAGAAGCAGAAGCAGAA
>NZ_JBFSRM010000025.1:34999-75911 GCF_041465805.1 Vibrio sp. 10N.239.311.G01
AGCAGAAGCAGAAGCAGAAGCAGAAGCAGAAGCAGAAGCAGAAGCAGAAGCAGAACAGGAAGAAGTGGCAGTTCCTCAAGCTAAGGTTGAAGAAGTACAAGAGAAGCCGACAGAAAGCTTCTTTGCTCGTCTTAAGCGCAGCCTAAGCCGCACTAAAGCAAACATCGGTGCTGGTTTCTTTGGTCTGTTCAAAGGCAAGCAAATCGATGAAGACCTGTTTGAAGAGCTAGAAGAGCAACTTCTGATTGCTGACGTGGGTATGAATACCACGGTTAAAATCATTGAAAACCTGACAGAAAAAGCATCTCGCAATGACCTAAAAGACGGTGAAGCGCTTTATGGTCTGCTCAAAGAAGAGATGGCAGACATCTTAAGCCAAGTGGAACAGCCACTGGTTGTTGATACCACTAAAACACCTTACGTTATCTTAATGGTGGGTGTGAACGGTGTAGGTAAGACAACTACGATCGGTAAGCTGGCGAAACAATTCCAAAATGAAGGCAAGAAAGTGATGCTAGCAGCGGGTGATACCTTCCGTGCTGCAGCCGTTGAACAGCTTCAGGTTTGGGGTCAGCGTAACGATGTGCCAGTTATCGCTCAACACACTGGTGCGGACAGTGCGTCTGTTATCTACGATGCGATTGAAGCAGCGAAGGCTCGTGGTGTTGATGTTGTGATTGCTGATACAGCCGGTCGTTTGCAGAACAAGAGCAACCTGATGGAAGAGCTACGCAAGATCGTTCGTGTAATGAAGAAGATTGATGACTCTGCGCCACACGAAATCATGCTAACGCTCGATGCAGGTACAGGTCAGAACGCTATCAGCCAAGCGAAGTTGTTCAGTGAAGTGGCTCCAGTTACGGGTATTACACTGACTAAGCTAGATGGTACGGCGAAAGGTGGTGTAATTTTCTCAATTGCTGACCAGTTCCAGATTCCAATCCGCTACATTGGTGTGGGTGAAGGTATTGATGACCTGCGTCCATTTGAATCTAAAGACTTCATTGAAGCACTATTTAGCCGCGAAGAGTAACGCGAGTAGCAAAGTGGTTTATCCTTAATCTGCTACCGTTTTTAAATTTGATATTAGTGATCGTAAGAGGAATTTTCGGTGATCAAATTTCAGCAAGTGAGTAAAGCCTACCGAGGTGGAAGACAAGCGCTCCAAAAAGTGGACTTTCACCTGAAACGTGGAGAGATGGCTTTTTTGGGTGGGCACTCTGGGGCTGGTAAAAGTACCTTGCTGAAGTTGATCTGCGCGATAGAGCGTCCAACTGATGGACGTGTCTGGTTCAACGATCACGATATCACTCGTATCCCAGCCAAAGACATTCCTTTCTTACGCCGTAATATTGGGATTGTTTTTCAAGACCATCGCCTGCTGATGGACCGTTCGATTTTCGATAACGTCGCTCTGCCTATGCGTATTGAATCTATTTCTGAAAACGAAATAAAACGCCGAGTCAGTGCTGCGTTGGATAAAACCGGTTTATTAGATAAAGCCCGTTGTTTGCCAAGCCAACTTTCTGGTGGTGAACAACAACGCGTGGGTATTGCTCGCGCCGTGGTTAACCGTCCAACTCTGCTTTTAGCCGATGAGCCTACCGGTAATCTAGACCCTGAATTATCTAACCGTGTGTTGCGATTATTTGAAGAATTCAACCGCGCAGGTGTGACGATCATCCTAGCGACGCATGATATCGGGTTAGTGAACACTCGCCCTCAGTACCGCCATCTTGAATTAAACCAAGGATTTTTGAGTGAGGTTGAAGACTATGGCCGCGAATAAGCGCATCAAAAAACCTCAATCTAATCGAGCAGCAAACCGCGCTTCAAGCGACGGCTTCTTTGTTGTTCACTGGAAACAAGCCAAGTCATCGTTCTCGCAAATGTGGCAGCGCCCGTTAGGCAACTTACTGACCCTTGCGGTGATCTCTATGGCGTTGGCGATGCCAGCTTGTTTGTACCTATTAGGTAAAAATGTAGGGGAAGTGGCGCAAGATGTCACTAGCCCGTCACAAATAAGTGCTTATGTAGAGGATGGTATTCCTGAGCCACGAGTAATGGTGCTTAAGGATGAAATCGAAAGTTGGGATCAAGTTGAGCTCGTGGAGTACATTTCTCCGCAGCAAGGGCTTGCAGACCTCAGCCAGTATTCTGGTTTTGAAGACGCCCTAACCATTCTCGACGATTATTCACTGCCAGGTGTGCTGGTGATTACGCCAAGCGTGCACAGCGATACCTTAATTAAAGAGCTGGCAGGCACAGTTAAACAACAAGAATTAGTGACCGATGTTCGCCTAGACGAAGATTGGTTAGCGCGATTAGATGCGATCAAAGCATTAGCGGCTGTCATCGTGATTACCTTAACGGTATTGATGCTGGGCGCGGTATTTCTGATTATCGGCAATACACTACGATTTAATGTGTTGGCGCATAAAGAAGAGATTCAAACCATGAAGCTGATTGGTGCGACCGACAGCTACATTCTTCGACCATACCTTTATGCTGGGATGTGGTTTGGCGTTTTAGGTTCGATTAGCGCTTGGGTAATGACGGCATTGATTACCGTATTGCTGAACAGCGCGGTGGATGACTTGGCTCAGCTATACGACAGCCACTTCCGTTTAATTGGCCTGAGTTGGGATGAATCTTTACTGCTTTTGATCGTCGGAACTCTGCTTGGTAGTGTGGCTGCAAAGCTTTCTGCACAGCGTCACCTAAAAGAAATTGAACCAGTTTAGGTGAATAGAGTCATATTTAGACGAAAAATAGGCACTTCTTAACCAGTTTTTGCCTTGTATAGACGAATTGATTATGCATAATTACTTCCCCCTCCTTGAAACCTGTTCATTTTAGGTTCAAGATTGTAGGGTTTTAATAGATGTATTACTCCAGATCAGAGATTGATGAGGAACCGAATGGCAAACCAAGCGTATCAAATGGCTTTAGTCACACAAGATAGTTTAGATAGCTATATCCGCTCAGCGAACAGCTACCCTATGCTGACTCCTGAAGAGGAACGTGGACTTGCAGAGCGATTACATTACAAAGGTGAGATCGACGCTGCGAAAGGCTTGATCCTTTCCCACCTAAGATTCGTGGTGCACGTTGCAAGAGGCTACTCTGGCTACGGGCTACCAATGGCTGATCTCGTCCAAGAAGGTAACATCGGCTTGATGAAGGCTGTTAAGCGCTTCAATCCAGAAGTTGGTGTTCGTCTCGTCTCGTTTGCTGTTCACTGGATCAAAGCTGAAATCCATGAATACGTTCTACGTAACTGGCGTATCGTTAAAATTGCGACCACTAAGGCACAGCGTAAACTGTTCTTTAACCTTCGTAAGTCTAAAAAGCGTTTGGGTTGGTTCAATAACGGTGAAGTTGAGACGGTTGCTCGTGAACTGGGTGTTGAGCCTTCAGAAGTTCGTGAGATGGAATCTCGCTTAGCAGCACAAGATGCGACGTTTGAAGCGCCTATGGACGATGACGATGGCGGTTCTGCTTACACTGCTCCAGTTTACTACCTAGAAGACAAGGCGTCAGACGTTGCTGAGACGGTTGAAGCGGCTAACTGGGAGTCACACACCAATAATCGCCTAGGGCTAGCACTAGCAAGCTTAGACGAGCGTAGCCAACACATTGTTCGCTCACGTTGGTTAGACGACAACAAGGCAACCCTGCAAGACTTAGCGGATACCTACAGTATATCAGCTGAGCGTGTTCGCCAGTTAGAAAAGAATGCGATGAAGAAGTTGAAACAAGCCGTTGGTGATTTCTAATAGCATCTAGTTTCTATTAGCTTCTACTTTCTAGTAGAGCTAACAAATAGCTGAATTTTGAAAAGGCCGAGATCGAGAGATCTCGGCCTTTTTGTTTTGGATCGATTTCTCAACTTTTGCGATCGAAATTTGCAAAATGATTTTGTGGATAACTCTGTGAGAAGTTTATTCGTCAGCTATCTAAAAGCAGTGTGTAGTAAGGCTTTGACGGGGTTTTTCGAGTGGGGATATGTTTCAGTTAACCCACAGTTAGATCAGGATCATTACTACATGTTGTGGATCTATTTTTGAAAAGACACTTTATTCACGCAATTCACAGATTTATCCACAAATGGTGTAAAAGTGATCGCTGGTGGATAACCTTATTAAGTGGATGTGAATGTTAGCCTTGGGATAGGTTACAATGGCAGCAAAGTAAATCAGTATAAAAAGAGAAAGTCATGGACCAGTTTAAACATATCGATGTTAAAGGCGCTCAAGCCCTCATCGAACAAGGCGAAGCTCGACTTGTCGATATACGTGACCCGCAGTCTTTTGCGGTTGCCCACCCAAAAACAGCCTACCACCTGACTAACGATACGATGGTGTCATTCATGGATGAGGTTGAGTTCGAACAACCTATCTTAGTGATGTGCTACCACGGCATCAGTAGCCAAGGTGCGGCACAATATTTAGTGAACCAAGGCTTTGAAGAGGTATATAGTGTTGATGGTGGTTTCGAAGCTTGGCATCGTGCTGAACTTCCAGTGATCGCAGGTTAATGACTTTCATCACCTGAACCGCCTCAAGCATCCCTCATAAAATGAATAGGAAGTAACAATGATTAGATTGATGGTGTTAGACAATCCACGTCTTGCTCAAGCATTTATTGATTATATGGCCTCTCGTCAGATCCCTATTCAGATGTCTCCAGAGGGAGAAGGGCGTTTTGCTCTTTGGCTTCTTGATGGCCAATTTCAGGTTGAAACCGAAGCTGAGCTGAATCGTTTTCTGGCTGAGCCCAATCATAAGCGCTATCAAGCTGCATCTTGGGACATGGCAGAGACCAGAAAGAGCAACTTCCATTACCACACGCCAAGCTTCATGGGCATGATCAAAGCCAAAGCAGGCCCAGTGACACTAAGCCTGATGTTGGTGTGTGTGGTGATTTTTGCGCTGCAACAGATCGGTTTTGGCCAAGCTATTTTCAATGCCCTACATTTCCCAGCGGTGGATGGACAGCAATGGCAGCTGTGGCGTTGGTTGAGTCATGCCGTTCTACATTTCTCTGTTATGCACATCGCATTTAATATTTTGTGGTGGTGGCAGCTAGGTGGAGACATTGAGAAGAAACTTGGCAGCCTCAAGCTACTTCAGATCTTTGCTGTCTCTTCTGCGCTTTCAGGTGCTGGGCAGTATTGGGTTGAAGGGGCGAACTTCGGTGGTTTGTCTGGTGTTGTGTATGCCTTGGTTGGTTACTTATGGGTGGTTGGTGCGAAGGCGCCACAACTTGGTTTAGGTATCCCAAGACAGATTGTCGGCTTTATGTTGGTGTGGTTGGTGCTTGGGTACATGCAGCCATTTATGGCTATCGCCAATACGGCGCATTTAGCTGGTCTAGCCGCTGGTGTGATTATTGGCTTTATCGATGCGATGAAAGCACCAAGCTCGGCAAGAAGCTAATTCATATCTTCTAATGAGTAGCCAAACGATAGAGACAAAAAAAGCGGCCAGATGAGCCGCTTTTTTATTGGGATTCGTTTTACATCATTACTGATAAAGGTATTTGGTAAACAGTAAGTCAGCAATCAGGGTTTTACCTGTCTCTGGAAGCAAAATCTTGTTGAGGTGTTCAACTAAGGATTTTCTTAAGTCTTCACGGCCAGATAGAGATTTAATGGTTTCTTCGTTTTGTTTGCCAAGCAATTCAATCACCGCATCGCGAATCAGTGGTTGGTGATGCTCAATAGCGGCCAAGTCGCTACTATTTGCCACCATGATGTCGAGGCGAACCTGAATGTAGCCCAGTTTTTTACCTTTAGTGTAAAAATTGGTGGTCAGGTCTGGCTCTAGCGTGAAGTAGGCGAGTTTAGCTGCCGACTCCTCTTCCGCGAAACTTGATGCTGAAAAGAGTAGGGTAATCGCAAGAAATATTTGGGCTACATAACGTTTGTGCATATTTGTGACTTTTCTTTAGTTTATTCGCGATATTCGAAACGCATTAGTCTTGTTACAATGAGCGGTCTAAATCTAAATACGTTTACAATTCGAAGAACGCTTTAATTTTGTTCGAAAGTTGAAGCTTTATTGTACGTGTAAAGTCACCTATTGAATACTAGTATGAATCAGCCAATATCGCTGTATCTTAATTCGTTAATGAATGTAGATTGGCAAAGTACAGAAACATTTGATTTTCCTAATGAAACCACCAAAGAGTGGCTGATGGAGCAAGGTTCTCTTTCCCGCAAGTTGGGGAAGTGCTGTCAGCACCTGTCTGTTGAGTTGCTTCATAATCAAGTTGTAGAACGCTCAATGCTGCAACAAGACGAGGAACATCTTTTATCATCGTTTGATTGCTTACTGCGTAAAGTGATTTTAAAGGGTGATGACGAACCGTGGGTGTTAGGTCGAACCTTGATTCCCCGAGTCACATTAGAAGATCATCAGCACTCAGACCTTTCTCAACAAGGTAATGTCCCGCTTGGATTGACCGTTTTTAGTGCTGAGAACGTGGAGCGAGATGCGCTGCAAGTTGGTTGGGTTATCGCAGGCGATGAGCGATTACTCGCGCGTCGTTCTCGATTATGGATGAACCATAAACCGATGCTTGTGGCAGAACTGTTTTTACCAACATCACCCATTTACTCTAAGGAGAGTGTGTAAATGCTTGCCACCAAAGCGAAGGCGTATTGGCAATTAACGCGAATGAATCGCCCGATTGGTACCCTATTACTCCTTTGGCCGACCTTGTGGTCACTGATTATCGCCGCACAAGGTATGCCTGATTTTGATGTCTTGGTTGTTTTTGTACTCGGCGTGGTGTTGATGCGTTCAGCTGGCTGTGTGATCAATGACTTTGCGGACCGTAAAGTAGATGGTCATGTTAAACGTACCAAGCAGCGTCCACTGCCGTCTGGTTTGGTTTCCAGTAAGGAAGCGATTCTGCTCTTTTTAGTGCTAGCCGTAGTTTCATTCTTGCTGGTACTCACCATGAATCCACTGACCATTAAGCTCTCATTTATTGGTGTTGGTCTGGCGTTCATTTACCCTTTCATGAAGCGTTTTACGCATCTTCCACAGTTGTTTCTTGGCTTAGCGTTTAGTTGGGCGATACCAATGGCTTGGGCGGCACAAACCAATGAACTGCCAAGCATTGTGTGGTTTGTCTTCGTGATTAACGCGTTGTGGACGATTGCTTACGACACGCAATATGCGATGGTTGACCGAGATGATGACTTGAAGATTGGTATTAAATCGACGGCTATTTTATTTGGTCGCTTCGATAAGCTTATCGTCGGCTCTTTGCAACTTGTTACTCTAGCGATGCTGATTGTGTTAGGTATGCACTACCAATTGGGTGATACTTTCTATTGGGCATTGTTAGCCGCAGGCAGCTTGTTTGTGTACCAACAACATTTGATGCGGCATCGTGACCGAGACTTATGTTTTCAAGCTTTTCTAAATAACAACTATGTTGGTATGGCCGTAACGGTCGGTTTGTTCGTTACCTTCTGGTAAGCATCAGTTTTTATCAAACGAATATTCAAGAAAAAGGCACCCAGTGGGTGCCTTTTTTGATCGCGTTGAATCTGCTATCAGAGCCCTGCTATATACAGGAATTACTCGACTTGGTGAATACTCTCTTGAATAGTCAGACGGACTTCTGGGTAAAGCATCGAGTAAAGAAGCTTAGCGAATTGCTGAGTCTTCTCTAAATCGCAGTTGCCGTCGTTATCTAGGTACTGTTGCTGCTTCAACGTTGCGAACATAGAAGCAAACACACCTTTATCGAAGAATTCGGGAGCATTGATACCATGCAATCGACCAAGTCGCTGTGCGATGTCTTGGCTTTTCTGCTCAAGGTCAGATTTGTCCAGTTCCGGATTCTCTGCCAGCAAGTTTAGAGCAATAGAGTAGCGCTGTAGCGTTTCTGAAATCGTACGGCCTAACAGCATAAGAGCTTGGCTGTTCGATTGGTTGATCGTCACTTCATTGTCAGACACAACAATCATGCCCTGGCTAACAAGTTCATCAATGATGTTTGATACTACGCCTTCAAGCTGTGATTCGTCGTAGCTTAAGAACAGCTCTTTCTTTAAGAACGGATAAATTGCTGCAACATTCTTTTGAATCGCTTCAATCGATAAACCGCGCTGACGAATGGTCATCTGGGCAATTAAAGATGGCAGAGCGAACAAGTGAATGATGTTGTTTCGGTAGTAGGTCATCAGAATTGACTGGTGACGGTCTAGCGAAATAATGTCGCCCATTGAGTCTGATTCAATTAGGAACTTGTTCAGCGATTCAGCGTGTTTTACCAGATCTTCAGCACTGTCTTTTGGTACCGTAAATGTATCAGAGTAAGGTACGTTCTTAAGCAGAGACAGGTAGCAATTGATCTGAGAAACCAAAGAGTCACGAGACAATGCGCGCTGTCTTGAGGCTAATAGCGCGGTTGCACAAAGGGTCAATGCGTTGGTCGCCGCGGCATCGTTAATGTGCGTCATCATTTTGGTCGCCAGGTCATTAACCACTGGATTCATCCATTGTGGTTTACTGGTGCCCATTGGGTCGATGTCTTTGGTCCACTCAGGTGAGTGTTCATTCAGGTATTGGTTCAGTTGAATAGGCTCACCGAAGTTCACGTAGCCTTTACCAAAGTTACGTAGCTTACGAATGGTACGAATCACTAAGCTCGCGTTTTCTTTCTCTTTACGCTTACCACGAAGTTCTTTTGCGTAAGTCGCCACTTCCATCACGTGCTCGTAGCCGATGTACACAGGAACCAAAGTCACCGGGCGATTCATGCCGCGCAGCATCGCTTGAATAGTCATCGCCAACATGCCGGTCTTCGCTTGCAATAAACGACCTGTACGAGAACGCCCACCTTCACTGAAGTACTCTACTGAGTAACCTTTAGCGAACAACTCCGCTAGGTATTCACGGAAAATCGTCGAGTACAGCTTGTTGCCTTTGAAGCTACGACGAATAAAGAACGCACCACCATGACGGAAAATAGGACCGGCAGGGAAGAAGTTCAGGTTGATACCCGCAGCGATGTGCGGCGGCACCATGCCTTCATGATAAAGCACATAAGAAAGCAGTAAGTAGTCCATGTGGCTACGGTGACAAGGCACGTAAACAATCTCGTGACCATCTTGAGCCAACTTACGAACCGTTGAAGCGTTGCTGATATGCAGGCCTTGGTACAACTTATTCCACAGCCAACCAAGAATCTTCTCACCACGCTTGATCAGCGAGTAAGAGAAGTTCGCAGCAATCTCGTCCATAATGTCTTGAGCTTCTTTGCTCGCTTTCTCGATCGAGATGTTCTTTGCTTGTGCTTCGTCTTCAATCGCTTTTTTGATCGCTTCTGATTTTAACAGGCGATCAAACAGCGCTTGGCGGCTTGGAAGGTTAGGGCCTGATGCAGCAAGTTTTTGGCGAGAGAAGTGGATACGCGCTACACGCGCCAGTTTGTGCGCGATGGTGCTGTCGGTACCGTGTGAGTTTGCCATGTAGCGAAGAGATACCACAGGACTAAAGCGAACTAGACAGTCACGACCTGCGAGCAATACCGCTTTTGATTTTTCTAAGCCATTCATTGCTTGTAGGTAAGGTTTCTGGTTAGTCTCTTTACCTGGTTTACGTCCCCAAAGCACAGTGGCAGGGATAACTTGAACATCGAGCTCAGAGTCTTCAGCATGCAGTGAAAGCAACTCAGAGAACACTTCAATTGAAGAGCTTGGTACATAATCATCGTCTTGAAGCAGAGTTTTGCGAGAAGATATAAAAACGTAGCGTTGCAGTGATTTGCCGTTGATTTCAAGCTTGCTTAATGGATCAGGTAGACCTAATTCAAGTGCATGTTTTTGCAATGTAAGAATGTCGACACTTGAGCGAAACGGTAAGGCGTATACAATCGGTTTGCTCAAATCAATGTTCAAATCCTCAACAGGGTTTGAAGGAATTGATGTGCCCTTTACCAATACGGATAAAGGTAGCTTCATTAATGAACGTGAAAAAGATTGTCCAGAAGACATATAGGTTCACTGCCTCAATAGTTATTTCAATGTGCTCAAGCGTATCTCTATTTCTATGATGAAAAAGGATAAATCCTATGAGTGAAATAGGGATAAGCCTAGGCGTAAATTTAATCGATGTAAGAATACCAGAAACTGGTCTAACCTTTTAATGGAAATAGTCATATTGCCGTTAAGTTTGTGGAAAATCATTCATCGACTGATTGAGTATAGAGTTAAAAATGACCAAAAAATCAAACACCGGATTCAAACGCATCATAAAAGCAGCAGGCTTTTCATGGCAAGGCCTCACAAGTTCGTTTAAAAGCGAGGCTGCATTTCGGCAAGAAGTGTTCATGGCAGCAATACTGATTCCGTTGGCATTCTATTTGGACGTAAGCCAAGTTGAGCGAATCTTGATGATCTCAGCTGTTGTGTTAGTGATGGTTGTCGAGTTAATCAATACCGCGATTGAAGCAGTTGTTGATCGAATCGGTAGTGAGCATCATGAGCTTTCTGGGATGGCGAAAGATGTCGGCTCGGCGGCTGTTCTCATCTGTCTAATACTAGCGGGTTACGTGTGGCTAGAGATCCTATTTTTGTGATTCTTGTAAAATGAACTAAAAACAACCAATTGCTTTGCTTTTGTTCAGTTACTGGATATACTCACAGTCAACTGTATAAAAAGACAGGTGAATCATGAAGCCGTTAACGCCGCGCCAACAACAAGTTTTTGATCTTATCAAAAGTAAGATTGACGATTTCGGTATGCCACCGACACGTGCAGAAATTGCACGAGAACTAGGCTTCCGCTCTGCTAATGCTGCAGAAGAACATTTAAAAGCTCTTGCTCGTAAAGAAGCGATAGAGATTATCCCGGGTGCGTCTCGTGGTATTCGTATTTTGCTTGAAGATGCAGCAAATGAGGAACAAGGTTTACCATTAATCGGTCAGGTTGCCGCTGGTGAGCCTATTCTGGCTCAAGAACATGTAGAAATGCATTACCAAGTAGACCCAGGTATGTTTAAACCTCAGGCTGACTTCTTACTTCGTGTAAATGGCGAAAGTATGAAAAACATCGGTATTATGGATGGTGATCTACTGGCTGTTCATAAAACACAAGACGTACGCGACGGTCAGGTTGTAGTGGCTCGTGTCGATGATGATGTAACGGTAAAACGCCTAGAACGTAAAGGTTCAACGGTTCTGTTACATGCTGAAAATGAAGAGTTTTCTCCAATCCATGTCGATCTAGAATCTCAACACTTGTCTATTGAAGGGCTTGCGGTTGGTATTATTCGCAACACCGACTGGATGTAGTCAGTACAAACAGCTTATTGATATTTATTCTCAATAACTTGCCATTGTAATTGATATTCATTATCATCTTCTTTGTCGAGATACAAGGAAGATGATGATGCCAAACCCAACCAAACCTCAAATGAAGCCGCTTACTCGTAAGCCGCGCTCCTCTGTTCAAAAGGCTTCTTCTGAACAAGGGTCTGCACATCAAGAATTCCAAGTTCCGACGAACCTCGTTCAGCATCTTTGGTTTCGTAGCCGTGAAAGCCTAGCTGATGATGGTCTCGTTTATGATCCTATCGCAGCTCAAGCCTGCAAGCGTTGCCAGCTCGCACCAGAATGTCTTACCGGTGAACTCGACCAACAGCAACTCCTTTACGCGACACTGACTCAACTTTGTGATTCTCAAGTTCAACAGTTTTTATCTCATAACCCAGATGCTTGGATTATTAACGTGGGAGCAGGGCTCGATACCCGTTTCTACCGTTTAGATAATGGCCGCTGTCATTGGGTTGAGTTAGATGTAACCGAGAATCTGCTTTGGCGACAACGCTTGTTCCACAAAAATGAACGCTATCGCTTAGAGTGTGGCTCTGTCGATGACCTAACTTGGTTGGATGAACTTAATATTCCAGAACAAGCCTCGGTGATGGTGGTGTGTGAACATGCTTTGCTGGATTGTAATGAACAACAGACCGCGAACTTCATTCAGTCTTTGAGCCGCTACTTTACTCATGCACATGCGTGTTTAGTCTTAGCTGGAGATAAAAGCTCAAGTACGTTGGGACAAAAGCTTGGTTCAGGAAAGTATGCTCATGGGTTGTCTTCACCAATAGACAGCGTTCTTAATTGGCTGCCATGGGCTCAATGGGTAAAAGCGTTTTCTCCCCTAGACCAACAATGCAATCGTTGGAAATTGTGGCAGCGGCTTCTTTGTAAGATCTCTCAGGTCAAAAAGCGTTTAACGCCGCAGTTAGTGCTCGTTAAGTGGTAACCCTAGTGGTTCTGTATTTCGAGTAACTGAGTACATAGCCGGTATAAGTAAAATTCCACAACATAGTGAAAGCCCACCCACTAGGTTAAACTATCGCCTCTAATCTAAGAGGTGATCGTGAAGCTATTTAATCCCCAAACTATTTTTCAAACGCTATCCAATCAGGCGATGCACAAAAAAGTGCTGCTGCTCGCGATCCCGATGGTTCTCTCTAATATTACTGTTCCACTGCTGGGCTTAGTCGATGCGGCGGTTATCGGTCACCTCGAGCACTCTTGGTATTTAGGTGGTGTGGCGCTGGGCGGCACAATGATCAGCGTGACCTTTTGGTTGCTTGGTTTCCTGCGCATGTCGACAACAGGGCTAGCCGCACAATCTTATGGTGCGAATGATGGCAAGCAACTTGGTTTAGTCTTTGTGCAAGGCGTGACCATGGCCTTAGGGTTTGCTGGTGTCTTTTTGCTTTTACACAGTCTAGTCGCCGATTTAGTTTTCTCATTGAGTAGCGCCAGTGATCAAGTTAAGCACTATGGTCAGCAATATTTCTCAATCCGCGCTTGGAGTGCGCCTGCTGCGCTAACTAACTTTGTGATTCTAGGTTGGTTACTCGGGACTCAAAATGCCAAAGCGCCCATGTGGATGGTGATCATCACCAATATCACCAATATCGTTTTGGATATTGTTTTTGTTATCGGCTTAGGATGGCAAGTGGAAGGTGCAGCATTGGCATCTGTAATGGCTGATTATGCCGGTCTAACATTTGGCTTGATTTGTGTTTACCGAATCTGGGCGAAGAAGCAGTTACCATCGCCATGGGATCTGCTTAAGAAAACCAGCCAAGGTTTGAGTCGTTTCGTGAAATTGAATCGCGATATCTTTCTTCGTTCATTGTATCTACAAGCGACTTTCACTTTCATGACTTTCCAAGGTGCAAGCTTTGGCGATGATGTTGTTGCGGCCAATGCAGTGTTGATGAGTTTCTTGATGATCATCTCTTATGGGATGGATGGCTTTGCCTACGCAATGGAAGCGATGGTCGGTAAGGCGATAGGCGCGAAAGACAAAGATGAACTGAACCAGTCATTGATTGGTACTTTCTTCTGGAGCTTTAATATTTGTTTGGTACTGACCATAGCGTTCGCACTCGCTGGCTCGAGTTTGATTAATATGATCACTACCATTCCTGACGTGAAGAACCAAGCCGAGGTGTATTTACCGTGGTTAGTCGCAATGCCATTGGTGTCTATGTGGTGCTTCTTGTTGGATGGTATTTTTGTTGGAGCAACCAAGGGCAAGGATATGCGCAATAGTATGTTTGTTGCGACCTGTAGTTTCTTCGCGATTTTCTATTTAGCATCAGGTTTAGAGAACCATGCACTGTGGTTAGCGATGCTGAGCTTTATGGCAATGCGCGGAATTGGTCTTGGTGTGTTGTTTGTTTCTCAGTGGAAGAAAGGGGAGTTTCTCGCTTAGCTCTGAGGGCTCTGTTTGTGGAGAGTAAATGAGGCTGTACAGGTAAAGGGGTATTTAGAACATCATGATCTAATTACTATCAATGCCTTAATATTCAGTGTTTTAAATAAAAACAGCAAGCGCGTGGCTTGCTGTTTATGTATTTGGCCTATGGGTGGTCAAATACTCCTATTGGTTCTTTATCTAGAATAAACGGTTAAGCCCGTTGAGTGCTGCAACACGATAAGCTTCCGCCATCGTTGGATAGTTAAAGGTTGTATTCACAAAGTACTCGATGGTATTTGCTTCACCTTTCTGTTCCATGATCGCTTGTCCGATATGGATGATTTCAGCGGCACGCTCACCAAACACGTGGATACCTAAAATCTCTTTGGTTTCGCGATGGAACAGAATCTTCAAGCTACCAATGTCTTTACCCGCAATTTGAGCACGAGCTAGGTGCTTGAAGGAAGAACGTCCCACTTCATACGGTACTTTAGCTGCGGTAAGCTCTTGCTCAGTTTTACCAACAGAGCTGATCTCCGGGATGGTGTAGATACCTGTTGGAATGTCTTCGATAAGGTGGCGTTCAGCTTCACCTTTCACAATTGCTTGAGCCACAAATCGACCTTGGTCATAAGCCGCGCTTGCTAGGCTAGGGTAGCCAATCACATCACCGACAGCGTAAACATGGTCAACATTGGTTTGGTAATTGGTATTTACTGAGACTTGCCCACGCGAGTCCGCTTCTAAGCCAACAGCACCAAGGTTCAGTTTATCGGTATTACCCGTTCGGCCATTGGCATACAGTAGGCAATCAGCGCGCATCTTTTTACCTGACTCTAGGTGAATGATCACGCCATCATCAGTGCCTTCAATTTTCTCAAAGGTTTCATCGTTGCGAATCACGACACCGCTGTTCCAGAAGTGATAAGAAAGTGCATCTGAGGTTTCATTGTCTAGGAATGACAACAGACGGTCACGAGTATTGATAAGATCGGTTTTTACACCCAAACCGCGGAAAATCGACGCGTATTCACAACCAATAACGCCAGCACCATAGATGATGATGTGTTGCGGGTCGTGTTTAAGAGAAAGAATCGAGTCACTGTCGTAGATACGTTCATGCAGGAAGTCGACGTTATCTGGTTGGTAAGGGCGAGAGCCTGTCGCGATAACAAATTTGTCTGCACTGTAATGTTCTTCAGTGCCATCGCTTTGCATTACCGAGACAGTGTTGGTATCGATAAAACGTGCAGTACCAAAGACCAACGTGCACTGGTTGCGGTCGTAGAAGCCTTGGCGTAATCGAGTCTGCTTGTCGATAACCGATTTGGCATGCCCCAAAATGTTAGAAAACGTTGAGTGTATGCTTTTGTTGTTCTGACAAAACAGCGGATTACTGTTGAATTCGATAATACGACTTACGGCATGACGCAGTGCCTTTGAAGGAATGGTTCCCCAGTGAGTACAACCACCACCAACGCTGCTCTCTTTCTCAATGATTGCAACGTTCAACCCGGCTTTGGTTAATCCCATCGCTGCCCCTTCTCCTCCGGGGCCACTACCAATTACGATTACATCAAAGTGGTTGGAGTGCGGCATAGATATCTTCCTTGTTATATTTGAGTAACATTGCTTTAGCGAGATTTTAACTGATTCTGTTCTTGGGTACATGAAAAGGGCATCAGAGAGTCGGTGGGATCACGCAGTGTTATCGAAAAAATAATATTTGGTATGTCGTATGTCTCCAAATGACAGTGTGGATATTGAAATTTTTTCTTCGAACGTATTTACTTCGGTACGTGAACAAAGAGGTATGTTTAGTGTCTTATATAACCAGAGTGCCTTATATAAATAAGTGATTCGCGTTATATTGAATAGAGTATTAGACATGCCTGTTTAGGCTGTAAAAGAAGAAATTGATAAAGTATGAAACCAATGGGCATTCGCGCACAGCAAAAAGAAAAAACTCGTCGCAGCTTAATCGATGCAGCATTTAGCCAACTCAGCGCCGATCGTAGTTTTTCCAATCTAAGCTTGAGAGAAGTCGCTCGTGAGGCTGGAATAGCACCGACTTCCTTTTATCGTCACTTCAAAGACATGGATGAGCTTGGCTTAACCATGGTTGATGAAGGTGGCTTACTGCTGCGCCAGTTAATGCGTCAAGCTAGGCAACGCATAGTAAAAGAAGGCAGTGTGATTCGTACATCGGTTGAAACCTTTATGGAATTCATTGAAAGCAGCCCTAACGTATTCAGACTGTTATTGCGAGAGCGCTCAGGAACTTCATTTGAGTTTCGTGCAGCGGTAGCTCGTGAGATACAGCACTTCTCTGCTGAGTTAACCGAATATTTGATAACGACTGGCATGACAAGGGACGAAGCTTTCACTCAAGCGGAAGCCTCGGTTATCTTAGTCTTCAACTCAGGGGCAGAAGCATTAGATTTAGATCGACGTCAGCGAGATGAATTGGCTGAACGCTTGATCATGCAATTGCGAATGATGGCCAAAGGAGCTTTTTGGTATCGTAAAGAACGTGAACGTAACCGATTAAAAGGCGGGATTGAATAATGTCGAATGAAAATAATACTGTAAACCGTGGTTCTGAAAGAAAAACACTCGTACTTGCTGTTGTAGCCGGTGTGTGTGGTGATGCATTGTTATCTTGGGTAACAATGAGCGAAGTGGGCTTCTCTATTTTCCCGCTTATCGCTTTAGTTTTGGCTGTACAAGCGCTTTACCAAGAGTACCTAACTAACCCAGTATCTGAAGATATCCCACTAGTAGGTTTAGCTTGTTTCTTCGTGGGTGCATTTGGCCACTCGGCTTTTGTGAAGGCACAACACCCTGATGCTGGCTCAAACTTCTTTGCGATTATTGTCGCGATGTTGCTTCTTGCATGGGTAGGTAAGAAACTCGGCTTTATTGGCAAAACTGCTTAAGCTGATTTAGAAATTAAAAAAACGAGCCAATGGGCTCGTTTTTTTGTATCTGCTGTTTGGCTTAGACCTGAAAGCGATACTTACGCTTTACGCTCTAGGAATACGCCAGCTTCCATGTGCTGCGTAAATGGTTACATAATTCCATAGGTGTCCACCAATGTCTTTCGATGTCATTTAAGTCAATGTTTTATGGTTGTTTGTCTCTATTTGTTTTCCATTGACGTCTTTATGGGTACAATAGAAACCGCGTTATTGCCGTACCCCACGCCGTACCCAGGATTTAGTTAGAGAGTTGCTTATAATGACAAAACGAATAAACAGCAATGCCACACTACAAGCTCTGAAGCCAAAAGATAAAGAGTATTTAATCCCAGATAAAAAAATTGAAGGGCTGAATATACGTGTTCGTCCTACCGGTACAATGACATGGACATTTCGTTTTCAGATTGGAAAGAAACACGAAAAAATCTCTATGGGGCGATATGTGAAGTCAAAACCTGAGCAGGGTATGACATTAGAGCAGGCAAGAGTAGAAGCTGGCCGCTATCGGAGTTGGCTGGAGAACAACAAGAACCCAAAGGTTGAACTGGATAAAGAAAAACGCGCACAAGATGAGGCAAAGACCTTTAACGATGCATTTGAGAGTTTTGATGAGAAGCGTCTTTCTAAGCAATTACGAGGCGATCAGTCGAGAACCATTTACAATCGAGATATAAAGCCAATTATCGGTAATATTAAGCTGGCGGATTTAAGCATATATGATCTTAATAAGGTTTTTGATGCGAAGGTTGATAAAGAGGGTAAGCGTATGGCTGGTGCTATCGGTGCTTGCCATAAAGTCATCAATCAAGTGATTAACCATGCCTTAGCTCTTAATATGCTTGATTCTCATCCGGCACCACAACTAAAAGCAAAGGATGTTGGAGGGGGCTCTAAAGTAACAAAGCGAAACCTTAGCTTTTCTGAGTTGAAGATATTGTTAACTAGCTTAGGGGAGTGGCGCACAGCCCCTTCTAACGTCCGTTTAATACGTTTCTTGCTGGGATGTGGTCAACGTATCAGTGCTGTTCTAGAAATGCGTTGGGGTGAGCTAGATCTGGAAAACAAGGTTTGGACTCTACCAGCCAGCTCAGCAGAGCGACATACTAAAAGTCCGGATAGTCGCAAAGTACCGCTCAGTGATTATCTTGTTGAGTTATTGCAAGAGCAGCGTGAAAGTGTCCCAAGTAAATGGAAGTTTGTTTGGCCTCAACTCACTGTAGATAAAGCCCAAGAGCCTGCGGCAGTACGGGCATTGATCAAACGTAATTTACCAGCCGATCTAGAGCGTTTTTCACCCCATGACTTGCGTCGTACCTTTATCAGCCGTTGTAGTGAAATGGGGCTGGATATCGTGGCAATAGAAAAGACAGTCGGCCACCAGCTACCGGGTATGCTTAGAGTTTATAACCACCATGACTACCTTGATGAGCAACTAGTCGTTTTACAGGCGTGGGGCGATAAGCTTCAGGCTTTGACAGTTGAGAATATTGTTCCTTTATCAGCGACGAGATCGGCTTGATTTTTCGTCCAATGTGTAACGAAGATACAGACTCTTCTTAATGGTTCGAGGAACAGCATGAATTCTAGTTTTATGAGCCTATGTTACTTAGATTATAGAGAGTTGGTTAACTGTTCGAGCGCTTTCGTCAACATTAAGTTTCTCTCTTCAAGTGAGTCTACTTTATTACGTATTTCTTCCAATTGGTCTCTTTGCTGACGATATTTCGCCTTTAGCAAGCTGAAATTTTCGAGCTTTTCATTCAGTGAATAATTGTCTTTTTCTAGTCTTAGAATCTCTCTTCTAAATGCTGTTCCATTGATAATTGACTCTACAGATTGGCCTAAGTTATCTAATCCTTTTTTTTTCTTAATGCTCTCAAGAACTTTGTGGGTGCTATCATCGACATAGACAGTATGTACTCTTTTGGTGCCTTTTTTTCTGCGGCTGTATTGTGCCCAAGATTTTTTCATCTTCGACAGTTTTTCTTGCTTTGAAACCTGGTCTCTCATGCTAGAAAAGTAGTGCTCAGCTTGTTCTAAAATACCTTTTTCCTGAGAGTAGGTAGTTATATCTTCTATGGAAGGAAGTCTTCTAGTGATCCCTTTTTTAACAAAATAATCAGTTACCCATCGGGTCATCTTTTGGTTCTTAAAATTTACCCAATCCCGGAAGTCATCCATTTCTTTAGTCATTGCTTTCTTTTCTTATTAATTAGTTACATGTAGCTTTACATGTAACTAATTCGCTGTCAAAAAATATGGTATTATGAATTTAATAGGTATTATAAAGTTAATAATTGATGGTTATGAATATACTGATCCAGCCTTGGAAAGGTTTGAAGCCTCAAGATAAGGTCATATATATACGGTGGCTCTTACTTGCTAATGGACAAGGGTATAGTCAATGCTCAATCGCATTATTGGCTGAAAAGCTAATGATGAAAGCTTCTATGGTCCGAGCTTCGGTTACCCGGTTATGTCTAAATGAGTATGTGACTCGAAGTAAAGAAGGAGGACGATATGTCATTGCTCAACCTGAAATCGGCGATAAAAATCGAGAGCTAAGTGAAGCGAAGAAATCCTATATAAAACAGCTTTTGGGAGAAGGTGAGGACTTGTACGGTGTACGAGCTGAAAGTATCTCTAAACGGTTACTAAAATCGGTACTGGTCGCTTTGAGTGACGACATCGGAGTAGTCAATATGATTAGTTTTTCTCAGCTTTCAAGTGTTACAGGAATGACGGTGCAACGCTTACGTCGATATAGGGACGAGCTCATAGACTCGGGCTTTATCCTAAAATTTATCAACGGATGTAATGCCCCAACACTTTATAAAAAGGCCTATTCTATCTTTATTATTGACCCAGAGGGATTCGGTGGGGGTAAAGTTTATGTAAGAGACTACCTTACTCAAGATTGCTTCAGTTACGACCCTTTAAGCGCTATCCATAAAGGGGTCAAAGCATGGATTTGGGGGGTAGACCACAAGCGTCGAGGTGAAGTCTCACGACATAACAGTGATATCAGACTCTATCATATGTTTGATGAACTGATTTCACGAAAGGTCAGGGGGATTTTAGAACAAAACTATCAAATAAGAGAGCGGGAGTTTAACGTACTTACCGATGATCCTAAATTGAATCGCGAAATCGCAAAGAGTTTGCGAGATCATGTGAATGAGTACTCCATACCGATCTGCAATATTATACCAACCCTTATCCCAGAAGCTTCTGAAAGCCAAGAATTGGATATCTATTGCTTTCAACGAAAGCAATCCATGATCATTTTATTGAACTTGCCTTTAAAAGTTCGAGGGCGTCTAGTTTTGAGTCACTCTGAAGAAAAGATCATAGAGTTTGAGTCGAATGATCTAAAAGTGGATATCCAAGGGTTTGTACCACGTTTTCTCGATAGCTAGTCGTTTATATGTAACTAAATGTCGAGTTGAACCCTGTCCTCTAGCCTAATCAGTATCTATTGTCATGTGATGTTTCGGTGTCGGACCTGTTTAATATATTACCTGTTATCTATTTCAAGATAGAGGACTAGCCATACCGTAAGTATTTACATCATTACTACTCATATGTTCATAAATTAAGGAGTAGTATCATGACAAGACGTAGCCCATCAACGACGAATGTTAAGAGGTTTAGAGGAATACACCTTAAAACCAGGGAGCTTCCTTTGATATCTAAAAACCTAGTTCAAGTTCACGATGTACTGATGGATGCGATTGAGGACTTTTCACGAATAACGGCTATTAGGTTCGATTTACGATACCCTAAATCATATGAAGGTAATGAAGCCCCTAATGCGATTACCAGTTTTTTTCGTTCATTAAACAGTCAAATCAAAGAGGAGCTTAAGCGGCGAAAAAGACGAAAAACTTCTGTTAGTAGAGAGCGCTTACGGTTTATTTGGTGTAAAGAAATCGATTCTTCATCATATCCTCATTACCACATTGTGATTATCTTAAACAAAGATAACTTTCGTTACCTAGGAGACTACAGTGATTTTAGCCTCTTAGAAAATGTTGGTAAATGTAAAACGCTTTATCAAATGGTGGTATGTGCATGGTCGCGGGCGCTCAATATTGAATTTAGGGCGGCGCATTGGGGCGTAAGAGTCCCAGCTAATCCAACTTACTATGTGGTAGAGCGTCATCCTTTTGATGATTATGACGATGAGGATTATGAGGGGCAGAGTTTTAGTGCAATGTTCAATTCGTTATTTAACCGTGCCATATATTTGACTAAGCTAAGGTCGAGGGCTGTCGGTAGAGGTAGAACATTTGGTACTAGTCGGCGTACTCAAGAAGAAATCGATAATCAGTTCTTTAGAGAGTTATTGCAAGACAGCTTACTTCCTCGCTTTTAAACAAAAAAAGGGGATAGAATCCCCTTATCCTTTGTGACGATGTCTTAAGTCCCATGCGCGCCACTGACTCGCTTGAATGTGCGCATGAGCGTCACGTTTAAGCTGAGTCAATGTGAAAGTGTTAGAGAAGATGTCACCATTTAGGCAGTAGCTACAGAACTGATGACAGTTTTCATTTAGCAGGGAATAGTCTGTTTGTATGCCAAGCATGGCTTCTGCAATTTGAGCGGTAAACTCATTACCAATGGCTCTACCTTGCGCATTGCAACTCACGTAAATGGAAAGGGCTGTGGTATCGGTCAGGAATTGATGAATTGATACGGCCTCGATAAGACCTTTGCCATTACGGTGGATGATACGTCCATCTCCCACGTAGACACCTGAATGTTCAGCATATCCAAACGCGAGATCGCAATACACAATGCTCCCTCTAACTGGACCGTCGGTTTTCCAGAATAAATTTTGGATTAAGCTTTTCGATAAGCTGCCTACAACAAAGCTCCCTATTGCGTTATATGGGTTCATGTTATTTGTTCTCCAATGTGGTGGTGAAACTCAAAAGGGCTCTGAGCTTAATGTTTATAAGGGATTAGCGGTCCCGCCCCCTGAATAAATGATTAGGTTTAAAGTTCAAGAGAAACAAAGTCTTTATCGACTTCATCTTGAGTGATTCCTATATAGCGAAGTGTGACGCCCTCAGATGTGTGACGAAGCATTTTCATGACACGTCCTATATCTTTTGTTGATTGGTAAAGAAAGTAACCTCGCGTCTTTCTCATCGAATGAGTACCTAAAGCGATATTCAGTTCTTGACCTACTTGTTGAAATTCCATGGACACGGCGCGTCGTGAGATTGGCTGTGGTGGTTTATTTTTCAGCTGTTGGCATCGGTGGGATTGAAACAAGTAAACGTGGTCGGGATGTTGCTCTCTCAATCTAGCAATGTGCTGCTGCGCTTTGGTATTGAGTTGAATGTTAGCGAGCTTGCCTGTTTTACTTTCACGAATAATGACTCGATCATCATGAATGTCTTCAAAGCGAATCGATAACAAATCAGAAATCCTCAGTGCCAAGTTTAATCCGATATGCCATACATCGGCCATTTGTGGATGACAACGAATACTCAATAGGTGACCAACCATACGTATAGTGTCATCGTCTTTGACTGCTTGGACCTCAGCCATAATCTGCTTCCTTTTTTGTCTGTAGAAGGGTGTTTTGGGAAGCACAGAGCCGACGATATTAAAGAGCCCTTATACGGCAAGGGATGGAAGCTTCCCGTTTTAACAATATGGGAAGCAGCCTCGTTTTGGCTCTATGCTGGTGGTTGTGTTGAATCCTTAGTCACTGGAAATGCAATGGTTTACGGAGTGTTACATGACAGGTTTAAACTTTTGCAGAATAGTGGTTGATGTAAGCCGTAAAGAATGAGGTTAGATTAGACGTACGCAGGTGAGAAAGGATCAGTGATTTAGAGCATTATGTTTTGGATGAAAGGTAATTTTGTTGTAATAAAAAGCCCTGAGAACTACCCAAGGCTGAAGAACATTTTATGTGCGCTTACACTTTAAATCACGTAAGTGGATAATGTCGCTATTACTCAAGCCATTAATGCCTTGAGTCCAATGCAGTATCGTTTTGGTTAATGGCATATAACTTATTGCATTATTATCTTTGTAGATACTTTTTAGAGAGTCAAAGAGGTCAATTTGGCAGTCAACATGAGTACCGTCCGACATCTCTGTGCTAAAGCCATTGTAAGAAAATATATAGGTTTCATCTGGTGTGGTAGACCATTGATAAATTTCGCTGATTTTAACTGGAGATATGATATCGGCATATTTATTGTTGATCTCGTCGATTCTCGGGTCCAACCCTTGAGGGAACTCTTTTTTCATCTTTCGTTCGGAATGCTCCAGCCATACAAGGCGATCTTTGATGGGCCTTTCAGCTTCAAGCTTTTTGAGTAGGCTTTCGATCTTGGCTGTTTCTTCTAAACGTTGTTCTAGAGAATGTTTTAGCTCCATATCTTTAACTAACTTTTTGTATTCTTGAGTTAGTATTTCGATTTTCTCAGACCTTTCATCTTCAACCTGAGTATTAACTGCATTGGTTAATTGTTTAAAGTCACATTGGTATTGTACGATGATTCTTTCACGACTATCTTCGAAAGTTTCCCAGTTAACTTCTTCACATATCTGACGATTATTGAAAGCCTGCTCAATAGTGAATGAGCGTTCATATTGGATAACTTCGTTATCTACATTGATGTAGCTAAACGGTTGGTTTTGGAGTGATTCTATATCACCCTCACAACCTGAAAGTGAAACGGTAGCGACGACAGCCGTTACACTTAACAGAAACTGTTTTTTTACTGACATTGTTTATCCTTAGGGTCATTAATCAATTGTTAAGTTAAGCCTTTTTATAAGCGAAGCGGTATCACCAACAAAAGTAGTCGTAGCCACGTTGGTGATGACTTCCCCGTCATGTTGAACGGAAATACTTATATAGGCGGCACTATACCTATTTATGTGTGGAGTTTTCTATGCGCCACATTGATTTTTTTGATAAAGAATGCGCTTTCTGTATGGTTGCAAAGTTCAACTCAATCTTCGGTTACTTTTATCGAGTCATAAGCCCCCATTTCTACATAAGCTAGAAAGTTACACTCCCACATCTCATATAGTTCGGTTGTTTCTTGCAGGTACATACCAAGCCATCCGCTGAAACGAGCGAAAGCGACGTTGTTAGCAAAATCAAAAGCTAAGTCAGGAACGAGCTCTGGTGTACTGGCTCCCACATAAACAAGGTCAGTGATTTCAATAAGAGCGATATGGCTATCTTTGACATCTACCGTAATAGATACAGGGTGAAAGCCGCCGTCTTTCGGGTGGTAATTGGTATCTTGAAAACAGATGGTCATTTTTCCTCGGTAATTAACATCATCAATAGAGCGTTTGATTAAGTCTTTCAGTTGATGTGAAGGCTTGGCACGCTTGCATGCGAATAGAGCCAGGTTGGCAGCTTGATTCATAGGGACCTCTTTGAAGTAAGTTAGGGTTAACGAACGGATGTGATGTTGATTGAGATAGCTGGTTGCGTGATGAGAGTGTGAGTGATGGCTTTCAGCCAGCTAGCAAGCAAGGCTTGTACTTCTGGCCGTTGTAAGTTGCACTGCTTAATCTCTGGGTGGTAGAACCAACACCCTGCGAAGTTGAAATACAGCGATAGCTCTTTTTGTGGAGTACCTGTGACCATCACATCAAAGGTGGCAATAAAGCGTAGTTGCCAAGGTGTTTTGCTTGATGCTCGCTCCAATTGAATTTCGATTGGTTGAAAACGGCTATTCATATCTTTAGAGCGTATGTTTAACGCTACCCGCCCGACTGTATTCGGGATGGCGTTTTCAGACATAAGTGCTTCAAGAAAACAGTGCATGGGACTAACGAGTTCATCATTAAGTCCTGAAATAACAAATTTGTTCATACCCACCCCTTTTCTGCAAATGACACACAATCCTCACCCACAACGATGTGGTCCAATACTCGGATATCCACCAGCTTGAGAGCATCTACTAAGCGCTGTGTAATGCGTCTATCTGCTTGAGAGGGCTCAGCGACACCTGAAGGATGGTTATGAGCAAAAACGACGGCAGCAGCGTTATGGTTTAGTGCTGCTTTGAGTACTTCGCGTGGGTAAATAGAGGCAGCATCGATAGTGCCAAAGAACAACTTTTCAAAACTGATCAATTGATGTTGATTATCAAGAAACATCACGGCGAACACTTCGCGGTCATGAGCCCCTAACTTGAGCTTTAAATATTCCTTAACATTGGTTGGATTAGTGAACGTGCCCTCTCGTTTGTATTTTGCAGCCAGTGCGTCGGCTGCACGTTCTAGCAGTTCATTTAACTCTGAAGTTTTAAAAGGGTAATCGTGTTGGTTGTTGGCGTTACGCATAAGAGCTCCTTGGGTTATCTGTTTGGTTATGCGTACTGATGAAATATATCTGAGAGCATTTTGAATCGAGGCGTGGAGGGGGGAGTATTTCCAGAGACAGGTAAAAAATAACTCTCTTGCCGTTGTTATGTAGCAATCGCAATAAAGCGACGAATGAACAATCAACATAATCAGCTGGTGCAAAGGATGTATCGGCTTTTTAGTCTCTGGAGAGTATAAAAATGAAAAAAGAAATTTATGTAGAAGCAGCCACCGCAGAGAAGCGAAGAGGACGACTCTCTGCTGGGGTAGGGCTGGTTGTATTCGATGACTATGAAAGAATAGCGGATGAAGACTGGCTGCTCCTTGATAGCATCACAGACCGTAATTACGCAGACTTATCAGCACTTGCTTTGGGGTTGGAGCGTGCTTGTGATGGCGATATTATTTATTTAAGCAGTGACTATTGCGTTGATGGTTTTAATGACTGGCTTGATGGTTGGAAACGTCGAAATTGGCGTAAAGCAAATAAAAAGCCGATAGCTCATCAAGACCTTTGGGAGCTAGTGGATAAACGAAGTACAGATAAGCAAGTTGAGGTAAGAAAAGTCGCTGCCTGTTCAGCTGGGAAAGATGCCGCTTATAGATATGCTCTCCTAGCGACGAAACGTCAGTTGTAAAGACAATGAATCACTTGCTGGTATAGCCAGCAAGTGATTCATCTTTGTGTGCTGCTTTGTACAGGAACTGTTAGCTGTAGCCTTAGAGTAGGCGAGTAGGAAAAGTAAAAAATAACGCAGCGGCCTTTGTTATGAGTTGAACTACATAACAAGGTTTTAAAATGTTGAATTTCCTTAATTTAGAGCAAGTTGTAACCAAAACAACACTATGCAAAAGCACTATTTATGAGCTAATGAAAATTGGAGAGTTTCCAAAAAACTTCACCGTATCAGGTAAACGTAAGGCCTGGAATGAAAAAGCGGTTGAAGATTGGATGATGAGTAAAATGGAGAACTCTGAATTGTAAATCAGATAGAAAATGACACAGATAAGGTTTGTATTATCTTGCAGGTTATCAATTTTTATAAACCAAGACGTTGCTAGTGAGGAAGCCATGTTTGCAGTATGCCTAGAACAGAGTGCGCAAGGCTATAAATGAGTGCATAAGCAACGTCATTAAAAACTACGACAATACCCTCACCTTCAGACCTGTTGAAGCAGGCACTATTTCTTTCGCCCAACTTGGGTGAAATTAGAAGGTGTTGAGTATTGTAAGTTTGCAAGACGCTAAAAGAAATGCTGGATCGCATCAATGATGACCTTCTGGGCTAAGCTGAAAAGGCATTTGCCTTTGATGGCTCATTATCTGAGCCAAAATCCAGCAAAAAAGAAGCCGCAGCTTCTTCAAAATCATTCTCAGGCTCTATCCAGCACCACAAAGCACGGCGTCGATGGCATCGCCCACTTCACCAAGCAGATAGTTTCGTCCTAATAAACCGTCTTGGGATGAATGTGAGTTCCCTTCAAAACATTTGCTGTGAAGTACGCTTCAGGTTCGCATTGAGCATAGTTATTTAGTTAACAATATTGTGCACCTTGATGTGTACTATCTTAGATATGGTTCTATCATTAAAAACAGGTAGATAAGTTTGATTTGGGGGGTGGTTCCGCTTCAATAATTACTAACTTAGTAAAGCAGATTCATAACTATTTAAGGTTTTAGTGTGGTAATATCGCACCACATTTTTAATTGCATCACGCAAGTTTTTCATCCTATTGAGGTTCACTATGTACACCATACATAACTAGCAGCTCTAAGCAGTTACCAGTATTTAACTGGGATTTCGTGTGTATGAATAATTGTGTGGAGTGAACAGAAAATGGCAAAGTCAGATAAAATCATCAGCTTAGTAAGAGCTGGCGCTATGGGAGACAAGGTACAATTCAAGAGAGTTGTAGAGTCTCTGATAGCTGATGAAAGGCAAAAAAGACATCACGTTATAGCGGAGAGATTAGAACAAGAGTTGGTAAAGCTCAGCACTTCTAATTCCACAGTGGAAGCTCCGATTGCTAAAGATAGTCGCGTATCGTCATTAGTCGATGAGATCTCACCCAAGTTAAGGTTTGAAGACTTAATCTTAACTGCATCGGTCAAAGAGTCTTTGAATGAGTTAGTTGAAGAGCAATCCAGAGTAGACTTACTTCGCTCATATAGTCTTGAACCAAGAAATAGAGTTTTACTTATTGGACCTCCTGGTAATGGCAAAACTTCATTAGCTGAAGCTCTCGCTGAGTCAATGATGGTTCCGCTGTTGGTAGTGCGCTATGAGGGAATCATTGGTTCTTACCTTGGTGAAACAGCCTCGAGACTTAAGAAAGTAATAGACTATGCGTCTACCCGTCGTTGTGTGCTCCTATTTGATGAATTTGAGACTCTTGGAAAAGAGCGTGGCGACACTCATGAAACAGGTGAGATCAAGCGTGTTGTTAGTTCTCTGTTGATGCAGATAGACTCCCTTCCTAGTCATGTAATTGTTATGGCTGCGACAAACCACGCTGAGCTGTTAGATAGAGCAGTATGGAGGCGATTCCAGTTGAGGTTAGAGGTTCCTCAACCTACGAGAGCTCAGATTGAAGCTTGGTTTATGGCTTTTGAAAAGCGACATAACGTATCGATTGATTACGGCTATGAAACGCTGTCCAAGCGACTATATGGATCAAACTTTGCGGAAATTGAAGAATTTGGCAGAGTGATATTACGCAAGTACGTGCTTACTCAACCTGGTGCAAATATGCGTTCTATAATATCATCGACTCTAAAAACTTGGTCTGAGAGGACTCTGTCCTCTAGTTAAAGAGGATTAATTGATGAGTCGTCACCCACTATTGCTATTTCCTAATCCGGATACAACAAGTACAGCGAGAAGAGGAGGTGGCGGTGGTAACAATGTTCTGCCCCCTGTGTCTCGCCAGCAAGAACGATTACGCCCTACCATTAGCCGTTTAGAGCGTGCTTTAGATAGCCGTAGGCTCGATTTTCGAGGCTCTGCTCAAGGTGTCGAGCCGGAATACACTCTTGTCTTAGAAACAATCGGAACCGTTGCCGAATTTTACAATGCTGCTCAACTAATTCCCGGTCTTGAATGGCTTGGCGAGTATGAGCTGCGCGATATCCAACCTGACGATGACTTCTATGACGGCTCGAATAGAGAAAAACCTCTAAACGGGCAAGTAATGTTGATGCTTTCAGACAGGAGAGCCATCGATGAACTTCTATCTCTTTGGAACCGTTTTGCTCGTAATGAGACAATGGTTTTTCCAACTGGTTTAGCAAAGTGTAAGCACCTGTTTCGTCAATTAAAAGACATCAGAGTTTGGGATGTTCAGGACCGCTTGGAACACACAGGTGTTTTGGAAGATTGGCGCTATCGACTAGAAGAAATGCCTGACAGTGAAGTTCGATTTGAAACTGAGCTTTGGTTTCGAAATGATGAACGAGCGCGTGAACGAGCTGAATCACATATCCGTGAACTAGTAGAAGAACTAGGCGGTAGCTTTATCTCTAGCTGTTGTATTGAAGGGATTCGATATCACTCCCTACTCCTTGAGTTGCCAGCAGGTCAGATTCAAACGATCATTGATAATCGAAATGTTGAGCTCGTTAAGTGCGACAATGTGATGTTGTTCAGACCTCTTGGTCAAATGACAATTGAGCCTCTTTGGAATGATAGCTTAGAAGAAGATATTGTTTCAGAGGATACTGTTCCTTATGAAGGGGAAGCTGAGCCTGTTCAAGGTGAACCAGTCGTAGCTTTGTTAGATGGGTTGCCAATAACTAATCACAACGACCTTATTGGAAAGTTGATTGTTGATGATCCAGATAACTTTGAGCAAAATTATCCGGCTTCTTATCGTAAGCATGGCACCGCAATGGCGTCCCTAATCTGTAATGGTGATCTTGAATTAAATAGCGATCCTCTATCCTCCCCATTGTATGTGAGACCGATTTTCCGTCCTCATAATATTTCGAATGTGGAAACAATCCCGGACTCAGTGCTACCTCTAGATCTAATTCACAGGGCAGTTAGAAGACTATTTGAATATGATGGAGCAGAGCCACCAGTAGCACCGACAGTCAAAGTTATTAACCTTTCTGTTGGTGACCCTAATATTCACTTTAACGGTTCTATTAGTCCTTTTGCGAGACTTCTTGACTGGTTAAGTCAACGCTACAATGTTTTATTCATGGTTAGTACGGGGAATCATGCAGGGCGTATTGCGGTTCCCAATATGAATGCTAGTCAGTTCAGACAGTTAAGTAGTGATGATAAAGCTAGCGAAGCTTTGAAGGCTGTTCATGCAGATACGTGGAATCGAAAGATACTGTCTCCTGCTGAAAGTATTAACTCTGTTACTGTTGGGGCAATTAGTTCTGATAGCTCGACTATTCCACCAGCATTTTTGGTAGGGAAGTATGACATCTACATGGGAGATGAAATGCCTGCATTCTATTCAGCTCATGGGATTGGTTATGCTCGTTCTATGAAGCCAGATATTGCAGTGGATGGCGGGCGAATGCTTCTTGAAGAGCCGTTAGCTACTGATGCTCATCTTAGACCGTTGAATTATATTGCAGCCCCTGGTCACAAAGTTCCGGCGCCTAGCAGTTCTGGTGATTTGAGCTATACAGCGTACATGCGAGGTACCAGTAACTCGACTGCTTTAACGTCGAGGGCTTGTGCTCAGCTATGGGATGTTATGAGTGAGCTGTTTACTGAAAACAATAAGACAGCGCAATTGGAACAGTACGGTACTCAATTGCTAAAAGCGCTTTCTGTCCATGGCGCAGCATGGGGAGCAATGTACGATCGTATGTCTGGTTATCTAGGAATTACTGATACCAGAAAGTTTAAGTTAGCGATCTCTAAAATGCTCGGATATGGCAAGCCGGACTTTGATAGAGCTATGTATTGTCTCGATAACAGAGCAACGGTCCTTGGTTACGGTGCACTAGAGCACGATCAGGCTCATCTGTTTAAGCTTCCCGTTCCTGAGGGATTAGGTGGTGTTGATACTTGGCGAAGACTTACTGTTACTTTAGCTTGGATTGCTACACCTTGTCCTGCATATATCAAATACAGAGATAGTGCTCTTTGGTTTACTGTTGAGGGTGATAATAAGACCCTAACATCTCGACCTAGAAACGTTGCGTATGATTGGCAGATGGTCAGAAAAGGAACGTTGCAGCATGAAATCTTTGAAGGTGAGAATTTGGTTGTTCTAGCGCAAGATGACCGCAGTATTCATATTAAAGTTAGCTGTAAAAGTGATGCTGTAGACATTGTAGAACCAATTCGTTATGGCTTAGCGATTACCCTCGAAGTTGCAGATGGCACTAGCATTGATCTTTACCAAGAAGTGCAGCAGGGAATCGAGCAACAGGTTCAACAAAGTACGAGAACACAGGTTCAAGTCTAATCTTAAGATAACAAAGCCCCCAAAATTGGGGGCTTTATTTTTTAACTTCAGATTGCCGGAACGCGAAGTAGGTGGCTTTGCTCTTCAAAATAATCATGTCGGTCATAAATTCCTTCAACACCTTTTAACTTGTGATTCAAGCACCCCTCGGCCACATGGCCGAGGGGTTAATGTGCTGATAATGTGCAACAGTTGAGGTTAAATGTGCACAGAAAGAACGTCTATCATCTTTAGATGGGTTTGTACTAATACTGAAGGTTCTGAGGTTGAGATTATGCCCCTGCTATAGAAACGAAGAGCAAAGGAATTTATGGTTTCGATTTGTTCTAAACTTCTCTTAGCTTTAGAAAATATGCTCTCGACTTGTGTCTTATGCCTATATACGCTTAAGTGCTAATTTTGCTAATCTATTAAGCAATCCGGTGCATTTTTAGGGGTGGTTTACTTCGATCTGAAAAGTGTTGATGGATTTTTATTGTTATAAATATCAAAAGTTTAGTAGGGCATGGCAGTCTGGTATTCATTCTGAATATTGAACTTCAATGTAGCAAATATTAATGAATTAGACTACACGCCTATCGGGTGTCGGATAGAAGCTCAATGGTAATCAGTATATCAAATATGAGAACTACCTACATGAAGCACTTTTCAATCTAAGGAAGCAGGAGCATGGATCACACTCATATAGTCCAAGCTGGCGATCTAGACCGATTTGCTCCAACAAGAGAAAGTCAGTCAGTTATTCCGGAACTAATTTATTGGCTTGTGACCCAATCTTGTTCCAATCTCGTTTTATGTCGAATTCCGTATGGTGATGCCGTCAACCAACCAGGTTGGGATGGTATGGTTGAAGTTGAGGAAGGGTTTCTCGAATTTGTTCCAAGTGGTAAATCTTTTTGGGAGATAGGTACAAACTCTAATCCAAGAGCTAAGGCTACAGATGATTTTAAGAAACGAACAGAGGAAATTGATGATGTCGAGCGTGCAAGCTCGTCTTTTGTTTTTGTAACTCCGCGATCATCAGGATCTGGTGGATGGAGTGAGCCAGCACAAACTCAATGGTTGGAGACACGAAAAGATACAGGGTGGAAACTGATTCGCATAATAGATGGAGTTAAGCTTGCTGATTGGTTAAGAGAATATCCAGCTATTGGAAAATGGATGGCCAAGAAGCTGAACTTGACTGCCAATTTAGGAGGTATCGCGACTGCGATTGAACATTGGGAAAATGTAAACTCAGAGTGTGAGGATGGTGAAGCTCTCCCGCCTAAGCTATTTACTATAGGAAGAAATAGTGCATGTGAAGCGTTGCAGGCACTATTTGAAGGAAGGACACCAGTATTAATGCTTTTTGCGGAGAGTCCGAATGATGTAGCTGATTTCGTCTCAGCTTTTATTGCAGAATTAGAGCCGGAAGCATCAGCAGCATACAGTAATCGTTGCCTCTACATTAGTGATGAACAAGCTTGGCGTAGCATCGTTGAAACTCGTTCCCCACATGTTTTAGTTGCAGATCCCCGCCTTGGTTTAGAAACAGATGAAGGTGCTACTCTCCAAGCTTTAGCTCGTCGTAAAGGTCATGCTGTCGTTGTTCCTCTATGTGGCGCTTGGTCTGGTGATAATCCAGAAATTTTAAAGCTAAGAAGCCCTTCGCAATCACAAATTGAATCGGTTCTAAAAGAATCGGGTTATACCGAAGGAAGAGCTACAGAACTTGCAAGAGTCGGTGGTGAGAGGCTTTCTGCACTTCGACGTTACTTAAGAGGATATGGGGCCTTACCACCATATGCTACTTGGGATACTGCAACGCAGTTAGCTCAGGCTGGACTAGTTGGAAAATGGGACGGTTCTAATCCTTCAGATCGAGCTTTAATTGAGATGCTGCTGGGAAAAGATTACGGGGAGTGGATCGAAACTCTTAGGCCTGGCACACTTCGCTCGGACTCTCCCCTAGTTCAACATGATGAGAAGTGGAGATTTGTCGCGCGTGGTGAAGCTTGGGGGGCTCTCGGAGCTCGAGTTACTGATGATGACCTAGAAAGGTTTGAAAAGACCGCCCTTTTTGTATTAGGAGAGGAAGATCCTAAGTTTGAACTTGCTAAGGAAGATCGGTTTGCTGCCAGTGTTCATGGAAAAGTCCTTACACATTCTTCCCTAGTTAGAAAGGGTATTGCCGAAACGCTAGCTTTAATTGGTTGTCGCCCTCAAGCATTGACTTCATGCTCCTTCGGAAAAGCGACTTCTACGGCTGTTATTGTTGTACGTGAGTTACTAAATAAAGCAGACTGGAAACGTTGGGCAAGTTTAGACTCTCTCATGCCACTTTTAGCAGAAGCTGCTCCTGACGAGTTCCTTGATGCATTAGATTCTGTCCTTATGGATCTGCGAGATACACCATTTCATAAAATTTTTAGTGAAGAGGGAAGTGGGGCCGTAGGTGGCGAGAATTATATGGTTGGCCTGCTCTGGGCGTTGGAAACATTGGCTTGGAGTCCGGAATATTTGTCTCGTGTATCAGTTATCTTGGCTGATATCGCTTCATTTGATACTGGCGGGCAATGGTCAAATCGTCCTTCTAATTCTTTAGCTGACATTTTTTTACCATGGCATGTACAGACTACGGCTACCTTTGATAAACGCAAAGCTGCTATTGAGTCTGTGATTAGGGAGCATCCTGTGGTTGGGTGGCAGCTTATTCTTGCACTTTTGCCACACAACCATGGCTTTACAAGTGGGTGCCATCGCCCTGTCTGGCGTGAATTTATTCCTAGAGATTGGAAGGGTGGCGTTTTAAAAAGTCAGTATTGGGAGCAGATTGATACATTTACGGTTCTCGCTGTTAATTTAGCTAAAAGTGATTCAGAGAAGCTGTGTGAGTTAATAAAGAGGTTATCTGACTTACCAGAGCCTGCTCACGACAGTTTACTTGAGCATTTGAATTCCGACTTAATTGTGTCCTTACCAGAAGTAGAGCGTCTACCTATTTGGGAGTGTCTTGATGAGCTAGTTCGGCACCACAGGAAATTCGCTGATGCCGATTGGGCTTTGCCTGAAAATACGGTTCACAAAATAGCGAATACAGCACAAATACTTGCTCCTACTTTGCCGGAGCTAAAATATCGGCACCTCTTTAGTGGCAGGGATATTGACCTTTATGACGAAAAGGGAGATTTTGATGAGCAACAAAAGCGACTCGATTCATTACGCGAGAGAGCTATCATAGAGATCATAAATGATGACGATAGTAATGCCGTGTTTCACTTTGCTTCAAGCGTTACTGTTCCCAGTGAAGTTGGACGGGTACTAGGAACTGTTGCGTCAGATAATTTTGAGCTGTTGATTCTTCCTTCTTTTTTTGATCGTAACGATGATATATCTGCTCGACTTGTTGCTGGTTATGTTTGGTCTAGATACTGGAAATTTCAAATAGAGTGGGTTGATGAAATCCTTCAAAGAGCTTGGACTATTGAGCAAAAAGCTAAGTTTTTAACTCATCTTCCTTTTGAAGAGAAGATATGGGAGAGGGTTTCATCGTTCTTAGATGAGCAAGAGTCACTGTATTGGAAAAATGTGGTTGTGAATCCATATGGTCCAGCTCGAGATTTGACTGTAGCGATTGAAAATTTGTTAAAATACGGGCGTGGAGGTTCGGCAGTAACGTGCGTTTCTCGAATGGCTGACCGAAGTTCTCAATTTAATGAATCCCTCGCGATACAAGCTTTGTTAGATGTTATTGAAAAAGGTAGTGGAATCTCGGAGCTGAATGCTCATCAAACTGTCGAATTGATAACACATCTTCAAAAATCTAAAACCGCAGATCAGGATGCCTTGTTCAAAATCGAATGGAATTTCCTTCCATGGTTAGATCGTTTCTCATCCGGCTCACCAGTTACGTTAGAAAAGCGATTGGCGTCTGAACCAGGTTTCTTTGCGGAGGTTGTTGGGCTTGTTTATCGTTCGAAAAAGTCTCATCAAGAAGATAATGAACAATTCGATGAACATAAAAAAAGCTTAGCAAAAAATGCTTATAAACTTCTTACTGAATGGAAGCGTTGCCCTGGAACCCTAGAGGATGGGACGTTTATTACTGAATCATTTAATACTTGGTTTAGTGAAGTGCGTAAATTAACAGAAGAATCGGGACATGCAGAAGTTGCTCTGATTCAGGTTGGCCATGTATTAACCTGTGCTCCCCCAGACCCTGATGGTTTATGGATTCATAAAGCGGTTGCGACGGTCTTAAATTATCGTGATACAGGAGACATGCGCTCAGGCTTTACCAATCAACTTTTCAATGATCGTGGAGTTTATGGATTTACGCATGGGCAAGAGGAACGTAACCTAGCAAGAGGTTATAGGGATAAAGCGGAGGCCCTAGATGCGAACGGATACACGAGGTTTGCGACTGAAATGAGAGAGTTTGCTGAGCGATATGAACGACAAGCTGAACAAGACGAAAAGCGTAATCCATATGAGTATTAATCTAAACTATGTCTTTTAGTATGAACTGACAAGAGGATGCCAAGCGCATCCTCTTTTTGTTTTTTAACACTTCTAGTTTTAAAGTCTTAAGCTCTATCCGTACCCAGGGCCGTACCCAGAGGTATTTTTTTGATGTTATAGATCCTGCTTTTCCCTTATTTTATGCGCTCCAAAAGCACACCTGCTTCCATGTGGTGCGTGTAAGGGAACTGGTCAAACAGAGCAAAACGAGTGATGTCGTGCGTTTCGCTTAGGATGTCTAGGTTCTCTTTCAATGTTTCAGGGTTACAAGAGATGTACATGATACGCTCGTAGCCTTGAACCATCTTACAAGTATCAACATCCATACCTGAACGCGGTGGATCAACAAAGATAGTGTTGCAGTTGTAGCTCTTAAGATCGATGTTCGCTTGCTGTAGACGACGGAACTCACGCTTGCCTTCCATTGCTACAGTAAAATCTTCTGCAGACATACGGATGATCTGAACATTTTCAATGTTGTTCGCAGCGATGTTGTATTGCGCAGATTCTACTGACGGTTTCGCCAGTTCAGTTGCCAGTACACGCTCGAAGTTTTGTGCTAGCGCTAATGAGAAGTTACCGTTACCACAGTAAAGCTCAAGTAAGTCGCCTTTGCTGTCTTGAGTACAATCGACAGCCCATTCCAACATTTTCTCTGCTACTTTGCCGTTTGGTTGAGTAAAGCTGTTTTCTACTTGTTGGTAGATGTAGCTGTCACCATTCACGTCTAGCTTTTCAATGACGTAGTCGCGGTCTAGTACGATTTTCATCTTACGCGCACGGCCAATCAGGTTTAGATTGAAACCTTCATCGTTTAATTGCTGTTTAAGTGCTTTAGCATCTTGAATCCACTGTTCACCCAATTGACGGTGGTAAAGCAGTGACACCAAAATTTCGCCGCTTAGTGTAGATAGGAAGTCTACTTGGAATAGCTTGTGGCGTAGAGAATGGTTGTCCTTCATTGCATCGACTAACAAAGGCATCAAGTCATTAATAAGACGACTAGCAGCAGGGAACTGGTCTACACGATATTTTTCTTTGGTCTCTTGATTGAACATGACGTAATACATATCGTCACCTTCATGCCACACGCGGAACTCAGCACGCATGCGGTAGTGTTGTTCTGGAGATTCATACACTTCCAGCTCAGGCACATTATATTCTGAGAACATTTCAGTAAGACGCTCAGTCTTTTCTGCCAGTTGTTCTTGGTAGCGTTGCGGGTTTACATCTAAATTCGCCATTGTTATGCCTTTTGCTGTCGTGCTTTTAAATCAAGAGCGCAGATTTTATTCAATCACAGGCGCTTGTCCAGTGTTGAGAGCCAATCAGTGTAAATAGGCCATGAAAACTATAGCTTATAACTATCTTAGACTAGACAAATGATTCAGAGGTCAATACTATCTTCGGCAAGCTGGTGCCATTTAGATGTATAGATGGCTGAAGAGGGAATCTGGTGTGAATCCAGAACTGACGCGCAGCGGTAAGAGAGAACGAGTATTCAAAGACACTGCAAATAGCGTTTTGTGGGAAGTCGAATATCAGGTAACCATAAGGTTGTGCTCTTGAGTCCGAATACCTGCCAGCGGCTAAGCCATACAATGTGGCTTGGTAGGACTTTACGCGATTTAGGATCACAACATGAACAAATCCCTTTTAGCGGTTGCTGTAGCATCGCTACTTTCACCTATCTCCAATTTACACGCACAAGAAGTATCTACTGACGAAACCATGGTGGTTACGGCTAACCGTTTTGAGCAGCCTTTAAGTGATGTTATTGCATCAACAACGGTTGTTTCTAAACAAGAAATCGAAGAAACCCAAGCTAAATCTCTAGTGGATGTATTGAAACGAGTACCTGGCGTTGAAGTTTCTCAAAGTGGCGGACGTGGACATAGCGCATCTGTTTTTATGCGCGGCTATAATAGTGATCAAGTATTGTTTCTAGTTGATGGTGTCCGTATTGACTCTGCTGCTGGCGGTATTAATTTTAATCATATCCCAGTAGGCATTATTGAGAGAGTTGAAGTGATTCGTGGTTCTGGCGGAGCTCTTTATGGTTCTGATGCTGTAGCGGGTGTAATTAATGTTATTACAGCCTCTGGTAGTTCAACTGAATCGACAATGATTTCCGTTGGAGCTGGTAGCGACGCTCAAAAGGAAGCTAATTTTTCAACGACCCGTAATTTGTCTAATGGTGGAACATTAAAGCTCGCTGGTGGTTTTGATGAGACTGAAGGTTACGATATCAAAGATCCTGCTACTGGACTTAATTATGGGTATGAAAGCCAAAATCTTTTTGCATCGTATTCTCAACCTATTAATGAGGCCTTTTCAGGTAGTGCTTCAGTTCGCTGGTTCGATAGTTTAACTGAGTACGATTCTGGTGGTAAGAACTATGGCTACTCTGAGAATCTGAGTGTTACAGCTGCTCTTGATTATAAAGGTGATAACTTAAGCTCGACTCTTAGGGCTAATCAACAAGCGATCGAGAACCTAGACTATTCTCAAGCTCAGGGTAAAGATAATGCTGGTACTAAAAAGAAAATAGACCTAACGAACTTACAGTTCTTAAATCAGTATTACATCAACGAGAACGTTTCTGTTGGTGCTGGCGCAGATTGGCGTAGAGAAAAGCTTGATGATGATGCTTTGTCATATGGATCTCCTGATGCTCTAGCTGGTGAGTCTCGCGATACGACGGGTGTTTACGCTTCTTCTGAACTTAGATTCGGTGATGTTCAAATCGTAGGTAGTGTGCGTAACGATAAACACGATACATACGATAATCATACGACTTGGTCTTTAGGGACTCGCTATTACCTAACGGAGAAACACTCGTTAAGAGCTGCCGCAGGTACATCATTTAAAGCTCCGAGCTATTCTGATCTAACAACAAACTCAGACCTAAAACCTGAAGAGGCCGAAAATCGCGAAATTGGATACACCGGTGAATTCGATTTATTCAAGCTGGATGTGACTGCATACGATAATGAAGTCGATAACTTAATTATTTGGTATGAAGGTAGCCCATTTTGGTATCCTCAAAACGTAGATGCAAAACTTAAAGGTTTAGAAATCACAGGTAATTTTGACACGTGGTTTATCCATCACACGGTTGTTGCTGAGTTTAAAGATCATAAAGACTCTGCGGGCAACAAATTAGCGAAGCGTGCTGATGAAAACTACAAGTGGTTGATGGATGCTTCATATGAAGATTTTGATGTGAACCTTACTTATACATACACGGGTGATAGAGCGGGTAATCCAAAAGAAACAACCGATCCAGATAATATTTTGCCATCAGTGAGCTTGTGGGATGTTTCTGTGGGGTATTGGATTTCCCCTGAGCTAGTTGTTCGTGGTCGAGTTGATAACTTAACTAACGAGAAATACCAAACAACGCTAGGATATAACGCTCCTGAACGCAGGTACTTTGCTAATCTAGCTTATCAATTCTAATTTACATCTAAACCGCCTTCGGGCGGTTTTTTCTTATTGGGTATATCAATGAAAAAGAAAGTCATCATAAGTTGGTCGTCAGGTAAAGACTCGACATTAACCCTGGAGCGTCTACTTGAAAGCTCCGAATATGAAGTTGTAGCTCTCTATACGACGTATGTTGGAGATGAAGTTCCTTTCCAAGTGACTCCGATTGATGTGGTTGCTATGCAAGCTAAGTTAGTCGGGTTGCCATTAGTTACGATTGAGCTTCCAGAAGTGTTCCCTAGTAATGAGATTTATCAAAGTACTATTGTCTCCGCACTTAAAAGTTCTGGCTTATCAATTGATGCGGTCGCGTTTGGAGACATGTTCTGTAATGGCATTGCCGATTACCGAAGAAGCTATATAGAACCAGCGGGTTGGGAGTGTGTGTTTCCCCTAATGGGAGAGAGTAGCCAAACTCTGGCTCAAGAAATCATAAATAGAGGAATCGAAACCTTTCTCGTCACAGTTGATAGCGATGCATTAGACATGAGCTATTGCGGGAAAGAATACACGCCTGAACTAATAGACAGTTTGCCAAGTCACGTCGACCCATGTGGAGAAGATGGTGAGTTCCATACCTTAGTCACGTCAGCGCCATGCTTTAAAGGTAAGCTTAAGATAGAGCTAGAAAATGTAGAGCAGGGTGAGCGCTTTGGGCATCAACGCTACCGAGCTTGCATTATGTAGAGTGATGATTGGCGAAAACTAGGTGAAGGGGTATCATTGCTGCGGAACTTATTACAGGTAATGGTTGTGTCGGAAAGCATACAAAAAAACATATTGGTCTTTGATTCTGGAGTTGGCGGTCTGTCTGTATATAAAGAGATAAGCCAGTTACTACCCAATCACAACTATATCTATGTATTCGATAACGAGGCTTACCCTTATGGTGAGCTCGATCAGCAAGTCCTTATTCAGCGAGTCCAAAGTATCGTCGCCAGTTTTGTGGCGAGTCACGCTATTGATATCGTGGTGATAGCTTGTAATACGGCCAGTACGATAGTCCTGCCGACACTTCGCGCTAATAACCTTATCCCTATTGTCGGCGTAGTCCCGGCAATCAAACCTGCTTCGTTACTGGCTAATAAAGCGGTTGGCCTTATTGCGACTCCCGCGACGATTACTCGTGAATACACACACGAGCTCATCAAAAACTTCTCGAGTAATAAAAGAGTAGAGCTGTTGGGTTCTACTCGGCTGGTGGATATGGCCGAAGATAAACTCAGAGGCGAGGAGATTAGCCTTGAAGAGTTACAGCAAATCCTTCAGCCGATGATCAACACAATTGATGTGGCTGTATTAGGATGTACTCATTTCCCATTGATCAAATCAGAGATTCAACAAGTACTAGGTGAAAGTGTAGTGCTGATAGATTCTGGTAAAGCGATAGCTAAGCGGGTTCAAGATTTGTTGGGTTTGGAAAGCGTTAATAAAGAAGGGGGAGTACGTGAAGTTTTTTGTAGTGCACTTCCTAAAAAAGAAAGTGCACTAAATAGTATGTTAAAGCAGTTAGGGTTTAGCTCAGTTCAGATTCGTCCGCTTCAGGATGTTTAGGATCATTTGCAACACGTACTTTTAAAGTGCGTTGCATGTAATCTTTATCGTTAAGTGCAGAGATTGCATGATTCACATCATTACTTGCCATAACAACAAATCCAAAGCCTCTTCTTTTACCAGTACGTTTGTCTTTCATTAAACGTACTGCAAATACTTCACCATGCTCTGAGAATAATTCACGTACATGTGATTCGTTCGCTTTGTATGGAAGGTTACCCACATAAAGTGTTTTGGTTGAAGCCTTAGGTTCTGAATCTGATTTTGAGTCGGTGCTTGAAAAGTTAACAACAAAAGCGGAAGCCAAGACACCAAGGATAAAGGTAATTGCAGGCGATATATCTACCTGAGAGAAAACAATGCCGCCTAATACAGCCAGTGCGACAATTAACAACATCGATTTTTTTGAGTTCATATCGGAATACTACATATTAATAAACGAAATAGACGCATCTACCATTAACAAAATAGACACATGAATCTTACGTTCATGGCTTCCATTTTTCCAATGTATTGCTGTGATACGTCTCAAATGTTTAGTTTTTATTCGAAAAATGCGGATCTGGTGGCTTTTTAGGCGAACAAAACTTTTATTTCAAAAAGCCCTTGTGCTCCATCTCAATCTCTCTATAATGCCGCCTCACCGACACGGAGTGAGACGAAAGTCACACAGCGAAATCGGTAGAGAAAAAGAGTTTGAAAATAACCCTTGACTCTCAAAGTGGTGCAGGTATAGTACGCACCCCTAGCGACTGAGATGTGAATCACAAAACGCTAGCGCTCTTTAACAATTTAAACCTATCAATCTGTGTGGGCACTCGTTGATGAATATCA
>NZ_JBFSRM010000026.1:0-72910 GCF_041465805.1 Vibrio sp. 10N.239.311.G01
TCTCGCTGAAGCCTTGTGGCGTCTGCCGTGTCAGTGAGGCGGCATTATAGAGATGCCGCTCATATTGGCAAGCAATAAATGCGTTTTTTATTAAAAAAAGAGGTTAAGCGAAGACATTTCAACCAAGGGCTTATTTATACCACTTTCACCCCAAGTTTCGAACAAATTACCCACAACAACCTGTGGGTAACTACTCTCCACTATCAAAAAAGTAAGATAAACGAGCCCTAGGGTTTAGATACTCTCGAACTTGTTCAGGTAATTTGCTTGGATGAACGGCATTAACGATTTTGATCTCTTTAATAAAGAGGTCAATGATCGGAGCTTGGGTTCTTGGCACGCTAGGATCATAGATAAGTACATTTGGATAAAGCATATGTTTAGCGTTAACGGATATCACAATCCCAATAGAATCATTTGAAAGCTGTACTACAGTTCCTGGTGGATAGACTCCCATGAACTTAACTAACAGCCCCAAGTTATCTTGGCTATATAGATGCTTGCAGCTCTTATATAGGTGGGACAGTGCCAAATACGGGATCATTTGTTGAGATTGCGTTTTACCATGGCAAAGGTTATCAAATGCATTAGCCACGGCGACTATCTTGGCAAATTCATCAATCTCATGTTCTTTTAAGCCCTCGGGGTAGCCAGAACCATCATTCATCTCATGATGTTGAGCGATCACCTTTTTAGCACTTTCAGGAAAGTCATCAATTGCCGATACAATATCCGCACCGTATTTAGTATGAAGCTTCAGGTAGTTCTCTTCTGGCACCGTTAGTGCACTCTGCTTTCTTAGTATCGCGACTGGTATTTTGATCTTGCCTACATCGTGAAACAACGCTGCGAATGAGAGGTCTTTCAATTGCTGTGTGTTATAGCCTTTGGCCTTACCTATCATCAGTGCAACAACCGAAACATTTAGAGTATGAAAGTAAATATCTTCGAAATCCGCTTTAGCATTCATAAGGTGCAAGGTGACGTTATCATCGCTCACTAGAGTTTCAACGATATCATCAACAAGAGCCTTAACCTCCCCTACCGCATCTAAAGGTCTGTTACGGATCTTGGTCATCACAGATCGCATTCGAGCAAGCGAACGTTCAAACTCTCTCTCACAATGACTCACCCTGCGGCGGTAAGAGCTAAGGGTTTCGATACGCTCATGCTTATCTTTCCACATTCTTTCCGTTTCAAGGCTTACCTGTGAATCAATATCGACTTCTTGTTCACCTACGTGATTAACAGGTAAAGGTGAGGTATCACTTTGACTCAGGTTTATATAGACGTGCTTAATCCCAAGATGTCGAATTACTTTTACTTGAGCGTCATCTTTGATTTTAAAGCTGTTGAATAAAAATGGGTGTTCATTCCATTTTACGGGGAGTCGTATATGCAGACCGGGCTGAATGCGATCTACGGTAATCTTTATGCTGCCCATTTTATATATAATATTGATGATTAATCTCTATTTATAATTCTAATAAAACCAAGCAGCAATTTCACTATCCAATTTCACAGGCTCAACTTAAAGAGTCGCAGTGCACCATCCAGCGTATACCGAATTTATCTTCTACTTTGCCAAATCGAGCCCCCCAAAAAGTATCTGCGAGTGGAGTCATTATCCGCCCTCCCTTCTTGAGCTTTTCAAAGATTTGCTCTTGAGTCGTCGTATCCTCAGTAACAAGGGAGAGTGCAAGATTGTTTCCTTCTAATTCTTTCGCTTTGACGCCATCTGACATCATAAGCTTCATACCGAATGCTTCAAACTCTGCGTGCATAACCCAATCAGGCTGAGCACCCTCTATTACCTGTGGTGCGTCACTAAATAGTTGTTTTGATAAAACTACACCACCAAAGCACTTGTGATAAAAGTCCAATGCTTCATTACAACGACCATCAAAAAATAAGTAAGGGGTTACTTTCAGCATATCTCTCTCCTTTATGATCTATCTTAAACATAGACAATAGATGTGAGAATTAAAGGTAACATTCTGATTTAAGATAATTAATTCATTGGCACATTAGATTACGAAGAGAAATGATGAAATTTAGGAATGAAACATCAAGATCTGACTGATTGAACAGGCATACCTGCCGCCACCGTGAAGGCAATGCTTCCTATACCCCAGATACAACAAAGCCCCGATTTTCATCTAGGCTTTGTCATTTAAATATGGTGCCGGTAGGTGACTTGACTGGGCTTGCATCCAAGCCGACACGCTGGATTTAAAATTCACAAACGCCCAAAACGACGAAAGGTCGCTATAAAAGCGACCTTTCTATGTTTGGTACCGGTAGGCGGACTGATTGGACAGGCATTCCTGCCGTCACCGCGAAGGCAACGCTTCCTATATCCCAGATACAACAAAGCCCCGACTTTCGTCGAGGCTTTGTCATTTAAATATGGTACCGGTAGGCGGACTTGAACCGCCACGCCCGAAGGCAACGGATTTTGAATCCGTCGTGTATACCAATTTCACCATACCGGCATTATCTTGGGGCATTGCCCTTTCGATGTTTGGCATTATACGTATGCGAACTGATGTGGCAAGTATAAAAACTTGAATTCATGTGTGTTTGCCGATAATTTCGCCACTAAGTCATAAGCTGTGCGTCATGTCTCTTTTCAGGCTAAGCCTTAAACTATATTCTGACGCCTTAATTTTTAAAGAAGTAATAACACATGACATCAACAAACACTCTGCCACCAGCAGGAGTCATGCGCCGATTTGGTGCCTTGTTCTACGACGCTCTGATCGTAATCGCTATTGAAATGTTGGCGGCTGGCGTCATTGTCGCTCTACTGCACGCGCTCATGGCTCTCGGCATTTTTAACCACAGCGGTTATGCCGATGTTAGTGACTTCTTAACCAACCATCCGATTTGGAGCCCTGCATATACCTTTTACTTAGTCGCCGTTTGGGTATATTTCTTCGTGTTCTTCTGGACTAGAGCTGGTCAAACTCTCGGCATGAGAGCTTGGAAGCTGCGCGTTCAAAACAAAGATGGCTCAGCGATCACAGTAACTCAGGCGCTGATTCGTTTAGGTACTTCAGGTTTTGGACTGGCAAACCTATGTGTTCCATTCGATCCTGAAAAACGTGGCTTTCACGATATCTGGGCAAAGACCGAAGTCGTTGTGTTACCACAAGCACGATAATGTGATTTAAGTTAGCTCCAATCAAGATCAAAAAAGGAAGGCGTTATGCCTTCCTTTTTACTATTTACAGTTTCCGCCTCAAGAGCATGATGGCAATTCCAAGGAACACCACGCTCGGGGCTATTGCGCCAAAGGCGGGTGGTATTTGATAAACCAAACTCACTGGGCCAAAGAACTCACTGGATATATAGAAGGTAAAGCCAGCAATAACACCTGACAAAATCCTCGCACCCATGGTCACACTACGCAAAGGACCAAAGATAAACGACAGTGCCATCAACATCATAACCGCGATCGAAATTGGCTGGGTTATCTTTCTCCACAGCGCCAATTCATAGCGTGATGCATCTTGCTCTGACGCCTTCAGATAAGAAACATAATCATACAACCCACTTAACGATAGCTCTTCTGGTTTAACCGTTACTATCGCCAACTTATCTGGAGCTAATGACGTTTCCCAAGAGTAAGTCGGTAAACTTTCTTTAGTAATTTGAAGTTCGTTTTCAAAAGACGTGATCTCTACATCCTTCATCGTCCACACGTTGTCTCCAACGTAATCAACTTCGTCAGAATAAATAGCGGTTTTAAGTGCCTTGTTTTCATCAAAGCGCCACATGTTCATTCCATATAGCTTCTGGTCATCGATTTTGACAATGAAGATGAAGTCATTGGCATCACGAGCCCAGACACCACTTTGCGTCGAAATAATATTACCACCAGCAATCGAGATAGTTCTTAAATCACGAGCCATTTTCTGCGCTTGCGGTGCTCCCCATTGACCAAGCAATGTCACCACGATCATCAGTGGAATAGCTGTTTTAAGTACTGATAGGCCGATATCTAACTTAGAGAAACCAGCTGCCTGCATAACGACAAGCTCAGAACTTGCAGCAAGCATACCAAGCCCTATCAATGCGCCAAGCAATGCAGCCATTGGAAAGAACATTTCGATATCACGAGGGATACTCAATAAAACGAAATACAGCGCTTGTAATAGATCGTATGTACCACGGCCAACTTTTCTTAGCTGTTCTACATATTTGATGATCCCAGAGAGACCAACAAACGTCACCAATACCAGTGACGTCGTTGCGATGATGGTTCTGCCTATATATAAATCGAGAATCTTAAACACGGCTTAAGCCAACCTCTTATTCTTGAATTTTTCTTTCAAACGCCTTACTGGCACGCTATCCATAAAGTTGGCACCAATCGCGACAAATAACAATAACGCATTGATTGGCCACATGCCGATTACCGCAGGAATGCTCCCCTCTTCGATTGAAGACTTGGTTGCACTGATTGCTAAGAAATAGGTGAGATAAATCAGTATTGCTGGGCCGATTTTCGCAAAACGACCTTGTCGAGGGTTTACCGCAGACAGTGGCACGACAAGCATGGTCAACAATGGAATACAAAGTACCAAAGAAATACGCCACTGCAACTCTGCTTTCGCACTATTATTTGAGTTACCAATCAGTTCAAGCGTAGGGATCGCTTCCCAGTCTCGACCTTTCTTCTCAACTTCACGCTGACCAATCAGGCCTTCGTATTCTTCAAAGTGCGTCACCCTGTAGTCGAGGCGAGTCGGAATGCCTTCATGACGAGTACCATCGTACATTACGATCACTTGGCGACCATCACTGAGCTCTTTTACATCACCTGACTTCGAGAACATCACACTTGGCAGTACAGAATCACGCGGACGCATTTGAGCTACGAACACGTTTTCTAACTTATTACCGTCGATATCATCAATAAACACGACAGAAGAGCCATCCGGCGTACCTTCAAACTTACCTTTTGGTAGCAAATCAACGCTGTTCTCTGCAGCTACTTCTTCATACATTTGTTCAACTTTGTCTTGTGACCAAGGAGATAACCAAAATGAGTTAAAGGCTGCAACAGATGCCGTAATTAAAGCGAGGTAAAGCGCAGATTGGATCAGGAATTTATTACCGATACCGGTGGCGTTCATGACCACTATTTCACTTTCAGCGTAAAGGCGGCCAAAAGTAAGCAAAATACCAATATAGATACTGAGTGGAAGCATCAATAGGCCCATCGCTGGCATATTTAAGCCAACAATCGACAATATAAGACTCGCAGGGATATCACCATCAGAGGCATCCGCTAAAACACTGATGAATTTTTGGCTGAGAAACACGAGAAAGAGAACAAAAAAGATCGCAAATTGGCTCTTGATTGTCTCGCGGATCAAATATCTAACAATAATCACGCTCAAATTACCTATACAAAACTTGTTTTTTTGATTGAATCACTATAATTTCCCGTTGAACCTTTTATTTTTTTAAATTTTTAGCTAAGTGTTAGCGTTCTTCTTTAAGGTTAGTTCCATTATAGGATCCAACAAGTAAGAACCCATTATCTAACATTTAGTTCGATTTGTCTTCAGGATGTAGGAGTACGCATGGAGTTCAGTGTAAAAAGTGGCAGCCCAGAGAAACAGCGCAGCGCATGTATCGTTGTCGGTGTATTCGAACCGCGCCGCCTTTCTCCAGTAGCCGAGCAATTAGATAAGATTAGCGATGGCTACATTAGTTCACTGCTTCGTCGCGGTGATCTAGAGGGTAAACCTGGCCAGATGCTACTACTGCATCAAGTACCTGGTGTACTTTCAGAACGTGTTCTACTGGTAGGCTGTGGTAAAGAACGTGAGCTAGGCGAGCGTCAATACAAAGAAATTATCCAAAAAACCATCAGTACACTAAACGAAACAGGTTCTATGGAAGCTGTATGTTTCCTTACAGAACTTCACGTTAAAGGTCGCGACACTTATTGGAAAGTTCGCCAAGCGGTAGAAGCGACTAAAGATGGTCTTTACACATTTGACCAATTCAAGAGCAACAAGCCAGAGACTCGTCGCCCACTACGTAAATTGGTATTCAATGTACCAACACGTCGCGAATTGAGCCTGGGTGAGAAAGCAATCTCTCACGGCCTTGCTATTGCTTCAGGTGTAAAAGCGTCTAAAGATCTAGGCAACATGCCACCAAACATCGCAAACCCTGCTTACCTTGCTTCTCAAGCTCGTCGTTTAGCCGACGATTACGAGACAGTGAAGACTAAGATCATTGGCGAAGAAGAGATGGAAAAACTGGGTATGACATCATACCTAGCAGTTGGCCGTGGCTCTAAAAATGAATCGATGATGTCTATCATGGAATACAAAGGCGCTCCGGATCCAGATGCGAAGCCGATTGTATTAGTAGGTAAAGGTCTGACTTTCGATTCAGGCGGTATCTCGCTTAAGCCTGGTGAAGGCATGGATGAGATGAAGTACGACATGTGTGGTGCGGCGTCTGTATTCGGTACAATGAAAGCACTGGCTAAGCTGAACCTGCCTATTAACGTGGTTGGTATCCTAGCCGGTTGTGAAAACATGCCGGGCAGCAATGCTTACCGTCCAGGTGATATCCTAACGACAATGTCAGGCCAAACGGTTGAAGTACTCAACACTGATGCTGAAGGTCGCTTGGTTCTATGTGATGCTCTAACTTACGTTGAGCGTTTTGAACCTGACTGTGTTGTCGATGTTGCTACGCTAACTGGCGCATGTGTTATCGCTCTAGGTCACCACATCAGTGGCGTTCTATCGAACCACAACCCACTTTCTCACGAACTTGTTAATGCTTCAGAGCAAGCAAGTGACCGTGCATGGCGTCTACCAATGGCAGACGAGTACCATGAGCAGCTAAACAGCCCATTCGCTGATATGGCGAACATCGGTGGCCGTCCTGGCGGCACAATCACTGCTGGTTGTTTCCTGTCTAAATTCACTAAGAAGTACCACTGGGCACACATCGACAGTGCTGGTACAGCTTGGAAGTCAGGCGCAGCGAAAGGCTCGACAGGTCGTCCTGTCTCAATGCTAGTCCAATTCTTATTGAACCGCAGCGGCCAAGAGACTGAAGAGCAATCTTCAAAATAATAAAAAGGGCCTACGGGCCCTTTTTTAATAAGCGCTATTTGTTAGACCCTGTTAACCAAGTAACATTGATATCCACGATTTTCAGTTCGAGTATTAAGTATGCAGACTGCTACATTTTACATTGTGCCTTCAGACAGCCCGCAAGCCAGCGAAGATGGTTTTGCTCACTATGTGCTGTTTCTTGCTCAGCACTTTGCAAAACAAGGCGCTAAACTTTATCTCAACTGTAATGACAAAGAGCATGCCGAGCGTATTGCTGAAGTTTTCTGGCAAGTCGAACCCTGTGATTTTATTGCGCACAACTTGGTTGGCGAAGGCCCGAAGTATTCAACCAACATCGAAATTGGCTATCAAGGCGTAAAACATAATTGGAATCGTCAGCTAGTAATTAATCTGGCCGATAATCATACAACCTTTGCGAACGCCTTTGCTCAGGTGATAGACTTCGTCCCTTGCGAAGAAAAAGCTAAGCAACTCGCTCGAGAAAGGTATAAAATTTACCGTCAAGCTAGATATCAGCTACAAACTATCGAGATTCAACATCCATAGTCAAACCTCATAGTTAAAGCTATCTTTGGATTTAGATTCAAGAAGCTTCACTTATGAAGTTTGACCACGATTAACCATTCACAGTATCCGTTTAAGAGCACTATGGAAAAGACATACAACCCAACATCAATCGAACAAGCTCTGTATAAGACTTGGGAAGAGAAAGGCTACTTTAAGCCACACGGTGACACATCAAAAGAAGCTTACAGCATCATGATCCCGCCACCGAACGTCACTGGCAGCCTACACATGGGTCACGCGTTCCAAGATACGATCATGGATACGCTTATCCGTGCTCAACGTATGAAAGGCAAAAACACGCTTTGGCAAGTGGGTACTGACCACGCAGGTATCGCAACTCAAATGGTTGTTGAGCGTAAGATTGCTGCCGAAGAAGGCAAAACAAAACACGACTACGGCCGTGAAGCTTTCATCGACAAGATCTGGGAATGGAAAGGCGAATCAGGTGGCACGATCACTCAACAACTTCGTCGTCTTGGTGCATCTGTAGATTGGGATCGTGAACGATTCACTATGGATGACGGCCTATCGGCTGCGACTCAAGAAGTGTTTGTTCGTCTATACGAAGAAGACCTAATCTACCGTGGTAAACGTCTAGTAAACTGGGATCCTAAACTGCACACTGCAATCTCGGATCTTGAAGTTGAAAACAAAGACAAAAAAGGTTTCATGTGGCACTTCCGCTACCCGCTAGCGAACGGTGTTAAAACGGCAGATGGTAAAGACTACATCGTTGTTGCGACTACTCGTCCTGAAACCATGCTTGGCGATACTGGTGTTGCTGTTAACCCAGAAGATCCTCGTTACAAAGATCTTATCGGCAAAGAAATCCTACTTCCTGTTGTAAACCGTCTTATCCCTATCGTAGGCGATGAGCACGCAGACATGGAAAAAGGCACGGGTTGTGTGAAGATCACTCCAGCTCATGACTTTAACGATTACGAAGTGGGTAAGCGCAACAACCTACCGATGATCAACATCCTAACGTTCAATGCTGATATCCGTGATGCTGCTGAAGTCTTCACGACTAACGGCGAAGAAAGCGATGTTTACTCAACAGGTATCCCTGCTAAGTACCAAGGTATGGAGCGTTTTGCTGCACGTAAAGCTATCGTTGCTGAATTCGATGAGCTTGGTCTTCTTGAAGAGATCAAAGATCACGACCTGACTGTCCCTTACGGCGACCGTGGTGGCGTGGTTATCGAACCAATGCTGACTGACCAATGGTACGTGCGCACAGCACCTCTTGCAGAACCTGCAGTTAAAGCGGTTGAAGATGGTCAAATCCAATTCGTACCTAAGCAGTACGAAAACATGTACTTCGCGTGGATGCGTGACGTGCAAGACTGGTGTATCTCTCGTCAACTTTGGTGGGGCCACCGTATCCCAGCATGGTACGACAACGATGGTAAAGTTTACGTAGGTCGCACTGAAGAAGAAGTTCGTGAAAAGAACAACCTAGCGCCTGTTGTTGTGCTTAAGCAAGACGACGACGTACTGGATACTTGGTTCTCTTCTGCACTTTGGACGTTCGGCACACAAGGCTGGCCTGAAGATACTGAAGCACTGAAAACATTCCACCCATCTGAAGTACTAGTATCTGGTTTTGATATTATCTTCTTCTGGGTTGCTCGTATGATCATGATGACCATGCACTTCGTGAAAGACGAAGATGGCAAGGCTCAAGTACCTTTCAAAACTGTTTACATGACAGGTCTTATCCGTGATGAAAACGGCGATAAGATGTCTAAGTCGAAAGGTAACGTACTTGACCCAATCGACATGATTGACGGCATCGGCCTTGAAGAGCTAGTAGAGAAGCGTTGTGGCAACATGATGCAACCTAAACTGGCTGCTAAGATCGAAAAGAACACACGTAAAACATTCGAAAACGGTATCGAACCCTACGGTACTGACGCACTGCGTTTCACTCTTGCTGCTATGGCTTCAACTGGCCGTGACATCAACTGGGACATGAAGCGTCTTGAAGGTTACCGTAACTTCTGTAACAAGCTATGGAACGCAAGCCGTTACGTACTGATGAACACAGAAGAGCACGACTGTGGCATGTCACTGTCTGTAGAAGACCGTGCAAACATGGAATTCTCTCTAGCCGATAAGTGGATTGAGTCTCAGTTTGAAGTTGCAGTGAAAGAGTTTAATGCTCACCTAGACAACTACCGTCTAGACATGGCAGCAAACACGCTTTACGAATTCATCTGGAACCAATTCTGTGACTGGTACTTAGAGCTAACTAAACCTGTTCTTTGGAAAGGTACTGAAGCTCAACAACAAGCGACTCGTTACACGCTTATCACGGTTCTTGAGAAGACTCTGCGTCTTGCTCACCCTGTTCTTCCTTACATCACTGAATCTATCTGGCAGAGCGTTAAGCCGCTAGTAGACGGCGTTGAAGGCGAGACAATCATGACTCAAGCGCTTCCTCAGTTTAATGAAGCTAACTTCAATGCTGAGATCGTTGACGACATCGAATGGGTTAAGACTTTCATCACTGCTATCCGTAACCTACGTGCGGAATACGACATTGCACCAAGCCAAGGCTTAGAAGTAATGATCAAGGTTGCTGATGAGAAAGATGCCGCTCGTATCGAAGCGAACAAGATCGTTCTTACTTCTCTAGCTAAGCTAGACGATATTAAAGTTCTAGCTGATGGTGAAGAGACTCCTGCTTGTGCAACTAAACTGGTTGGCAAATCTGAGTTGATGATCCCAATGGCGGGTCTTATCGACAAAGATGCAGAGCTTGCTCGTCTAGATAAAGAAGTCGCTAAGACTCACAGCGAGATTAAACGTATCGAAGGTAAGCTAGGTAACGAAGGTTTCGTTGCTAAAGCACCAGAAGCAGTTATCGCGAAAGAGCGTGAAAAGCTTGAAGGCTACAAGGAAACTCTTGTTAAGCTTGAAGAGCAAAAAGCGACAATCGCTGCGCTTTAAAACCGAGTGAACGAGAAGGCTTCAAACTTCTCGGTCTAAATAGAAAGGTTGGTCTTGGTGACCAGCCTTTTTTTATGTCCCTGATTCCAATATTCCAATGCTTCTCACTCTAGCCGCACTGATTGATAGGTTTCATCTATCAAATTAATCTCTACTTCCCATTATACTTAATGATAATAATTCTCAATAATAGACCTATCAAAACAACACAACGACTGAGTAATTATCATGAAAAAGACACTAACCTTTGCTGCATTACATTTTACTATCGCATTTAGTGTCGCTTATGTACTAACAGGCGACATCTTAATTGGTAGCTTAATCGCTATGATTGAGCCCTCTGTGAATACTGTTGCCTTCTATTTTCATGAAAAGGCGTGGGCTCAAGTTCCAGCTCTTAAAGCTCGCCAGTGGATGACCAAATTAAAAACAGCAAGCTTTGCTACCATCCACTTTAGTGTTGCCTTTACCGTTGTCTACTTGTTGACTGGAGATGCTTTCATAGGCGGCGTGATGGCTTTGCTAGAGCCAACTTTAAATACCGTTGCTTACTACTTCCACGAGAAAGTCTGGTTACGTAAATCAGGCGACCAAATGGCACAACAACAATTCTGTTTGCACCAACATGCTTAGTCACCATATATTGGGTCACATATTAGTGACCCTTTCATAGGCAGATCATGGAACAAATTGCTGAGTTCACCCTTAGACCCATTACACCGCAAGACAACCCAAGCATCGCACAAATCATTCGCCAAGTTTCGGCTGAGCATGGACTCACAGAAGATAAAGGTTATGGCGTAGCCGACCCAACACTCGATGATATGTACTCTGTCTATAGCCAAGCGAATGCAATGTACTGGGTTATCGAACACAACGGAAAGATCGTCGGAGGCGGTGGCTTTGCCCCTCTAGCAGGTAAACCCAATGTGTGTGAGCTACAAAAGATGTACTTCTTACCGCAAACTCGAGGGCATGGCCTAGCCAAGCGAATTGTCGCTTTGAGCTTAAAGCAAGCCAAGCAACTTGGGTATCAACACATGTATTTAGAAACGACGAAGTGCTTGGGTGCTGCGGTCAAACTCTATGAGAAGCTTGAGTTTGAGCATCTTGAGTCAGCTTGGGGAGAAACAGGCCACGACGCTTGTGAGGTTGTCATGGCCAAGTCGTTATAAGCAGAATGCGCCGCTATAGCGAAAGAAGATAACGCTAAAATATACGGAGTTAACGTAGAAAGTTACTGACGCAAGAAGTTGGGTTCAAGGCAACAAAAGAACTCTCTTCTTGCCCATCAAGTACCACTTCTAATGGGTATAGATACTTGGGGTTAGGATTCTCAATATCAAAAATGATAGGAGCTTCGACCTGGAACACGACGCCAGTATGTTCAGCGCGTACATCAATCGGCATCACGAGAGTCATACCATTAAACTTGATGGATGCCGATACTACCCCCGCCTTTAGCGTTTGATAGATAACATCCACTTTAAACTCACAGCCACCACCGTGGTGCCAGATCTGCTCTGTGACAACTTGCTCTAGCTTGACGTTTCGAACGAACTGCAGGTATGGCGCTTGCCAAATCCCGATGCGTGAATCAGATTTAGCGATAGCCTGTGAAGATACAGAGTCATCCATGTCTTCTTCAAGCAATAGGCTCTCCTCTTCTTCAAGGAAAAGGATCTCGAAACGGTTTCGGCCGGACTGCATATAAGGACGGATATCTTTACGGTATTCAGCTTGGCTACCATCACAATCAAAAACAGCCACACCATTAAGTCGAACTTCAGCAAAATAATCGACTCCAGCCATCACTAACTCAACAAATGGACACGCTAACATAGCGTCATCCACTTCGATGTCGTGCATCAGGTGCCACTCTTGCTCTGCAATTTGACTTTCACTCAAGCTATCAGGGAGCTTTGAGCTTAACGGAGCCGGAAAGGTGATGTCATCTTGTGGGATAGAGAGATCCGTCAGTGGCGAAATTTGCCAAAGACCATCGAGAAGCAACCGCATATCATTCCTTGAGCTAGATCAATTTTGACCGCATTATAATGAATGAATGCATATAAAGACATTTATTTTTCTGAGGGTAAAAAAATGCCAGCTCGAGGCTGGCATTTTTTAAAATTGGGAAAGAATTACTCTTCGCCTTCATCATCTTCGTCTGGGTAGATAGCATCTTCACCTTCGTAGTAAGTGCCCCAACCGTCGTAGATAATGTCAAACTTCTCTGCAAGGTTTACAAGCTTCTCAACTTGCTCATCAATCGCTTCTGCATTCAGAGTGCATTGCATCGTTGCATCACAACAAAGTAGCTTATTGCCATCTTCGTCTTCTGTCTCTTCAGCTTCAAGCACTTCAAAGCCCATTTTGAATGCTTCAACAACCGCTTTCTCAAGCACATCGAAATCTTCAGCAAATAGGTGATGCTCGATATCGTATAGAGCTTCAGGATCGCTACCATCTTCAATTAATGCTGTAATGATGTCGCGAGTCTCTTCCTTTTGAAATTCAATTAATTCCGCTACTGATAGATATTCATCTTCGTGAGACATGTGTCTGCTCCAGAGTGTTGACTATGAAAAGATCAAATTTGATTGTCACGAAATATGGCACGGATCGTCCAGAAAAGCCACCCAGATCAGGCCTAGAAAGGTAAGTTTATCGCGAGATCGCAGCGCCAATATCAATTCAAAAGTGAAATCAAAATCACAGAAACAAATTTTCAACATTTTATTAACTGCGCCGTATTTTAGCATTTCGTTTTTGTGGCCACTTTAGGGCTTATTGAATAAAACTTGCGTGATTAGTCACGTTAGGTGCATACGCTAAACCGCTTTTGGGGTGCATAAATCCTCAGCTTGTTATCAAAAAGTGCATAATAGTGAATAAAAAATCACGATTAATAAGCAAAATTCAATTCTAACAAGCCACGAATTGAGCATAGATCCTCAAAAACGTTGTTCCGTTCGATAGCCAGTTAGTTGGAATTTAATCTGTATAAACTTAAAAATCACAGGTTTTATGACCAATTATTACCCAAATACCTTGTATTAACTCAATCTACAAAACTTGCATATTACGGACAAGCTTGTCATAAATAGACGCTGGATTAATAGTAAGGATGCAAAATGAGTAAGCTGTACGTTGGCTCCGAAGTCGGTCAATTGAGACGAGTTCTCCTAAATAGACCTGAAAGAGCACTCACCCACCTCACCCCTTCAAACTGTCATGATCTTCTATTTGATGATGTACTTGCCGTTGAAGCCGCTGGTGAAGAACATGATGCCTTTGCAGAAACGCTGCGCAGCCAAGACGTAGAAGTACTACTGCTGCATGACCTGCTAGTAGAAACGCTTGCCGTATCTCAGGCTCGTGAGTGGTTGCTGAATACTCAAATCTCAGATTTCCGTTATGGGCCGACTTTCGCCCGTGACTTAAGAAACTACCTTGCTCAAATGGATAATGAGCATCTAGCAACGATCTTACTCGGTGGCTTGGCCTACTCTGAGCTTCCTATCAAATCATCATCGATGCTGCCTAAAATGCATCGACCACTCGATTTCGTTATCGAGCCACTGCCTAACCACCTATTTACGCGAGATACTTCTTGCTGGGTTTACGGTGGTGTATCGCTTAACCCAATGATGAAGCCTGCACGTCAACGTGAAACGAACCACCTGCGTGCTATCTACCGCTGGCACCCAGTGTTCGCAGGCCAAGATTTCATTAAGTACTTTGGTGACGAAGACCTTCACTACGACAACGCTAACATTGAAGGCGGTGACGTACTGGTTATCGGTAAAGGTGCGGTACTGGTTGGTATTTCAGAGCGTACGAAACCACAAGGTGTCGAAAACCTAGCGGCTAGCCTATTTAGATCAGGCCAAGCGAGCGAAGTGATTGCGATCGATCTACCAAAACACCGCTCTTGTATGCACCTTGATACGGTGATGACACACATGGATATCGACACGTTCTCTGTCTATCCAGAGATCGTTCGTAAAGACCTCGACACTTGGCGCTTAACGCCAAAAGAAAACGGCGAAATGCGTGTCGAGAAAGCTGAAAACTACCTGTCAGCGATTGAAGGCGCATTAGGCCTTGATCAACTGAAGATCATCACTACCGGCGGTGATAACTACGAAGCTGAGCGTGAACAGTGGAATGACGCTAACAACGTACTGACAGTGAAACCAGGTACCGTGATTGGTTATGAACGTAATGTTTACACCAATGAGAAATACGACAAAGCGGGTATCGAAGTTCTAACGATTCCTGGCAACGAGCTAGGCCGTGGTCGTGGCGGCGCGCGCTGTATGAGTTGCCCTATCGAAAGAGATGGTATCTAAGTCAAAGAGCTCAGTTAAACAGACTCAATAATCTTATCTAGGCCAGTATTCATTTACTGGCCTTTTTTATCAAATTAATAAAATAAATATTCACAAATATAGCATTTTTATGTTTAACTAAGTTCTTCATTGATTCTATATACGCAAGGAGCGAGAGATGGCCTTTAATCTTCGCAATCGTAACTTTCTAAAACTTCTCGACTTTACTCCTAAAGAGATTCAGTTTTTACTCGACCTGTCTGCTGACCTAAAAAAAGCTAAGTATGCAGGCACTGAGCAGAAGAAACTCAACGGCAAAAACATTGCTTTGATCTTCGAGAAAGCATCAACTCGAACACGATGTGCGTTTGAAGTGGCCGCCTTTGATCAAGGTGCTCAAGTCTCTTACCTTGGCCCTTCTGGTTCTCAGATTGGTCAAAAAGAATCAATGAAAGATACGGCGCGTGTATTGGGACGCATGTACGATGGCATTGAATATCGTGGCTTTGGCCAAAGTATCGTTGAAGACTTAGGCGCTTATGCGGGCGTGCCGGTTTGGAATGGCTTAACCGATGAGTTCCACCCTACTCAGATCTTGGCTGATTTCCTCACTATGCTTGAGCATGCCCGCGGGAAGCATCTACACCAAATCAGCTTTGCTTATCTAGGCGATGCACGCAATAACATGGGTAACTCTCTGTTAGTCGGAGCCGCGAAGATGGGCATGGATATTCGCCTTGTCGCGCCAAAAGCCTTTTGGCCAGAAGAGCAGCTTGTTGAAGAGTGCCAAACCATTGCGCAAAACACTGGCGCAAAAATCACGTTAACTGAAGACGTTGCTGAAGGCGTGAAAGGTTGTGATTACCTATACACCGATGTTTGGGTTTCGATGGGCGAAGCCCCTGAAGCTTGGGACGAACGTGTGGCGGTAATGAAACCATACCAAGTGAATATGGATGTCATTAAGCTAACTGGTAACCCTCAAGTGAAGTTCATGCACTGCCTACCCGCTTTCCACAACAATGAAACTGTGATTGGTCAGCAAGTCTCTGACAAGTATGGAATGAACGGCTTGGAAGTGACTGACGAAGTGTTTGAATCTGACTACTCGATTGTATTTGATGAAGCTGAAAATCGCATGCACACCATCAAGGCGGTGATGGTCGCGACGCTTGGTCAATAGACAATAATGAAAGTAAACAAAAGCTTGATGTAATCGCTTGCGCTCACAAATTGAAAGCGTATAATTCTCGGCAATTTGTCTGAGAGTAGTTAAAATGACGCCAAGCAATGTTTTGATAAAACATAATGATATTGTGAAAACACCAAATATTGCTCGTAAGCTAAGATGCTTACCAGGCCGTCTATTCTGCTTTTCAGCACTTTTTTAAAGCCTCCCATTATGGGGGGCTTTTTTATGGCCAATACATTATTGTGGGGAAGAAGATCATGGCGAATTCGCTCTATCAAAAGCACATCATCTCAATTCCAGAGCTTTCTCGTGAAGAGCTAGAATTAATTGTTCAAACGGCAGGTCAGCTAAAGGCTGAGCCAAACCCAGAACTCATCAAGAACAAAGTTGTTGCCAGCTGCTTCTTCGAACCTTCTACGCGAACTCGTCTCTCTTTTGAAACTGCGATTCAACGCATCGGTGGTGATGTGATTGGTTTCGACAGTGGTGGTAACACTTCTTTGGCAAAGAAAGGCGAAACGCTAGCGGACTCGGTACAGGTTATCTCTTCATACGTTGACGCTTACGTGATGCGTCACCCTCAAGAAGGCGCAGCGCGTCTGGCTTCTGAGTTTTCTAACGGTGTACCGGTTATTAACGCGGGTGACGGCGCAAACCAACACCCGACACAAACGCTATTAGACCTATTCTCTATCGCTGAGACACAAGGTCGCCTAGACAACCTCAACGTTGCATTCGTTGGTGACCTTAAGTACGGCCGTACGGTTCACTCGTTGACTCAAGCGCTAGCGAAGTTCGATAACATCTGTTTCTATTTCGTGGCACCTGAAGCATTGGCGATGCCAGACTACATTTGCGAAGAACTTGATGAAGCGGGTATCAAGTATCAACTGCTGACAGACATGGAAGATGTCATTCCAGAGCTTGATGTCTTGTACATGACTCGAGTTCAAAAAGAGCGCTTCGATGAATCGGAATACGCGCACATCAAATCAGCGTACATCCTGACTGCTCCGATGCTGGAAAATGCACGTGATAACCTAAAGGTTCTTCACCCTCTTCCTCGTGTTGATGAAATTACTGTCGATGTCGATAAAACACCTTACGCTTACTACTTCCAGCAAGCAGAGAACGGTGTTTACGCACGTGAAGCACTGCTAGCCCTTGTTCTTAACGAAACGCTGTAGAGGAGAGATATCATGTCTAAAGAGACTCAATTAAAAGTTGAAGCAATCAAGAACGGAACGGTTATCGACCATATCCCAGCCAACATCGGGATCAAGGTACTCAAACTGTTCGACATGCATAACTCAAATCAGCGAGTAACGATTGGCCTAAACCTGCCATCTTCTGCTCTAGGCGGCAAAGACTTACTCAAGATAGAGAATGTTTTTATCACTGAAGAACAGGCGAGCAAGTTAGCACTTTACGCACCTCACGCAACGGTAAACCAAATCGAAGATTACGAAGTGGTTAAGAAGCTACCACTAGAACTTCCTGAGCAAATCAATGATGTGTTTGAGTGTCCAAACACCAACTGTATTACTCACAATGAGCCCGTAGAAAGCAGCTTTAAGATCTTTGAAAAGAAAGAAGATATTCGATTGAAGTGTAAGTACTGCGAAAAAGTATTCTCTCGTGAGATCGTGACAGAAAGATAACGTCATACGGCAACGCCGATCGAACGCAAAAACTATTCAATACCTCGCCTGTGCGGGGTATTTTGCTCTTTACCTATCCTGAGTTTGAAGGCACACTAAAAATTGCTTTTTATCCAATAACTGACGGAATAACCAATGACTAAAGTACTTCACACAGAATCTGCTCCAGCTGCAATCGGCCCATACGTACAAGGTGTTGACCTTGGCAATATGGTTCTGACTTCTGGTCAAATCCCAGTAAACCCAGCAACTGGTGAAGTATCTGCTGATATCGCAGAGCAAGCTCGCCAATCTCTAGACAACGTTCAAGCGGTTGTTGAAGCTTCTGGCCTGACTGTAAAAGACATCGTAAAACTAACGGTATTCGTTAAAGACCTAAACGACTTCGGCACAGTAAACGAAGTTTACGGTAAGTTCTTTGATGAGCACGGTGTTGCAAACTACCCTGCACGTTCATGTGTTGAAGTAGCTCGTCTACCAAAAGATGTAGGTATCGAGATCGAAGCTATTGCGGTTCGCAAATAGATTTTTACCTCTAGAATAAACGGTTTCTAGTAAATGAGCAGACATAAAGCTGAGCGTTTATCAGATACAAAAAAGGTTGCCCAATTGGCAACCTTTTTTATTGTTCATCGTTTCACTTAGATGATTACTTCTTATTAAGCTCAACCACTTCTTTGTCTAACTCTTCAAGCTTAGCAGCCATCTGCTCACGGGCTAAGTTAGCCAGTTGACGAACATTAGACTTATCGTAATCTTCAGTGCTGATTGGTGGCAACATTTCAACAATCACATGACCATTATTCCAACGGTTCAGCTTCACGCCACCTGTTGAGCTGCACACGATAGGGATAATAGGTAAGCCAGCGCCAATCGCAGCATGGAAAGCACCCGTTTTGAATGGCAACAAACCACGACCACGAGAACGAGTCCCCTCAGGGAACATCCAAACCGAAACATCACTCTCTTTTAGACTAGTAACCACTTGATCGATCGTACCTACCGCTTTGCTGCGGTTAGCTCGGTCAATTAGGATATTACCCGTCAACCAGTACAACTGACCAAAAAGAGGCATCCACGCTAGGCTTTTCTTACCTACTGTCACAACTTTAGGTGTTACCGCTGATGAAATCGTAAATAGATCCCAGCTGTTTTGGTGGTTTGCAACATAAACATGTTGGCCACGAGAGTAAGCATCTTCCGGGATGCGAAGCTCTAACTTCATGCCAAAGATTTTCGACATGCGACCGAAATAACGGCCAAAGGTAAATACGTGTTTCGGGTTACGTGGGCTTAATAGACAATAGCCACAACCAAATACAAACATAAGAATCGCAAATATCGCCACTGCGAAAATACGTAATATTGCTATCATTTTGCTCCTCACAACCGCCAAGTTGATTCATCTATTCACACAAAATAGGCAATAGATTCACTTGCGGTAAATACAACTATAAAAAAGCCGAAACCAAGGTTCCGACTTTTATGTTTTCATCTTACTGATTCATGAATCCACTAACCTAAGTTAGTTCGACTCGCTAAATCGTGTAATGTTTGCGCCTAAAGCTGAAAGTTTATCTTCAATCTTATCGTAGCCACGATCGATGTGATAAATACGGTCAACGATAGTTTCGCCTTGGGCAATACAGCCAGCAATAACTAGACTCGCAGATGCACGAAGATCCGTTGCCATTACTTGAGCGCCGCTTAACTTCTCAGTTTCACCACAGATAGCCGTGTTGCCTTCGATTTCTGCTTTTGCACCCATTCGCTGTAACTCAGGAATGTGCATAAATCGGTTTTCAAAGATAGTCTCAGTGATAACACCACTGCCCTTCGCCATCATGTTGAGCAGAGTAAACTGTGCTTGCATGTCGGTTGGGAAACCTGGGTGAGGTGCTGTTACGATTTTCACCGCTTTCAGCTCACGATCTGTCATATCAAGGCTGATCCAGTCTTCGCCCGTTTCAACCTTCGCACCCGCTTCTTCAAGCTTCGCTAATGCAGCTTCAAGAAGATGAGCGTTGGTGTTGCGACAAACCACTTTACCGCCAGAAACAGCAGCAGCAACCAGGAAAGTACCTGTTTCAATACGGTCAGCAACCACAGAGTGTTGGCCACCACCAAGACGTTCAACGCCTTCGATAGTAATCGTATCTGTACCTGCGCCAGAAATTTTAGCACCCAGTTTGTTTAGGAAGTCAGCCGTATCAACAATCTCAGGCTCACGCGCTGAGTTATCGAGTACTGTTGTTCCTTCCGCTAGCGTTGCTGCACACATGATAGTAATGGTGGCACCCACACTTACTTTATCCATCACGATGTGCGCGCCTTTCAGACGGCCATCAACACTTGCTTTCACATAACCATCTTCCAACTTAATGGTCGCACCTAGTTGCTCTAGGCCGTGGATATGCAGATCAACAGGTCGAGCACCAATTGCACAACCGCCTGGAAGTGACACTTGGCCTTCACCAAAACGAGCGACTAGAGGACCTAAAGCCCAGATAGAAGCACGCATTGTTTTCACTAAATCGTAAGGCGCACAAAATTCATTAATTTCGCTGCCATCAACATGAACACTACCATTACGCGATACTTTTGCGCCTAAACGCTTAAGCAGTTCCATCGTAGTATCGATGTCACGTAGGTGAGGAACGTTACTTACTTCCACTGGCTCTTCAGCAAGAATTGAAGCAAATAAGATAGGTAGCGCTGCATTTTTTGCGCCTGAGATCGTCACTTCACCGCTTAGCGGCTTATCCGATCCAATAACTCGAAACTTTTCCATCATAAACCTTAAAGTGACATCAGTTTCTTATCACGTTCCCACTCTTCCGGCGTGAAAGCCTTAATAGAAAGAGCATGGATGTCATTGCGTTGAATGTATTCCATTAGTGGGCCGTAGATTAGTTGCTGCTTCTTAACTCGATTCATGCCGTCAAAACATGGATCAACCGCAACAACTTCGTAATGACTGCCTTCCCCTTTCACGAAAATTTCCTGAAGGTTCAGTGCTTCTGCTAATAATTCTTGTACTTTTGTGCTGTCCACAAATAGCTCCTGCCTAATTTTTTATGTGTTCTGCCATCATTGGCTGGATATTGCTCAATTGGAACAACGTTCGTAATTGTTCTGGCACGAAACTGAGCATTATATGACAGTTTTGATTTTTTGCATGCTCTAATAAGTGAATTAGCATCACCATTCCTGCTGAATCGACTCGATTTATATGGCTAAGGTCAATTTCAACGCTCGATTCCGTCGTTTGCCACTTTTCCAATATACGCCAGATTGCAGGGACACTGTCTCGGTCTAAATCACCGAACAGTTGATACTCTTTAGAGCTTAGTGCTTGCCATTGAGAATGGCTCATTATTTGTTACTCTCAAAACGAATCGGTTGTGCGGCTAATTTCTCTAGTTCGTCTGCAACTTGTAAGATGCCTTCTTGACGAATCTTAGTATTCCACTCCGATTGCTTGCTCGACAACAAGCTAATACCTTCGGCAACCATATCAAATGCTTTCCACTCGCCAGATTTCTTGTCTTTGCGAAGCTTAAATTCAAGCTTAATGTTTGGTCGCGGCGTATCGATGATGTCGACCTTGATACTGGTAATGCGGCTATCCGCTTTGATTTTTGGTTCTGGACCAAATTCAATCGTCTGATCTGTGTATTGAGTCAGCACTTGGGCATAAGAAGAAACAAGGTATTTACGGAATGAATCGATAAACACGCCCACGTCTTTTCTATCCGCGCCTTTCAAGTTTGGTCCAAGTAACTTAAGAGCTGCATATTGTGCATTCACATAAGGCATCAACTCTTCTTCCACGATGACCTTCAATAACTCTGGATCTTGGTGGATGTTGTCTTGTTCACTCTTCAAACGCTCAAATGCCACTTCGGCAACTTGAGTCATCATCTGGTAAGGCTGAGTACGGTCAATCGATTCTGCAGCAAAGGCTTGGGTAGAAATAAGCAACGCCATTGCCGCCATAAACATTGATTTCAAGTAACCAATAGCTTTTAAATAACTAATAGTTTTCAACATTATCTTATTCCTTAGCTTCGCTGTCATTAGAACCACCAACGCTATACAGCACTTGGCCAATCAAATCTTCTAGTACCAATGCTGACTTAGTGTCTTCAATTGAATCACCATCGACCAACATCTCTTCATCATCAAAAATGAAGCCTGGAACCAGACTAATGTACTGCTCACCAATTAAGCCAGATGTTAAAATTTGAGCACTAGAGGTATCTGGAAATTGTGAGTACTTCCCGTCAATAGACAGTTCAACGACAGGAAGGTAGCTCTCGGTATCAAGCTCAATGCTTTTAACTCGTCCAACAACGACGCCACCCACTTTCACTGGAGAACGAACTTTTAGGCTGCCAATGTTGTCAAAGGTCGCTTTTAGATTGTAAGTATGGTTCGAACCTATGCCTTTTACGTCAGCGACTTGAAAGATCATGATTAAGATTGCGCAAATTCCGGCAATAACAAAGGTGCCGACCCATAATTCTAATTTTCGAGTTTGTTGCATGATTAATTCCCAAACATCAATGCGGTAAGAACAAAATCTAGCCCTAGTACCGCTAGAGAAGAGTGCACTACAGTGCGTGTGGTTGCCTGACTGATACCTTCTGAAGTCGGTACTGCGTCATAACCATTGAAAAGTGCGATCCAAGTTACGGTGATAGCGAAGACCATACATTTGATCATGCTGTTACCAATATCTCGGCCAAGTTCTACTGAAGACTGCATCGCAGACCAGAAACTGCCGTGATCAATGCCTTTCCAATCAACACCAACCAGTTGACCGCCCCAAATACCTACCGCCATAAAAATCATAGCAAGCAATGGCATTGAGATAAGCCCGGCCCAAAGACGTGGTGCAATAATGCGTTTAAGAGGGTCAACGGCCATCATCTCAAGGCTTGAGATCTGCTCTGTTGCCTTCATTAACCCAATCTCTGCCGTGAGTGCTGAACCGGCTCGACCTGCAAATAATAACGCAGTCACCACAGGCCCCAACTCACGCAACAGTGAAAGCGCGACCATTTGACCAAGGTTTCCCTCAGCGCCGTAGTCAATTAACACGACATAGCCCTGCAGGCTGAGCACCATGCCGATAAACAGACCCGAAACTAAAATAATAGCCAATGACTGAACGCCAACGCTATAAAGTTGTTTTACTAATAAGGGGAAGTTTTTTAGTCGCGGGATGCCAAACAAAGCCCCAAATAACATCAGGCTTGCTCGACCAAATGACTCACAGCTCGCAAGTGTACGCTTACCGACACCCGCAATAGTTTTAACAATCATATTAAAACAAATCCTTTTCTAAGCTCTTCGCAGGGAATCTAAATGGTACTGGACCATCGGCTTCGCCTTGCAAAAATTGCTGCACTCTCGGATCGCTATTGTTGTACAACTCATCAGGTGTTCCAGCGGCAATAATCTTGCTATCTGCCATGAGGTAAACCCAATCAGCAATACTCATCACCTCTGGCACATCGTGAGAAACAACAATCGAGGTTAAGCCCAAGGCTTGATTGAGATTTCGGATCAATTCAACCAATACGCCCATGGTGATGGGATCTTGGCCAACAAACGGCTCATCGTACATGATAAGTTCTGGATCCAGTGCGATTGCGCGCGCCAGTGCGGCACGCCTAGCCATTCCGCCAGACAACTCACTCGGCATCAATTGCGCAGCACCACGTAATCCTACCGCTTCAAGCTTAAGTAATACGATGGTACGAATGAATTTTTCATTAAGTTCAGTGTGCTCTCGCAGCGGAAACGCCACATTATCAAAGACATTGAGATCCGTAAAAAGCGCACCCGATTGAAATAGCATGCTCATTTTCTTACGTGCTTGATACAGCTTTCGACGTGATAATGCAGGGACATTGTCGCCATCAAACCAAATTTCGCCTTCATCTGGCGGCAGTTGCCCACCAATCAAACGCAGTAAAGTCGTTTTGCCAATCCCAGACGGCCCCATGATTGCGGTTATCTTGCCTTGAGGCACCTCTAAACTGATGTCATCAAAGATAACGCGCTCACCACGTGAGAAGCTGAGGTTCTTAACTTTCACAAGCTCAGTGTTCAACATATTTTTGTTGTTTCCTTGCTTTAAAAAACGCCAATTATGGCTGCAATAATAATGAGTCTACTTTAGAATTAAAAGCACTGTTCAATTAATTCATATTAAACAGGAATCTATGCAGGGATTTGAAAGCATTAGGAAATTATCTATTGATCTCTCTTTCTTGCCTGCTAACTGGTAATTAATTTGCCGAGTGACTTCCCTTTTATCTAGCAACAGGTCAAAATTAGCGGTTAATTCTCCGTTTTTATTAATTTTTTAGGAATCATCATGCTTGAAGCGATTGCGTTTCTTATTATCGGTCTAGGTTTTTTGGTGTGGAGTGCAGATAAGCTGGTTTACGGTGCCGCTGCTCTTGCTCGCAACTTCGGTATTTCACCACTAGTTATCGGTATGACGATCTTAGCAATGGGGTCTTCGGCTCCTGAAATGATGGTTTCTGCGACAGCAGCCCTTGATGGCAAAACAGATACAGCTGTAGGCAACGTACTGGGCTCTAACATCGCCAACATCGCGCTGATTTTAGGTATTACAGCCCTTATCAAGCCGTTATCGATTAGCTCAGGCGTGATTCGTCGTGAACTACCATTAATGATCGGTGTCACTCTGCTAGCGGGCGCCCTATTGTGGGATAACCATTTAGGCTTCTATGAAGGCGTGTTGTTGTTTGTTCTTTTTGCCGCGTTTTTGTTTGCTATGTTGCAAATCAGCCACAGCGAGAAAAAGAACGGCGATGCTTTCCTTGATGAGCAAGAATCAGAGATCCCTGAAGGCGTAAGTAACCCTAAGGCTGCAATGTGGGTCGTGATTGGTCTAATCGTCCTACCTTTAGCTGCTGATATGCTGGTAGATAACGCTGTGATCATCGCGAAGTTCTTCGGCATGAGCGACCTTGTCATTGGTTTAACCATCATTGCTGTTGGTACTAGCCTTCCTGAACTTGCAGCATCACTAGCCGGCGTTATGAAGGGTGAAGATGATATGGCTGTAGGTAATATCATTGGTTCAAACGTATTCAACATCCTTGCTGTTATGGGTATCCCGGGCATCCTAAACCCTTCGATCTTGAGCGAGTTCGCTATGGGTCGTGACTTCTGGGTAATGCTAGGCGTATCGCTACTACTTGTTGTGATGGCACTAGGAAAATCTCGTAGTGTGAATCGTATTGAAGGCGGCGTGTTAATTGTGACGTTCGTGGCCTACCAAAGTTACCTATTAATGAACATGTCGGCTTAATTGTTGATTTAACTTCCCGTACTTGGAGTATTTGATGTCTCAGCCATTTGATTACCGCAGCGTTGCAAAACAAGTTTTGGAAACCGAAGTTGCAGGTCTCACTCAATTAGACCAATATTTTAATGATGATTTTTGTAAAGCTTGCGACCTTATCCTGAACAACAAAGGCAAAGTCGTTGTGATGGGCATGGGTAAATCAGGCCACATTGGCAACAAAATCGCAGCAACATTGGCAAGTACCGGGACATCGGCTTTCTTTGTTCACCCAGGCGAAGCGGCGCATGGCGACTTAGGCATGATCGAACCTGGTGATATTGTGATTGCAATATCCAACTCCGGCGAATCGGGAGAAATCCTCAGCCTATTTCCTGTGTTAAAGCGTCTGAGCATCAAGATCATCAGCATGACAGGCAAGCCAGCATCAAACATGGCAACCCTGTCTGATATCCATTTACAAATTTCAGTACCGGAAGAAGCTTGTCCGCTGGGCTTAGCACCAACAACAAGCACCACGGCGACTTTGGTCATGGGTGATGCATTAGCCGTTGCACTTTTGCAGGCTCGAGGCTTCACCGCTCAAGACTTTGCCCTGTCTCATCCTGGTGGCGCTTTAGGTCGTCAGTTGCTGTTGAAGCTCGACGACATCATGCACACAGGCGATTCACTTCCTGTTGTAGCACCCGACGCACTAGTAAGAGACGCTCTACTAGAGATATCTCAGAAAGGCTTAGGCATGACAGCAATCGTTGGTGAAGATGGCCAAATGGCCGGTATTTTTACCGATGGTGATTTACGCCGTATCTTAGACAAACGCGTTGATATCCATAACACGCAGATCGGTGATGTGATGACGCTAAACCCGACGGTAGCCGAGCCAAACATGCTCGCGGTTGAGGGCTTAAACTTGATGCAAGCGAAGAGCATCAATGGCCTGATGTTATGCCAAGAAGGTAAATTAGTCGGAGCGTTAAACATGCATGACTTACTGAAAGCAGGAGTAATGTAATGACACAGACAGTCGAAACTCTATACGGCACTGTTAATTCAGATGTATTTGCAATTGCAAAAGAGATCAAACTGCTGATTTGCGATGTCGATGGTGTCTTCTCTGATGGTCGCATCTACATGGGCAACAACGGTGAAGAGCTGAAAACCTTCCACACTCGTGACGGTTACGGTATCAAATCACTGATGAACGCAGGCATTGAAATCGCGATCATCACGGGTCGCAAATCTCAAATTGTTGAGAATCGTATGACCGCTCTAGGCATTAAGCTGATTTATCAAGGTCAAGACGATAAAGTTAAGGCATACCAAGATATTTGCGATAAGCTTTCTGTAAACCCTGAAAATACAGGTTACATCGGAGACGATCTGATTGACTGGCCTGTAATGGAAAAAGTTGGCTTGAAGGTCTGTGTGGCAGATGGGCACCCGCTACTTGCAAAGCGTGCAAACTACGTGACAACCATTAACGGTGGTCATGGCGCGGTACGTGAAGTCTGTGACCTTATTTTACAAGCAAGAAATGAACTCGACGTGCATAAAGGTTTAAGCATATGAGTTTTACTCGTATTATCTATTTAATACTCATATTTATTGCCTCTTGGTCGACCTATTACTTGTACGACAAAGAGCAAACATCAACGATACAAGTGGCTCCAAATTTGGAGCTGCCCGCGTTTAGTGGCAAAAGCCTGAACAACATTAGCTACGACGAAAGCGGTATTCGCAGCTATCAGGTTGAATCGACGTATTTAGAACACTACTCAGTAGTTGGCGATACGCACTTTCAAAACCCAGTTCTTTCGGTATTCCGTGAAGGGCACACGATTGAATGGCAAGTCACCGCTGATCGCGCGATTATGGATGAGAATCAAGTTGTCACGTTTTATGACAACGTCGTGGCAAAGAACCTGTTGCCAGAAGCCAGCTTCGATACAATGACCACAGATAAAATGGTTGTTGAGCTGCCTAGCCGAGATTTTTATTCAGAGACTCCGGTCCATATGATCGGTACATTTTTTGAAACTGAGGGACAAGCAATGAAAGGTAACTTCGGTACCAACAATGCAACCCTCTTTAATTCTGTTCAAGGTAGATATGAAACTCTTACACCTTAGTTTATTCGCTTTGACCCTTGCGGCACCTAATGTCTATGCTCTGTCTTCGGATAGTGAGCAACCTGTCTACATTGACTCAGACAGCCAGCAATTGGATATGAAAAGTAACCAAGTGACTTTCCTTGGTGATGTGAACCTTAAACAAGGCAGCATCAATATCAATGCCGATAAGGTTATTGTTACTCGTAACGCCGTAAACGGTGAGATTGAAGAAATTCAAGGCTTCGGTAAGCCAGCAACCTTCTCTCAGCTTACTGACGACGGTAAGACACTCTACGGTGAAGCTGACGACCTGCACTACCAGCTTGTTGCCGACCGACTGATCATGACTAAGAATGCGATGTTATCTCAAGATGGCAGCATCATTCGCGGTTCTAAGATCACTTACCAGATCGGTTCTCAGAAATTAGTCGCTGACAGTGGTGAAAACAAACGAGTGTCAACGGTTTTACAACCAACGGAAGTGAATAAGTAACGATGGCTGTTCTTAAAGCAAAAAACCTAGCGAAAACCTACAGTAAACGTAAGGTTGTTACCGATGTAAGCTTACAGGTAGAGTCAGGCCAGATCGTCGGTCTGCTTGGGCCTAACGGTGCAGGTAAAACCACATCTTTCTATATGATTGTTGGTTTGGTGGCGCGTGATGAAGGTACCATCAGCATTGATGACCGAGACATCAGTATCTTACCAATGCACAGCCGCTCTCGTCTTGGTATCGGTTACCTGCCTCAAGAAGCATCGATTTTCCGTAAGTTGTCCGTAGAGAACAACATCATGGCGGTTTTACAAACCCGTGATGAAATGACCAACGAACAACGCCAAGATAAGCTGGAAGACCTGCTAGAAGAGTTCCACATCCAACATATCCGCACCAGCAATGGTATGGCTCTGTCGGGTGGTGAGCGTCGTCGTGTAGAGATTGCTCGTGCACTAGCAGCAAACCCGCAGTTCATTCTATTGGATGAACCATTCGCCGGTGTTGACCCGATCTCAGTAATCGATATCAAAAAAATCATTGTTCACCTGCGTGATCGCGGCTTGGGCGTTTTGATTACCGACCACAACGTTCGTGAAACATTAGACGTGTGTGAAAAAGCTTACATCGTAAGCCAAGGACACCTGATCGCTGAGGGTACTCCTGAAGATGTTCTCAATAACGAACAAGTTAAACAAGTTTATCTAGGCGAACAATTCCGTCTATGATTATATAGAGAGTATCGAGAGTTCTAAGAATAATAACTAGGTAAGTCACACTGAATGAAACCCTCATTACAACTTAAGCTAGGCCAACAGTTAGCAATGACTCCTCAATTGCAGCAAGCGATTCGTTTGTTGCAATTGTCTACTTTAGATTTGCAGCAAGAGATTCAAGAAGCACTTGAATCTAACCCACTACTCGATGTCGAAGAAGGCAATGAAGATACGCCAACATCGGAAGAAAAACCTAGCAGTGACGAAAAAGAAACTGTTGAAGCCACAGAGCAAGACTTACCTGATAGCTCAGACTTAATCGAAAAATCAGAGATTGGCAACGAACTAGAAATCGACACAACTTGGGAAGACGTCTACAGCGCGAACACCGGTAACACGGGTATTGCGATTGATGACGACATGCCGGTTTATCAAGGCGAAACCACTCAAAGCCTGCACGATTACCTACTTTGGCAACTCGACTTAACGCCATTCACTGACACCGACCGAAGCATCGCTTTTGCATTAATCGATGCCATCGACGACTACGGCTACCTCACTGTAACTTGTGAAGACATCCTTGAAAACTTCGACAATGAAGAGATCGAGCTTGATGAAATTGAAGCGGTACGTAAACGAATTCAGCAGTTTGATCCGCTAGGTGTCGGTTCAGTCAACCTGCAAGATTGCTTGTTACTGCAACTGGCAACCTTTCCCCAAGATACGCCTTGGCTTAACGAAGCTAAGTTAGTACTTACTAGCCATATCGACCAACTCGGCAATCGCGATTACAAACTGGTTATCAAAGAGACCAAGTTGAAAGAAGCAGAACTACGTGAAGTTTTGCAACTGATTCAACAGCTGGACCCTCGTCCTGGCAGTAAGATTACTCCGGATGAAACTGAGTATGTGGTTCCAGATGTATCTGTCTTCAAAGACCTTGGCAAATGGTTAGTGACCATTAACCCTGATAGCGTGCCTAAGTTGAAAGTGAATCAGCAGTACGCTGATCTGGGCAGTAAAGGCAACAGCGCCGACAATCAATACATCCGCTCAAATTTGCAAGAAGCAAAGTGGTTAATTAAAAGCCTAGAGAGCCGAAATGAGACGCTACTCAAAGTTGCGCGATGCATTGTTGAACATCAGCGTGATTTCTTCGAACATGGCGAAGAAGCGATGAAGCCAATGGTTCTTAATGATGTTGCGTTAGCTGTTGATATGCACGAATCCACGATCTCTCGTGTGACGACTCAAAAATTCATGCATACGCCACGTGGCATCTTCGAGCTCAAATACTTTTTCTCAAGCCATGTCAGCACTGACAATGGCGGTGAATGTTCATCTACAGCAATTCGCGCACTCATCAAGAAGCTTGTCGCAGCGGAAAATACCGCGAAGCCTCTAAGTGATAGTAAGATTGCTGCTTTACTGGCTGACCAAGGAATTCAGGTAGCTAGACGTACCATAGCGAAATACCGTGAGTCTCTGGGCATTGCCCCATCGAGTCAGCGTAAACGCCTGCTATAAGCTCATTTAGTCGCTAGTTACTTAGCAACTATGATCAGGCAACCAACTGAAAAGGAAAGTCTATGCAAATCAATATTCAAGGCCATCACGTTGATCTTACCGATTCAATGCAAGACTATGTTCACACCAAATTCGACAAACTTGAGCGCTTCTTTGATCATATCAATAGCGTTCAGGTTGTTTTAAAAGTTGAGAAAATCAATCAAATCGCAGAAGCTACCCTGCATATAAATCAGGGGGAAATCCATGCGACAGCAACAGATGAAAGCATGTATGCCGCGATTGATTCATTGGTTGATAAACTCGTCCGCCAACTCAACAAGCACAAAGAAAAGCTAAGTAGTCACTAACATGCAATTAAGCGAAGTACTTTCATTGGACTGCACCAAAAGTGCAGTCCAATGCACAAGCAAAAAAAGAGCCCTTGAGCTCATCAGCCAGATAGCAGCTGAGAGCTGCGGTCAAGATTCAACAGAGCTATTTGAGTGTATGTTGAGCCGTGAGAAGATGGGCAGTACCGGTATTGGTAATGGTATCGCGATTCCCCATGCTCGTATGAATGTCAGTGATAAAGCGATAGCTGTATTACTGCAATGCCAAGATCCTATCGAATTTGATGCGATTGATAATCGTCCTGTCGACCTACTATTTGCCCTGCTTGTTCCTAGCGAACAATGCAAAGAGCATCTAAAAACCCTTTCTTGTATGGCAGAACGACTAAACGACAAGCAGACTCTTAAACAGCTGCGTAATGCTCAGAGCGATCAAGAGCTTTACGACATCATGATTCAAGTGCCAACTTGCGAGCAATAACATGCGATTAATCGTGGTTAGTGGCCAATCAGGGGCCGGTAAAAGTGTTGCGTTACGAGTCCTAGAAGACTTGGGGTATTACTGTGTCGATAATCTACCAGTAAACCTGCTCAACAACTTTGTCGAATCGGTACGCGAAAGCAACCAAAACGTTGCGGTAAGTATTGATATACGTAACCTACCGAAAGAGCCTCAGTTAGTCACCGACACGCTCGAGCAACTCGAGTCAGCTACAAACATCGATGTTGATGTATTGTTCCTCGATGCCAGCAAGCAGACACTCCTTAAGCGCTACAGCGAAACCCGCAGAATCCACCCTTTATCAATTGGCCAAGAAAAGCTATCTCTTGAGCAAGCGATTGATTTAGAGAAGACACTTCTGACACCTCTCGCAGAGCACGCCAGCATTGTGATCGACAGCAGTGACTGCAACCTCTACGAATTGAGTGAAAAGGTTCGATTTAAAGTTGAAGGCAAAGAGAAGCAAGAGCTGATCATCGTCTTTCAATCTTTCGGTTTTAAGTATGGCTTGCCAAGTGATGCCGACTACGTGTTTGATGTTCGCTTTTTGCCGAACCCTCACTGGGAACCTGCACTACGACCACTAACCGGGCTAGATGCACCAATTCACTCCTTTCTAGAAGAACACTCAGAAGTTCTGGAACTCAAGCAACAGATCCAAGGCTTTGTTGAACAGTGGTTACCAATGTTAGAGAAGAACAATCGCAGTTACCTAACGGTCGCGATTGGCTGTACTGGCGGCAAACACCGCTCGGTTTATCTAACCCAGAAAATTGGTGAGTACTTTGAGCAACTTGGCCATCAAGTTCAAATCAGACACGCCTCCCTAGAGAAGCACCAACAGGGCTAACCATGGAATTAACTCGAACTGTACTGATCCAAAATCGCTTGGGTCTTCACGCTAGAGCAGCCGTAAAGTTGGTTGAGCTTGCACAAAGCTTTGATGCAACCATCACTATCCATAGCGAAGAAGATAAAACAGCAACAGCAGACAGCGTAATGGGGTTACTTATGCTGGAATCAGCGCAAGGGCAACATATTACGATTCAAGCTGCAGGTACCGATTCACAGCAAGCACTGGATGCCGTCTGTCATCTCATTGAAGACAAGTTTGATGAGGGTGAGTAGCGAAAACGCTTCACTCACAACGCCTAAGACTCAAACAACGAACCAACCAATATTAAATCTTAGTTCTATCTAAGTTTATGATTTAAATAAGCCCTAGAATTAAGTTACTATTCCAAGCATTGTAAGAATAATGAGATAGGAGGAAAATATGGCAGAGCAATTAGAATTCGACCAAGCTCACCAAACCCTCCAAGAAGTCAGCGAAGCCCTAGAAAACGGCCGATTTGTTCACGTACGCCGACAACTTCAGGACATGGAGCCTGAAGATATTGCACACCTTTTAGAAGCCTCCCCTCGCAAAAGTCGTGACGTACTCTGGCAACTCACCGATCCTGAAGACTACGGTGAAATTCTTGATGAACTAAACGAAGACGTCAAAGATGCTCTTGTGTCGAAAATGGCACCTGAGACCTTGGCAGAAGCAACCGAAGGTATGGAAACCGATGACGTCGCGTACGTACTTCGAAGCCTACCCGACGATGTTTCTCGCGAAGTCCTTTCTCAAATGGACTCCGTCGATCGTGCATTAGTTGAAACTGCCCTGTCGTACCCTGAAGATTCAGCGGGTGCGATCATGAACACCGACGTAATCACGATTCGTGGTGATGTCGATGTTGACGTTGTATTGCGCTACATGCGTATGCGTGGCGAACTGCCGGATGCAACTGATGCTCTGTATGTTATTGATGAAGAAGAACGTCTTATCGGTAACCTATCACTTACCACGCTAGTAACGACTCAACCTGATGTCCCTGTTTCAGAAGTGATGGATGATGCCGACGAAGCGATCGCGGTAGAAACCAGTGCGTCAGATATCGCGAGCCTGTTTGAACGTCGTAACTGGGTTTCTGCGCCTGTCATCGATAGTAACCAGCACCTTGTTGGTCGTATCACCATCGATGACGTGGTTGATGTTATCCGTGAAGATGCCGAACACTCAATGATGAGTATGGCGGGTATGGACGATGACGAAGATACCTTCGCACCGGTCGTAAAATCTGCTCGTCGTCGTAGTGTGTGGCTTGGTGCTAACGTACTCGCAGCACTGGCGGCAGCATCTGTATCAAACATGTTTGAAGCAACGCTCGATCAAATGGCAGCGATTGCGGTTCTGATGACTATCGTGCCTTCGATGGGGGGTGTTGCGGGTAACCAAACCGTTGCTCTGGTGATTCGTGGTTTGGCACTCGGTCATATCGGTGACAGTAACAAACGCGAACTGCTACTCAAAGAGGCAGCCATCGGCTTCCTAAACGGCGTTCTATGGGCCGTTATCATTGGTGGTATCGTGGTGGCTTGGAAAGGTAACTGGATACTGGGAGGCATCATCTCAGCGGCGATGATGACCAACTTGATTGTCGCAGGTATTGCTGGTGTAACTATCCCAGTGATGTTGAAGAAGATGAATATCGATCCAGCCCTTGCTGGCGGTATGGCACTGACCACAGTAACCGATGTTATTGGCCTATCGGTGTTCCTAGGCTTAGCGACCATACTGATCTAGTTAGCATAAGCAGTTAGCCAATTTTTGGCGAAATACAGAAAACAAAAAGGGAGCCACGGCTCCCTTTTTTAATTCATCAGATTCGCTTTAATTGAATTACTCACCCGCGACTTTCATCGACTCAAGCAGGATAGAACCCGTTTGAATTTGCGAACGTGTTTCTACGTCGTTACCCACAGCAACAATCTGAGTAAACATGTCTTTTAGGTTACCTGCGATTGTTACTTCTGATACTGGGTATTGGATCTCTCCGTTTTCAACCCAGAAACCTGCAGCGCCACGTGAATAATCACCCGTTACGGTGTTTACGCCTTGGCCCATCACTTCAGTGACTAGGAAGCCAGTACCCAACTCTTTTAGCATCTGCTCAAAGTTTTGACCGGTCGATTTAACGAACCAGTTATGAATACCACCAGCATGACCGGTTGGCGTCATATCCATCTTACGTGCGGCATAGCTCGTTAGTAGGTAAGTTGCTAGCACACCGTCAGTGATGATTTCACGATCTTGAGTGAACACACCTTCGCTATCGAATGGGCTTGAAGCCAAACCACGCAAGATATGTGGTCGCTCAGAAATGTTAAACCAGTCAGGTAGGATTTTCTGACCGAGATGATCCAATAGGAATGACGACTTGCGGTAAAGGTTGCCGCCACTGATCGCCATCACAAGGTGACCGATAAGACCTGTCGCAACATCGTTAGCGAACATAATTGGGTACTGGCCTGTTGGTAGCTTTTTCGCATCCAAACGGCTAATGGTCTTTTCTGCAGCTTCTTGACCTACACGCTCAGGCGTCCATAGCTCGTCACGGTGACGTGCAACGGTGTAGCTGTAGTCACGCTCCATCTCACCGTTAGCGCCTTGTCCAATTACACAGCAGCTCGTGCTATGACGACTAGAAGCATAGCTTGCTAGTAAGCCATGGCTGTTACCATAAACCTTAACGCCATAGTGGCTGTCGTAGCTTGCGCCATCACTCTGTTTGATCTTATCGCTATAAGCTAACGCTTGCTTCTCAGCAGCAATCGCAATCTCAGCGGCATAGTCAGGGTTTGGTTCATCAGGGTGAAAAAGATCCAAATCTGGAATTTCTTTTACCATGTATTCTTTTGCCGCAGGACCGGCAAATGGGTCTTCAGAAGTGTACTGAGCGATATCAAGTGCGGCCGCGACGGTTTGAGCAATCGCCTTTTCACTCAGATCAGATGTAGATGCGCTGCCTTTTTTCTGGCCGCGATAAACAGTAATACCTAGCGCACCATCACTATTAAATTCAACGTTTTCCACTTCACACATACGTGTTGAAACACTTAAACCCGTTGACTTAGTAATAGCGACCTCAGCTGCGTCTGCACTCACTGATGCCATATCCAACGCTTTAGCTACTGCGGCTTCTAGCTCAACTCTTTGCTGGGCGACTTGCTGTTTTACATCCATATCTATTCTAATTTTTTAGGTCAATATTACGTAGGATAACAAGAATTTCGCTTTCTCCCCAAGATTCTTGCTAAAATAGGCAATATATTCGTTTGAGATAGTGACATAGGCAGAAAAGATGGCTCGCAAAAACCAAAAAGCCCCATGGGAACCAGAAGAAGAAATCATCTGGGTAAGTAAGACAGAAATGAAAACCGACATGGAAGCGCTACAAAAACTGGGGGAAGAACTTGTTTCCCTGAAGCCTTCTGTATTAGACAAGTTTCCTCTGTCTGAAGATTTGGCACAAGCGATTAAAGATGCACAACGCTTTAAAAATGAAGCGAAGCGCCGTCAACTTCAATACATTGGTAAAGTAATGCGCAATGTTGATCCTGAGCCAATTCAAGCGGCTTTGGATAAAGTACGTAACAAGCACTCGCAAGCAACCGCTGAACTGCACAAGCTTGAGCAACTGCGTGATCGCGTTGTTGCTGAAGGCGATGCTGCCATTTCAGAAGTCATGGACATGTACCCTGAAGCAGACCGTCAGCGTCTTCGTCAGCTAGCTCGCCAAGCTAACAAAGAGAAATCAGCGAACAAGCCAGCAAAGGCTTCTCGTGAAATCTTCCAAATCTTAAAAGAGCTAAAGCTAGAAGACTAATCTTTGTCGCTTTATTCTGTAAGACAATAAAAGACCTAGCGCATGCTAGGTCTTTTTGTTTTCTACGTACTCAATATCAGAGAGATTAAACAAGAGTGATGAATCGTCACTCACCCGCTTTAACAAATGAGCTTAATTCTGTCTGTGGATGATCCGCCGTCAGTGCCTCTATCGAGTCTTCAACCAACACCTTACCTAGCGCCACAAACACAAACTTATTCGCGATACTGCGTGCGTCACCTAAATGGTGAGTCACCATCAAGACCGTAATATTTCGCTCTGCCGCTAATCGCTTCACTAAGCTAAGCATCTCTTCACGCAGCAAAGGATCAAGCGCAGAGAAAGGTTCATCAAGCAGCCAAATATCATGAGGTTGGACAAAACAACGCGCTAACGCAACACGCTGGCGTTGACCGCCGGATAAGTGCTCAGGCAACCTATCCAAATACTCAGCGACGCCAACTTGCGCTGCGGCTTGCTCCACAGCTTGCTTTTGGGTTGCAGTAAGCTTTAAACCTGGATGCAGACCTAAACCAATATTTTCTCGCACCGTAAGGTGAGCAAACAGGTTGTGCTCTTGAAACAACATCGCCAACGGACGCTGATGTGCTTCTTTACCAATAAGCGACTGCCCAGCCACTGATATCTCACCCGATGTAGGCTCGATGAAACCAGCAATTAGCGCCAACAGGGTAGATTTACCAGCGCCACTCGGCCCCATAAGCGCAACAATATCGCCCTGCTCAGCTTGAAAATCAAAGCTAAACAACTCTCTGTGATAGTGGTAATCCACATCTTTCATCACTAACATCATCGGTTCCTTAATTCTTTAGCATCGAGCTTAGATCTTCGAGTAAATAAGAATTCTATTAAGCTAAAGCTGCCGACACTCAATAACAGTAAGCTCACAGAAACCACCGCCGCAGCTTCCATTTGATAACTGCCTAACAATTGGAATAGGTACAAAGGCAGAGTTCTAAAATCTTGGCTACCAAACAAAGCAATCGCGCTTAAGTCACCCATCGCCAACATAAAGCTAATCGAGAAGGCTTGCGCCATCGGCTTACGCAGTGCTCGCCACTCCACTAGCCTAAAACGCGTGAAACCTGTCATTCCCAAGCTTGCACACACATACTGATACTGCTGAGACAAATGCAGCATAGGTTGAGCTAGGGTTTTAATTACGTAAGGCAGCGCCATTAAGCTGTTGACGGCAATCACGATAAAGAAAGCTAAACTAAAGACATCGGTGAATGAACGCAGTAATAAGAAGATCCCCGTACTGATCACCAGCCCCGGAGTCACTAAGATAATAGTGCCAATCAGCTCGATTTTATCGGCTCGAAAATTCTTGTTCTGTAAACGCCATGCTCGGCTAGTCAGCAGTATGGCGATACCAATACCAACTGCGATAACACTTGCTAATGACGCGACTTTAACCGAGGTAATTAACGCCGCCCAAAACGGCTCGCTGCTGAGTACGGTTAATGCCTGCGAGTTAATTCCACTGACGATAACCATAGCTAATGGCGGCAATACCAGCATTGAGACTATGATGATCCAAAAGCTATCCCAAGCTTTTGACCACCAGCTGTCCTTAACCAAATATTTCTCTTCAGACAACTGACTGGCCGTCACTGAAATAGGTTTCGATAGCCGTTGAATGCTCACTGCTAGCACACCACACAGCAGCATTTGCCATATCGCGAGCAAGGCACCAGCTTGAAGGTCAAAGTCGAATTTAATCGCCTGATAAATAGCGAGTTCGATAGTGGTTGATTTAGGTCCACCGCCTAGTGCCATCACGGTAGCAAAGCTGGTAAAACACAGCATGAAGACTAAGCCACACACATGAGGCAATTGCTGTCTTAAACGTGGCCATTCAACCCATCTGAATTTGTTCCAATGACTCATACCCAAATGAGCACAAAGCTTGTGTTGCTCGGCAGGCACGGTATCTAACGCTTGTAAAAGTAAGCGACTGGCATAAGGCAAGTTAAAGAAAACGTGCGCCAGCAAAATACCATTCAATCCGTATATGGAAAATGGCAATTCAATATCGAAGCTCGCCAAAAACTTAGCTAACCAACCACTATTGCCATAGATCGCAAGTAAGCCAAATACGCCCACTAACACAGGCAGGACTAAGGTCGACGCGAACAGCCTTAACAACAAAGCGCGTCCAAAAAATTGCCTACGACACAGCGCATGAGCAATAGGTATAGCAAAGCCAACACTCAGCACTGTTGAGAGTGTCGCTTGATAAAAGCTGAATTTCGTTACATGCCAATAGTAAGGATCGGACCATACTTGGCTGATATCAAGAGAAGGGGCATTGCTAAGCAATGCCCCAACTGCTGAAACCACGAAGGCGGTAATGAGTATCGCTACCCAAATCCCAACCTTAGGTGTTTTCTTTATCATAGATTGATTTTTTACCGTAAATGATTCGCTCAGTTAACATCGAACAAACCTTTAAATACAGAAAGTTAGAAAGCTAATTTTTTAAAAGCAAATTAAAAAGTAAGTGCACTCTGCCATTCACGAATCCATGGCTTACGCTTAGCTGCAATTTCTTCGGGCGTAAAGCTTAGCGCTTTCTGAGGAACCGTAAGTTGCTCGAACCCTTTTGGAAGCTCAATATCGGTCACTGGGTACATCCAGTTGCCTGTTGGCATCGCCGATTGGAATTCATCACTTAGGATAAACGCCATAAACTCATCAGCAAGCTTTTCGTTCTTGCTGCCTTTAACCTTAGCGGCCACTTCCACTTGAGTGTAATGCCCTTCTTCGAAGCTTGCTGCTGCATACTTAGAATCGCTTTCAGCAATAATGTGGTAAGCCGGAGACGTTGTATAAGACAACACTAAATCCGACTCGCCTTCTAGGAACATAGAGTAAGCTTCAGACCAGCCTTTGGTTACAGTCACTGTTTTCTGAGCAAGCTTCTTCCATGCTGCTGTCGCTTCATCACCGTATACTGATTTCATCCAAAGCATCATGCCTTGGCCTGGTGTTGATGTACGTGGATCTTGGTAGATGACCTTAAGTTCATCACGCTGCTCAACCAGTTCTTTCAAGCTCTTCGGCGGGTTTTCCAGTTTCTCTTTATTGTAAACAAAAGCAAAGTAGCCAAAGTCATAGGGTACAAAAGTGCTGTCGTTCCAACCATTAGGAAGCGTTACCGATGACGTATCAACATTATGCTCAGCCAATAAGCCCGTCGCTTTCGCTTCAGCCATCAGGTTGTTGTCGAGACCTAGCAAGATATCGGCTTTGCTGTTGCCGCCCTCAAGACGTAAACGGTTCAGAATAGACACGCCATCTTCTAGAGCGACAAAATTCACATCACAACCACACTTCTCTTCGAATGCTTTTTCAACGGCAGGACGAGGGCCCCAATCCGCAGCAAAAGAGTCATAGGTGTATACAGTCAAAGTGTTGTCTGCAGCAAAGGCAGAAAAAGAAATAGCTGTAGTAACAGCAAGGGTAGTTAATGTGAATTTCACTGGACGCTCTCCATGGTCTGAGCGGCACAGGTTTGAGGGAGGAGAACGGTAGAGGTTGTTCCTAACTCAATTCCTACGCCAGCATTATCTGGTTCAGGTTTACGGGTCCCAAGCACCTGCTTGATCTCAGCTCGCATTCATTATTTGAATGGTTCGCTCCCCGATGAGTGTTCAGAATTGTAATTTGATTTTTAACAATAAGCTATCAAGTTTGGATCAATTACGTTGATCGTAACCCCAACGTGGCACTAAACCTTGTTCGATACCAAGGTGATCTAGAATACGCGCCACCATAAAGTCGACCAGATCTTCAATTGACTTGGGTTGATGATAAAAACCCGGAGCTGCAGGCATGATCGTTACGCCCATGGTCGAAAGTTTGTGCATGTTCTCGAGATGAAGCGTCGAAAATGGCGTCTCGCGAACCACCAACAACAATTGGCCTCGCTCTTTCATGACTACGTCTGCTGCTCGCTCAATCAGGTTATCTGATAGACCATGAGCAATCGAAGCCAAGCTTCCCGCTGAACATGGACAAACGACCATCTGTTTAGGTGCTGCTGAACCAGAGGCAACCGGCGAGAACCAATCATCTTTGCCACACACCACCAGCTTTTCAGGGTCGCAGCCAAGATGTTTAACCAAAGCTTGTTTCGCCGCATCTGGCCCAGCAGGTAACTTAAGTTCATGCTCGGTCGCCAATACCACTCGCGCTGCCGATGAAATCAGCAAGTAGACCTGATAGTCGGCTGCCAAAAGGCATTCAAGTAAACGCAGGCCATAAGGCGCACCAGATGCGCCAGTGAAAGCAAGGGTTATCGCTTTATCGTGTTTTGTCATGTTCTCAATTACTTCAAATTATAAGGTCGTGGATGCCGTTAGCCTTTGAGTGCCAATCCATCCAACAGTTTTTGATGAATGCCACCAAAGCCACCATTACTCATTACCAAAATTTGGTCGCCAGCTTGTGCCTCTGAGACAATTTTAGCAACGAATGCATCCATGTCATCACTCACGTGTGCCGGTTGGTGACAAGCGTCTGCAACATCTTGAACTGACCAATCAATGTTATCCGGTTGGAATAAGTAGGTAGAATCCGCCTGCTTCAACGAATCAGCCAGTATTTCTTTGTGCACACCACGTTTCATGGTGGCAGAACGAGGCTCTAAAACGGCAATGATTTTCTTAGTGTCGACCTTATTACGTAATCCCCCGAGCGTAAGTTCAATCGCCGTTGGATGATGAGCAAAATCGTCATAAACAGACACACCTGCCACCTCGCCTTTAAACTCCAAACGGCGCTTAGTATTAATAAAGGTAGCTAGTGATTCACAAGCAAGGTCAGGTGTCACGCCCACATGACGTGCAGCTGCAATCGCCATCAAAGCATTATTTACGTTGTGGTCGCCCACTAAATCCCAATTTACGGTTCCAACACATTCATTTTGGAAGTAAACCTCAAATTGAGAGCCATCTTTGACCAGTTTCTTGGCATCCCAGTCGCCTTGCTCGCCACTCGATTCAGTTTCACTCCAGCAACCGCGAGCTAGAACATCTTCAATAGCGCTGTCTTGCTTAGGTGAGAAAATGCGACCATTGCTTGGCACAGTACGCACCAAATGATGAAATTGTCGCTTAATCGCTTCAAGATCGTCAAAGATGTCCGCATGATCAAACTCTAGGTTATTCATCACTAAGGTTCTTGGGTGGTAATGAACGAACTTAGATCGTTTATCGAAAAAAGCACTGTCGTATTCGTCGGCTTCTACCACGAAGAACATGCTTTCACCAAGGCGAGCAGAGATACCAAAGTTACCCAACACTCCGCCAACTAAGAAGCCCGGTGCATAGCCACAGTCTTCCAAGATCCAAGCCAACATGCTTGATGTCGTGGTCTTACCGTGCGTTCCCGATACCGCTAACACCCAACGGTCATGCAGTAAGAACTCTTGCAACCACTGAGGACCAGAGGTGTATCTAAGGTTGTTATCCAACACATACTCAACACACGGATTACCGCGGCTCATTGCGTTACCGATAACCACGAGATCTGGCCTTGGTTCTAATTGGCTAGGGTCGAACCCTTCAATAATTTCAATCCCTTGTGATTCCAACAAGGTGCTCATTGGTGGGTAAACATTCGCGTCACTACCCGTAACCTTGTGACCTAATTGACGAGCCAATACCGCAGCACCACCCATGAAGGTGCCACAAATTCCTAAGATATGAATATGCATAAATTGCTTCCAAACGCTTGGCTAAATAAACAGTGCCTAATTAAAACGGCTTGCACTCATTATCATTAAATGGCGATTAAAAGCGAGCGGCAATGCAAAACAAATTGAGTCGACATAGTAAGTGAGATCTGTGTCGCTTAGTTCATTACCATTAAAAAGATCTAACCTTTAGAATTTAGGTAAGCGTCTAGATGAATAAAGCCCACTCAAGAGGCCGAATCTACAGTGCTCAAATCCCCCCTAATATTGAGAGAAGTTTAAGGAAATAACATGTCTGAGATGCGCACCCTTGGTGAGTTCATTGTTGAGAAACAGAGTGACTTCCCCCATGCAAGCGGTGATCTATCATCCCTTTTGTCGTCTATTCGACTTGCTGCAAAAATTGTTAACCGTGAGATCAACAAGGCTGGCCTAGTCGACATCACTGGCGCTGTTGGTACAGACAACGTGCAAGGTGAAGAGCAGCAAAAGCTAGACCTTTACGCGAACGACAAATTTAAAGCGGCTCTAGAAGCCCGTGACCAAGTTTGTGGTGTTGCAAGTGAAGAAGAAGACGAAGCTGTCGCCTTCAATAAAGAGCTCAACAAAAACGCAAAATACGTTGTACTGATGGATCCACTAGATGGCTCATCAAACATCGATGTAAATGTATCGGTTGGTACAATTTTCTCTATCTACCGTCGAGTATCACCGATCGGTACACCACCAACACAAGAAGATTTCTTACAGCCCGGACACAAGCAAGTAGCCGCGGGTTACGTGATTTACGGTTCTTCAACCATGCTTGTATACACAACTGGTGCTGGCGTAAATGGTTTCACCTACGATCCATCTCTGGGTACTTTCTGTCTATCTCATGAAAACATGATGATTCCAGACGAAGGCAAGATCTACTCGATCAACGAAGGTAACTACATCCGCTTCCCAACCGGTGTTAAGAAGTACATCAAATACTGTCAGGAAAGCGAGCCAAGCGATAACCGCCCTTACACGTCACGTTACATTGGTTCTCTTGTGTCTGATTTCCACCGTAACTTGCTAAAAGGCGGCATCTACTTATACCCAAGTACAGAGAGCCACCCTCAAGGTAAATTGCGTTTGCTTTATGAATGCAACCCTATTGCTTTCCTTATGGAGCAAGCTGGCGGTATTGCATCAGACGGTGCACAGCGTATCATGGATATCAAACCAACTGAGCTACACCAACGTGTGCCTTTCTTCGTTGGTTCAACAAAAATGGTACGTAAAGTAGAAGAGTTTCTTGAGCTGAACCCTGAGTAACCCTCTCATTTCATTCTCAAACTAACGCTATTAAAAAGCCAGCACCTCAGTGCTGGCTTTTTGTTGTCTCGTAAGGTGATTAACTAGTTAGGAATCATTGTTCCGCTGACACCAGTTACCCGAAAGTATTTCTTTATTAGCTGTTAGATCAAGCTGATACAAATATACCCATGCTAATCCAAATATAGTCTCTATTTGCTCGCGACGATACTCAACAGGAACATCTTCTAGCCGATCGAGCGACTCTAAAATTTCGTCGTTAATGATATAGACCTCACCAGCGACACTTTTCTTTCCCAAAATCATCGCCGGATAGGCACCTAAATCAAAAAGTGCGTATTCCTTTAGGTGTATCAAACTGCCCTAATAAATCGCAGCCCTTCAAATAGTGGTGATTGGACTGACCTTGCCTCAAGGTTCCATAGACAAAAACAAGATGCTGCATATGCCCTCCCATACGGCTCTACTCGAACTCAAATTGATAGAGAAGATCCACAGCACTGTCTAAACCAGACACAGCTTCAACATAGAGATCCTGCATCAATCGATAACGAACGGTAAACTCACCTAAAGAGTTGAAGATACCCACACCATACTTCACCTGTAAGCCTGGCAGGATGTAACCACTTACCGTCACCTGAGAGTCATCGCCAGAGCCTGCGGTATCCAGTTGCAAATCTTGCACACCAAAGGCTTCACCAATTTCGCCGACAACCTTACCACTCTTCGCTAAACTCAAACCGATTAAAGTCGTTGTCATCGAACCGCTCGACTCACCGTCGATATCTTGGCCACGCAAAATATAAGACAGTGCGTTCGCTTGTGGCATCGCTGGGTCAGAATAAATCTCGATGGTAGGCTCTGTCGCAGGGCCAGTCACTCGAATACCAGCGGTCACGTCATCCTGAGTATTATCAGGATTACGAATCGCGTTGATGGCTACGTATGGCTGATCCGGTGGTCCATTCATTAGGATCTTACCCTCTTCGATCAAGAGGTCTTGCCCGAATGATTGATAAGTACCATCGACGATGTTCACTTCACCTGTAATAAATGGACCTTGGTCTTTTTGAGCCACGTTGAGCTTACCGACCAAATCACCTTCAAGACCGAAGGCAGACAGTTTAAAGTCATCACCAATGGAGATATTAATATTCGTCATCACATTGAATGGAATCGTATCTTCGTTTTCTGGCTCTAGATCTTTATTCAAAATAACCTGATCAGAAGAGACGCCAACCGCTGACGGTGGTAAATCTTCAACAACAATTCGTCCCCATGGTAATGCAATATCACCGGTGATTTTCGCCAGATCTGGTGTGACATCAATAGTCATATCAGGTACGACCTTCACCTTAACCATCGGTGGGATATCAACCATCAACTCATCAGCGAAAACTCTAACGTTCGAATGCCATGCTTTAAGATCTTGCCAATCTCCGGTTCCCTCAATATCAAGGTGACCATCAGGTGTTTCGACATTCGCATCCAGTTTTGCACTATAACCATCAAAGTCGAGGTCGATGCGGCCATCTTTCACATCAACAGGCGTAACATCGCCTTTGACTTGAATACCATCAACAGAGAATTGACCAAAGACTTGAGGGTGCATCAGAGAGCCTTTAACTTGAAGATCACTCTCAAGGTCGGCTTTCAATAAGCTGTATTCACCTAGAATTGGTTGTAAGAAATCAAGATGGAACGTGGTCAGCTTAATTGCCGCATCGACCATTTTGTCTTCGGCAAGAATATCCGGTAACGACACCGTGCCAGACAGGTCACCATTGTCGGAAACATCCAACTTAAAATCGGCATCCAGTTTGTTGTCTTTCAGTTGGGCATTCAATGCAACGCTTTCCCAACCCAGTGTGATTGGCTCACCCACTTGTTGAACAACCTGACCTTTCGGCATATCAACGCTTACCGTGACTTCAGGCTCATCTTGTTCAGACCACTTTGCATGAGCAGTCGCATTGACTAAGCCCTGTAATTGCGTCTCTTTAGGCACAAAGGCTTTAATCTGCTCGAAATCGAATTGATTGATGGCTACCTTGGCCTCACCCGATTTTCCGACACGAACGTCTTCATCCAAACACACGCTCGAACCCGATTGTTTCCAACAGTGCGCTTGAACATCGGCAAACTGTTTATCAACATCCGCATTTATCGCGACAGGTTGATCTAACACCCAAGGACCTTGCTGAGTGGTGATTTTGACTCTGTCTAACGATCCATACCAAATAAGAGAAGGCTTTTGAATCAACTCTCCGGAAATAGCTAAGCTTGTAGACACGATGTCGGATATCACATCAAGTGTCACTGTGTGTTTCTTCTCACCACCACTCACCGTGAGATCAATGCTTTTTACGCTCTGATCTTGATAGGTTAGGTTGTTAGCTTTTAATTCAAGATCAGCTTGAGCTTCAGGCAATGGCAGAGGAACCACAGAACCATTAAGCGACAAGGATTCTAGTGTTGCTTCGTTATTCCAATCTACCTTATCCACATTTAGAGCGAGATCGACTTCAGGCTTTTTCGTTGGACCACTGAGCTGGATGTTACCAATCACTTTACCTTTCAAATCAGGGACGCTTTTTACAAGCTCAGGGAAGTAAATCTCAACACCCATGTCCCATTTCTTATCAAGCTCACCCTGAGCCTTAATCGAGTTAACACCGTGAGCTAAGCTCAAACCACTGGTTTTCAGTTTTGGTTCACCGCTCGCGCTGCGATCCGACGCTGACAACTGACCTTCGATATCCAGAGGGTATTCTCGCAAGATCCCTTCAATATCCAATTTAGGCAGTTCAATCGCCCAGCCGCCCGCTTCCGTCAACTCACCCGAGGTGACGATGCTTCCGCTAATGTTGCCCTCGGCTTCAGGCCACTGCAGACCCGGCTGAATATCTTTGAGTGTCACGTCAGCTTGCCAGTTAACGAGACTCTTCCAGTTCGCTTTAACGACACCGTTAAGCTCACCGCCTAGCGTGTTGAGCTTTAGACGCTCGAGCTCAATTTGTTCCGTCGTGCCTTTACCCTGTAGATCAATGGCTAATTCAGGGATTTCCTTACCATCGGCTTCACCTTTAAGAAGAACATTGAAACCATCTAGTGAGCCATCAGCTTTGAATTGCTCAATTGTCGCTTGGTAATCGCTTTTTCCGGTAAGGGGCCACTGTGCTTGTCCGCCCTCTAAAAGAAGGTCAAATGGCAGAGTCGGTTCTAAGGGTTGAATATCCCCAGACAGCTTTGCCTCAATCAATTCAGAAAACTCGGAATCTAGGTTTAGTTTAGCTACGCTACCTTGCGCTTTCAGGGATAGCTTCTGCCCAGCAAGGTCGGTTTCTTTCACTAACGCATCCAAAGACAGCTCTAACGGGTAATCACCTTTAAGCTCAACCTTCGTCGTTAGATTTGCGCTTACTTGTGGCATATCGAGTTCGAGAGTTGAAACATCAACCGTGTGTTTACCCGCGCGTGCCTCTAGTCCAAGGTGATTAACAACGATTGGTGTTTCTTGTTCTAAGGTGAAACGGTTAAGATCAAAACGCTCAAGTACAACCTGCAAAGGAATTAAGACTTCAGGTAACTCGATAGCCGTTTTAGTGGCAGCCTCTGGTTCTACCGTTTCTGTTTGCGGTTCTTCTGTCGATTCAGCAAGCTTAATTTTTAGGTCATTGAACAAGGTTGGCGATACCGTCAGCGTTTCTCCCTGCATGCTCAGAGCCGTTGAGAACAGGCTCCATTCAATTTCATGCCCTAAGATATTCAACTTGATATCAGATAAAGCGATACGGTTGATTACGATTGGCAGCGGTGTTTTTACCGATGTTACGGGCGGAGTCGGTTCTGTTTCTTCTGTAGAGGCCGGAGGCAGTTCAGTAAATGCGAAGTCCAACCCTTGAATCGCTAAACGATCGACACACAGCTTAGGGTCGAGCAGACAGCGAGGGTTAATAGCCAAGTTCAGCTTTTGAACTTTGGTGTCGATATGCAGGCTGTCATCTTTAAACTGAACATTATTAAGCGTAAAACTCGGGAACAGAGCCCCTTTAGTGCTTTCCACTTTAAGCTGTGGCAACGCTTTTTCAGCGCCCCACAACACAGTGTTCAACCCTGGATTGGTGAACAAAACAAAACCTAGCAAGGCTATCAACAACAGCAAAATAGACGTCAATGAGATCGACGTCCACTTGATGCACTTGCCCATCACTTTGATCATAATTCTGGCCCTAAACTAAAGTGTAACTGGAACTCATCACCTTTTTCTGCATCTAGACCCCAAGCAAAATCTAAACTCACTGGACCAACAGGTGACGCCCAACGAACGCCGACACCGGTGCCGTGTTTCCATTCGGGTTTGTCATTAAATGCATCACCAATGTCGTAGAATGCTGCACCCCACCAGTTTCCAACCAAGCGGTATTGGTATTCAAACGAGCTGGTTGCAATGAATTTGGCACCCGTTAGTGCGCCACTTTCATCTCGAGGAGAGATCGACTCATAACCATAACCACGAATGCTATTGTCACCACCAGCAAAGAATCTTAGGGAGGGAGATAGCTTATCAAACTCGTCGGCAAAGTTGCCGCCAAATTGAAGTCGAGTTAAGCCTCGGTGATTGTCGCCAATGCTTCGAATCCAAGCGGTTTGACCTTGAAAACGAACAACCTTAGTTTCAGATAACAAGGTATCATCACCCGCTTCAACCATAATGGTTTGTTTATCGCCCCACATCGGCATCGAACCGCCTCGCGTTCGAGTGCGTGAGAAAGAGATACCCGGCAGCACAAATTGCGCTAAATCATCCTGCAAACCTTGCTCATAGTTTTCGACCAAGTATCGAATGAAGACCGTGCGTTGCCAACCGTTATCCAGTCGCCAATATCTTTCTAGCGCTAAGTTTGACTCCAAACTCTTGGTATCACGATTATCCAAGTTTTTCATACCGTACTTAACTTGATAGTAGTCGTTCAGCACGTCATCCAGAGGGATTTTATAGGTAGCGGTAATCGTCTGTTCAGGTTTAGAAATCGACAGGCTGCTATTGAAGCTATGGCCTTGTTCATTAACCCAAGGTTTTTTCCACTTCAGAGTGCCTTTTACGCCAAGGTCGGTTGAGACACCGATACCCGTTTCGATTTGGTTACGAGCTTGCGGAGCAAGGCTAACCTTCATCGGGATCTCTCGGCCTTCGCCTAACTGGCTTAAATCTGGTTCAACAAATACCGAGGAGAACCAATCCGTATTGGACAGGTTTTGGTTGTACTCACCGACTTTGGTGATTGAGTAAGGTTCGCCATCCTCAAATGGTTTAAGTGACTGCACCTTATCTTCTTCTATCTGGCTACCAGTAACCTGAGTAGTACCAAAGTGATAGCGGATACCACTGTTATAATGAAGACGAACATAAGCGCGGTTCAATTCAGGAGCGACTTCTAGCTTACTAAGATCATAAGCACCATCGAAGTAGCCTTTCGCTAAGCCAAGGTTGCGGATCGACGATTTCAAAGAGTCATAATTACCATGATTCAGAGTCGAACCTTTAGACAAGCTACTCTTCGCTATCAAGGCTAAAAAGTCTGGGTCATCCTTGGCTTCACCAGTTAGAACGATATCTGAAGTATAAATAACAACAGGCTCTCCCGGCTCAACCGTAACGGTCATTTCGGTATCATCTTCGGAGTGAGTAAATGTGATTTTAGGGTGGTAGTAGCCTAACGCATTCAGGGCTTCTTTAATCATAGATTCCAAGCGGGATTGGAATCTTAGTGAAACCGAATACTCTTCTTCAGGGATCGCACTCAGATAAGCATCAACATTATCCTCAAGCGCTCCATCTAGCCCTTTGATTTCAAGGGAAACGTCAGCGAAAGCAAGCGTCGATGACAATAGAGTGCCAATCAGAACTGGTAAAGTTTTTCTTATCATGTTTAATTGGTGAAGAAGTTATCAATACGTTAATAAGTGAAAAGAAATAATACCGCTAAATAGGCATTGAGTCTGTAATAAATCCTGGAATAACACGGTCTAATTTAAAGACTTATTCAATATTGACCAACAGTTAATATGAACCCACGTTAAATAAAAGCCAGCGCGGTAAACGTATGCGAAAAGGAATATAACATGCTAAACAAACAACAACTGGTTTCTGCAGCAACCGCACTACCGGGAAATGCTGACCCAATTCGAATCACTGAGCGCCATTTCGTCAATCAAACCGACCTGCTCGATGCACCCACGGGCTCTCAACAAGAAGTCCTGTTTGGTATGGGGTGCTTCTGGGGAGCTGAGCGTTTGTTTTGGCAATTGGATGGCGTTATTTCAACATCCGTTGGTTACGCTGGCGGATACACAGTTAATCCCACTTATGAACAAGTATGTACTGGGCAAACCGGCCATACCGAGGTCGTTCGTGTCATATTTGATAGTGAACAAACCTCTCTAGCTCGAATACTTGAAACCTTTTGGGAGCGTCATGACCCAACTCAAGGGATGCGCCAAGGCAACGATTTAGGGACTCAGTACCGTTCTGCGATTTACACCTTCAGTGAAGAACAACAATCTATCGCTGAGCACTCTAAACGTGAATATCAACGAGCAATGACTGAATCTTTAGGCAACGAGATCACGACGGAAGTTCTGCCTGCTGGAAAATATTTTTTCGCAGAAACCTACCACCAACAATACCTAGCTAAAAATCCGAATGGGTATTGCGGGTTGGGTGGAACAGGTGTGTGCTTCCCTCCACAATAAAGTGCCGTTCGACATACCATCGTGAACGACACGCATTAAAAAAGGGCTTCCATCAGGAAGCCCTTTTCATTGTTAATCTATTCGGTGCAAGACAAATCGATAAAGCTCAGTTACACCGGCAACGCTGCAATGGTGCCGTTAACTTCTTTAAAAATAGTGAGCTTTTGTTTGTCTGAAACTTCAGGAAGTAGCACCTTGCCTTGGTCGAAGCGAAACTCTCCAACACCTTCAATAGCAAATTGGCCTTTGAACAGGACTTTAACGAAACGCGCCACCTGACGTGGACGGTAAGTAGAAAATTTTCTTAACATAATACAACCTCAATTCCATTTGAGTACTACAGTCACATACCTGAACAGCGTCGCTGTTCAAAGCACATTTAATCGCTAATTCCTTTAGCAAACAGCAAGATAATCTATTGTTCATCTTGATATTGATGCATTATACCTTTTGGTAACAAGCCTGCAACTTCTTTCTACGTCGTACGATAAAAAAGTTAAAGAGGCATTTTTCAAATTTCATATTATACTTCCTGTGCAAACCAATAAGCGGAACAAAAATATAATGAAAAACAAAACTCTACTGGCTTTTCTAGCCGCAGCCTCTCCACTCTTCGCCAATGCTCACAACCTATCAGTAGGCGCTACCCTGCCTGCCGTTGATGTGAGTAACTATGGTGAGATTGTTCTAAACGACGGAAATACTGGATATCAAGCTTGGGCAACCAATGATCTTCTAGGAAAAGTTCGCGTCGTTCAAGCTATCGCTGGCCGCAGCAGCTCTAAAGAGCTCAACGCACCACTGATGGCAGCCATTACCGCATCGAAATTCTCAGAAGACAGCTACCAAACCACCACTATCATCAACCAAGATGATGCGATTTGGGGTACTGGGTCTTTTGTTAAGTCGTCTGCCGAAAGCAGCAAAGAAGAATTTCCATGGTCTTCTATGGTCCTAGATGAAGACGGCGCCGTTGCGTCAACATGGGCTCTAAAAGAAGAAAGCTCAGCGATTATCGTTCAAGACAAGCAAGGTAAAATCTTGTTTGTAAAAGAAGGTGCATTAAACGAATCAGAAGTCACTCAAGTCATTGAGTTGATTAAAGCGAGCCTTTAATAAGATATTCGCGTCTTTTTCGAGACCTAACCAAAGGATATTGTTATATTATAACAGTATCCTTTTTTTAATTCTGTGGTTAATCATCCTGATGTGGCAAAACACACCCAACAATGTGAAACGAAAAACAGGCTTCTTGCTTGGGCTTATGCTCATGTTAAGCGTGTTAGCCGCAACACACATTGTGGATATCGCACCAGAGCACCACACTTCACACCATTGTGAGCTGTTTTCGCTTAATCAGTTCATCACAGCGCACTCACTACCACAGATTCCAGAGTTACATTCGGAATTTACTGTCGCTATTACAGAGTCAGTAACTTCACTACAGCGGCTATATTTCGCTTATTTGGCACGCTCACCTCCTGTAAATATCGCTTAATTACCACTACTTTTTAATTAACCTTTATTCAGGAAAAAACATGAAACCTACTTTTTTAGCCGTTGTTATCGGCATGACTGTCTCTACAAATGCTCTAGCTAACGAAGAATTCCGCTCTCATGATGCACACGTACATGGCCAAGTTGAAGTAAACATCGCGCAAGATGGGCAAGAATTGCTTGTTGAAGTAACAGCTCCAGGCGCAGATGTGGTTGGGTTTGAACATGCTCCAAAAACTGCAGAACAGAAGAAAGTGTTTGAACAGGCTATCGCACAATTAAACAAGCCAGAAGAGCTGTTTAGTTTTAACAATGCGAGTTGTACTCTGAAGTTCAAGTCAGTAGCAAACACCTTAGAAGGCGGTCATGACGACCATGAAGGCCATGACCATGCGGAACACGGTCATGGCGACCACAAAGACCATGATCACGCTGAACACGATCATGACGACCACAAAGACCATGACCACGCTGAACACGATCATGATGACCACAAAGACCATGACCACGCTGAGCACGATCATGATGACCACGAAGGTCACGACCACCACGATCATGAAGGCCACGATCACTCAGAAGGTGGCCACGGTGAGTTCACTGTTGAGTACCACTATGAATGTTCAGATGTTGCTAAGCTAGACACAGTTAGCACTCAGTGGTTCTCTAAGTTCAGCAACACTGAAAAAATGACGGTGAACCTACTAACAGACACAGCTCAAGTACAAGAAGTGCTTAACGCAGAGCGTATTAGTTTCCGATTCTAATCACTCCTAGATCGGATTAAACGTAAAATAAACAGCCAGGTAAGTCATCGCTTACTTGGCTGTTCAAATCGGTGTGTTCCTGGGAATTTATGTTTCAAATTACTGTCCAGTAGATACACCGCTTTAATTATTGGAGCTAGCATGTCTTCTGACAGTTCATCACTTGTGGTCAAACTCGAAAATATCAGCTTTCGTTGGAAGCCTGAATTACCACCAACGCTAGAGATCCCCTCTCTTCACATCCAAGCCCAAGAGCACCTTTTTATTAAAGGGCCAAGTGGTTGTGGAAAATCAACTTTGTTAGGGCTACTGACCGGAATCAACCAAGCTGAGCAAGGAGAAGTCTCTATCCTTGATCAAGACCTCACTCAGCTTACACCTCGTCAAAGAGATAAATTCAGAGCCGATCATATTGGTTATATTTTCCAACAATTTAACCTGCTTCCTTATCTATCAGTTATCGATAACGTGACGCTTCCTTGCCAGTTTTCACAGATTCGTAAACAGCAAGTCGCTGAAAGCCAGAAAAGCTTACAAGAGACGGCTCGAGAGTTGTTACTCCGATTAAAGCTACCTCAAGCTTTAATGGACAAGCCCGTTACCGAGTTGAGCATCGGTCAACAACAACGTGTTGCTGCCGCTCGTGCTTTGATCGGCCAACCCAAAATCATTATTGCCGACGAGCCAACCTCGGCTTTGGATCATGACAACCGAGAAGCTTTTATCGAACTGTTGTTAGAACAAGCCAACCAGGCAGGTTCTACTCTTATCTTTGTTAGCCATGATCCAACACTAGAAAAGTTGTTCACTCGAACCATAGATTTAAAAACCGTTAACCAAGCTAAGGTTGTCGTATGAAAGTAATTACTCACTTAGCCTTAAAAAGCGTACTCAACCGTAAAGCCACAGCCATTCTAACTATTCTCACTGTGGCTGTATCCGTCATTCTATTACTCGGTGTGGAACGTGTAAGAACCGAAGCTAAGAGCAGCTTCGCCAATACGATTTCAGGTACTGACCTTATCGTCGGTGGCCGCTCTGGTCAGGTAAACCTGCTGCTTTATTCCGTATTTAGAATCGGTAATGCGACCAACAACATCGACTGGAAAAGCTATGAAGAATTTAGCCAGCACAACGCAGTAAAGTGGGCGATACCAATATCATTGGGCGATTCACACAAAGGCTTCCGTGTGATGGGTACAAATCATAGTTACTTTGAAAACTATCGCTATGGAAGTAAGCAATTACTTACTTTCCAACAAGGTAAAGAGTTTAATCAGCTATTTGACGTAGTGATTGGTGCCGACGTCGCGAAGAAGCTAGATTACAAAATAGGTGATCAAATCATTCTTGCGCACGGTATCAGTGATGTTGCGTTTAGCCGTCACGATAATCTGCCCTTCAAGATTGTGGGAATACTCGCGCCAACAGGAACACCAGTAGACAAAACCGTACACGTATCGCTAGAGGCAATCGAAGCAATTCATGTTGGCTGGGAATCAGGTGCCAACCTCGGGCACACACCGAATGCTGAAGCGCTAAAGCAACGTGACTTCCAACCGAAGCAGATTACCGCGATGATGGTTGGCCTTAAATCGAAGATCCAAACCTTCGCACTGCAACGAGAAATCAATAACTACCGCCAAGAACCTTTAAGCGCCATTATGCCGGGCATTGCGCTTCACGAATTGTGGGGAATGATGGCTGTAGCAGAACAAGCATTACTGATTGTTTCAGGGTTTGTTGTTGTCGCCGGATTATTGGGTATGCTCAGTAGCCTACTCACTAGCTTGCAAGAAAGGCGTCGAGAGATGGCTATCCTACGTGCGATGGGCGCAAGACCTCGTCATGTGTTTGGTTTACTGATCAGTGAAGCCAGTGCACTAACCTTCCTTGGCATTACACTAGGTGTTGCAGTGCTGTTTGCGCTGATCGCAGTGGTTGCTCCTATTGTGCAACAAAGTTATGGTATCAACATATCGATATCCGCAATCACACCGCATGAGTGGAAACTGCTTATGCTGGTACAAGTTGCCGGAATCATTATCGGCTTTATTCCCGCTTTCAGGGCTTACCGCCAGTCATTGTCTGATGGCATGACGATTCGAATCTAAAATAGGAACCTACGATGCAACGCAAATTCCTACTGATACTTGGGCTACTTCTGTTCCCATTTATCAGTACAGCTCACGCTGAAACCACTCAGAATGACGAATCGGTATTAACACTTGAATGGATTGATTTGATTCCAGAATCAGAACGTGCTCAGCTAGATTCATTTGGTATGCCGATGGTTGACCACAATAGTATGGACAAACCTCAACAATCGACACTTGGTGCTGTTCGCCCAGAGCTGAATGGCAGCACAGTGAAGATTCCTGGCTTTGTGATTCCATTGGAAGGTGATGAGAATATGATCACTGAGTTTCTGCTGGTACCGTACTTTGGCGCATGTATCCACGTGCCACCGCCGCCACCGAACCAAATCATCTACGTGAAGTTCCCGAAAGGTGCACCAATACAGCAGTTATGGGATGTGATCTATTTGGTCGGAACGCTGAAAACTGAGTCAATCAGCCATGACTTAGCGCAAACCGGTTATCTTATTGAAGGTACTGCGATTGAAGAGTATGACGACATGTAGTCATTAGAAGGGTGGCTCAAGGATGAGCTGCCGTCACTGAACGAGTGTGATTATTCAATAACAGTTTAATAACGATAATTTTCTTCTGAATTACGCGATGTAATTAGATAAGTAAGCTAGAACAGCGACATAAATCGCGAGTAATAACCCTATACTAAGCTGTTTCTTCAGCTTGTTATCATTGACTTGATTCATAACTCCTCCTTGAGAATTACAACAAATTTAACATTTTATTATCATTAACAAAAGTAAAATTTTGTTGAAACCTTCAACTATGCTCGCAAAATCTAGCCACCAATAAGATAAAGAGTTACATTTTAGACAGTTATACCAATCACAATAAGTAAGTGTTCAGAAATAGCGTAGGAAAAAGCCTTGAGAACAAGGCGGAGCTTTTTGATAAGTAGTTATTCTACAATCAAAAGTTCTAACGCCGTTATCGAGCGTTTTAACAAGCTAGAGCGAGCAATTATTTACTACGATTGGTCTTGAGTCGTCTCCTAACGGTACTCTTATGTCAGAAACCAAACAGCCAGTGATCATTGAGCATGCTAGCGACACACAGCATAAGCATGAGAAAAAGCCTCATATTGCCGACAGTGCCAGCAGAATGCTGCACATCGCACAAAGCTTCGGCCTCGATTCCTTAATTAGTCATAGTGCCAAGCCAAAGGATAAAGCTGAGAGTACGCTTATCGAACGGGCACTATTGCGAGAGAAAAAACGTAGAGAGCTTCGCCAAAAGAACCTAGAACAGATTCTAAAGTTGGCGCACTCTTCATGTAAGGATGAAGCGGCTGGAGACCCGGATCAGGACTGGTTATACCGTTTCTTCGACATGGCCCAAGAGATCCACAATACATCGATGCAGAGGCTATGGGCTCAAGTACTGAAACGAGAAGTCACCAACCCAGGCTCGACGTCGATGAAGGCACTGCAAATCTTAAAAGACATGACACCAAAAGAAGCGTTAACCCTACAAAGGGCAGCATCACTGGGTTGTAGCTTTGGTAGCGATAACAGCAGAAAGCTCTTACTCGGCTTTAAATCTCATGCTGGGCTATTCAACTTTGGCAAAAGGGACACCACCAACACCATCAACCTTGGTGGGCACAACCTGCCCTACTCCAGCTTGCTCCACTTGATAGAGCTCGGGATTATTCTGGGCACAGAATTAGAATCCGGAGAGATTGATTTCGATCCAGCCCTGCACCTAACCTATCAAGGTAAGAGCATGTCACTGGCACCATTATCAAAAGGCGTGAAGCTGGTTTACTACCGATTCAGCCCTACAGGCAATGAGCTTTGTACCTTGCTCGGTAACAAGCCAAACACGCAGTATTACGATCAACTGATTGCACTATTGAGCCAGAAATTCACAGTACAGACAGAAGTGAAAAGCAGCGTAAATTACACCGTCTAGACACTCGACGGAGCTAAAATAGACGGTGTAAAAAGTGAAGTATAGAGAGGAATAAAGAGAATCTAGAGGATAGGTTTCTTGTCTCGGTAAACTAAGGCTGCACTATTTATCGGTCGTGAATAAACAGATAAACAGCTGAGTAGCCTTAGTCATACCAACGATCTCAGTTGGCTAAGATATTTCGCTTCTCCAACGCATCAATACACAGTTCGACCAATTCATCGAGTGTCTTCTCACCTGCAGGTAGATCAATCTCAGGGTTCTGAGGCGCTTCGTACACTGAACTAATACCTGTAAAGTTCGGGATCTCTCCGGCACGTGCTTTCTTATACAGACCTTTAGGGTCACGCTGTTCGCAAACCTCTAATGGAGTATTGACGAACACCTCAAGAAACTCACCTTCCGGCAATAAATCTCTCACGAGTTGCCTTTCAGCTTGATGCGGAGAAATAAAGGCTGACAACACGATCAAGCCTGCATCTGCCATCAATTTAGCAAGCTCACCAATACGACGGATGTTCTCTCGACGATCTTGCTCAGAGAAGCCAAGGTCGCTACATAAGCCATGACGCACATTGTCACCATCCAATAAATAAGTATGGTAACCAAGCTGTGCCAAACGATTTTCTAATGCTCCAGCGACTGTCGATTTACCAGAACCAGACAACCCCGTGAACCAGAGCACGGCTGGCTTTTGTGATTTCAGATCCGCGCGAAATGTTTTATCAATCGAGTGTTGATGCCACACAACATTCTCATCTTTGGGTTTGAGTACTGCGGTCATAATTAGTCCTTTAAATAAACAGCATTAAAATGGGAAAAAATAAGGAATTAGGGTCAGCACCAAGCCCGAATATACAATCGAGATTGGAATGCCGATACGCAGATAATCCGTTAAATGGTAATTACCTACGCTATAAACAAGTAAGTTGGTTTGGTAGCCGTATGGAGAGATAAAACTGGCACTGGCACCAAACAGTACCGCCATGATGAACGGCATAGGGTCAACGCCATAACCTACTGCCATACTGTAGCCAATCGGAAATGAGAGTGCTGCAGCCGCATTATTGGTCACCAGCTCTGTCAAAACCAAAGTCATAAAGTAGGTAGCAACTAACGCACCGAATACGCCCCAGCCATTAAACGCCTCCATAAACATCAGCCCCATCCGCTCAGATAAACCCGATGAAATCATCAGTTGAGCAATAGAAAGTGCAGAGCCCACGATCACCACAATATCGACTGGGAAACGGCGGCGGAGCTCACCCAGTTGCACCACGCCAAATGCCACCAGCAACAGTAGAAAACCAGCTAAGCCTTTGATAATAGGTACTGCATCGATAAGGGCTAAACCAATCACGCTAGCAAAGCCGAGCAACACGAACGTCGATTTGTCGGCATCAAGCTTGGCACTCGAATCTAAGTCATTCATCAACACAAACTCTTTGTTGTGTTGTTGGCGCTGTTCTTCAAAGCGTTTACCTGGAACCAAAATCAAGGTATCACCAGCGGTCAATGTGATATTCCCTAGCCCACCTTCTAGGCGTTCATGGCCACGACGAATAGCAACCACAACCGCATCGAAACGGTCTCTAAACTGGCTAGTTTTCAGGGTTTTGTTACAAAAACTTGCTGATGAACTCACCACCACTTCAACAAAGCTCTGGCCATTCAAATGATGCTGACCAAACAGAGTCAGTCCTTGAATTTCTTGCAGTGTCGCCACGCTCTCAACATCACCACAAAACAGCAATCGGTCACGAGCTTGAAGAATAAAATCAGGGTCAATCGACGCGGTGGTTTTACCGTCTCGAATCACTTCGGCTAAGAACAGTTTTCTAAGAGCTCTAAGATTATTTTCACTGACGCTACGGCCAACTAATGGAGAACCTGGCTCAACTCGCGCCTCGAGAAAGTAAGGCAGATCATCTTGAGAACCATCATCGTAGCTGGGTAGAAAATAGCTAAGAGGAATAAGGATCAATACCCCACCGACCAAAACCGCTAAACCGATCAAGGTAGGTGTGAAAAAGTTTAAGCTCGGTAAACCTGCATCTTCAACAAAACTATTGATGATCAAATTGGTAGAGGTGCCGATCAATGTCAGGGTGCCACCTAAGATGGCAGCGTATGACAAAGGGATAAGTAACTTAGACGGCGCGTGCTGTTGATTACGTTTGATCGCCCCGATCAAAGAAACAACCACCGCGGTGTTATTAGTAAAAGAAGAAAGTAACGCTGTAGAAATACCCAACTTCGCAACCACGGTACCTAGCCTACCTTCAGAGATATTGCGGCTAACCCAGCTGATTAAGCGAGTTTTCTCCAACGCACTTGATGCGAGGATCAGAAGAATTAAAGTCAGTAACGAGGAGTTAGTGAAGTTATTAGCCAAGCTCGACAAGTCGATCATGCCAGCCATAAAAGCAATAAACGCCGCGCCAGCAAAGATAAAGCTTGGCTTAATACGGGTAACGAGCAGGCAAGTAATGATGCCGAGCAAAATCGCTAATACAAATCCTTGTTGCCACATATACTCGTCCTTTATGGCGGAAACGATCGGTTTCCGCCTGATTCAATAAGCTGTTACTTGGTCGTTTATGACTTCAGTAGTTGGCTTAGATCTTTGGCATCCCAATGAGGGAAATGTTTGCGAACCAATGCGTTGAACTCAAGTTCAAATGCAGAGAAGTTACCGACTTGCTGTTCAACAGAGTCCAAACGGTCTCGAATCAAACCCGCACCAACCGTCACGTTGGTTAGACGGTCGATAACGATGAAGCCACCGGTATCCGCACTCTCACGGTATTTATCCAATGCAACAGTCTCGTTCAAAGACCATTCACACAAGCCAATACCATTCAGTGGTAACTCATCGACAGCGTGGGTCGACAGGTTGTTGATGTCATATTGGTGGCGAACTATTTCAACCTGACCGACGGTTTTCTTGCCTGCGATCTTGATGTCGTAAGCTTTGCCCGGTTGCAATGGTTGCTCTGTCATCCACACGATGTCAGCCAATACGTGGTTAGTGGATTCAATCTGCGCGTTTTCTAGCACAATCAAATCACCACGACTGATATCAATCTCATCTTCAAGGGTCAGTGTTACTGCCAAGCCCGCTTGCGCAGACTCCAAATCACCATCAAAAGTTACAATGCGTGCAACCTTAGAGGTTTTACCCGACGGCAGCGCCTTGATTTCATCACCGACACTGACACGGCCAGAGGCAACGGTGCCAGCAAAACCGCGGAAGTCTAAGTTAGGACGATTGACGTACTGAACTGGGAATCGGAATTCACCTGCCGAACGCTTTTGGTCAATGTCGACGTTCTCTAACACTTCTAGCAGAGATGGACCTTCGAACCATGCAAGCTCTTTACTTGGTGCAGCAACGTTGATGCCTTCAAGCGCCGATACTGGCAAGATCTGAATATTGGTTTCGCCTTCTAGGTTTTCTGCAAACTCTAGGTATTCATCGCGAATTTCTTCAAAACGATCTTGCGCGTAATCCACGAGATCCATCTTGTTTACAGCAACGATGAAATGCTTCAAACCAAGCAGGTTAGAGATAAACGAGTGACGACGTGTTTGATCCAGAACGCCCTTACGAGCATCAATCAAGATCACCGCCAGATCACACGTTGAAGCGCCTGTTGCCATGTTGCGCGTATACTGCTCATGCCCAGGAGTATCAGCAATAATGAACTTACGTTTTTGAGTCGAGAAGTAGCGGTAAGCCACATCGATCGTGATCCCTTGCTCACGCTCAGCCTGCAGACCATCAACAAGCAGTGCCAAATCAGGTTTCTCACCTGTCGTTCCCACTCGTTGGCTATCCGAGTGAACCGCCGCTAGCTGATCTTCATAAATCTGTTTTGTATCATGGAGTAAGCGACCGATTAGCGTACTTTTACCGTCATCTACCGAGCCACAAGTTAAAAATCTAAGCATAGATTTATGCTGATGCTGACTTAGATAACCTTCAATCCCTAGTTCAGCCAATTCGGCTTCTACTGCACTATTCATTTTTCTTTCCTTAGATTCTTAGAAATAACCTTGGCGCTTTTTCAGCTCCATAGAGCCCGACTGATCATGGTCAATCGCTCGACCTTGACGCTCACTAGACGTCGCCACCAGCATCTCTTCAATAATGCCCGTTAGCGTATTCGCCTCAGATTCAACCGCTCCGGTTAATGGGTAACAGCCTAAAGTACGAAAACGAACGCTTTTCTCTTCAATCACTTCACCTTCTTGCAGCTCCATACGGTCATCATCAACCATGATCAGCATGCCATCACGCTCAACTACAGGGCGTTTGTCTGAAAGGTAAAGTGGAACAATATCGATGCTCTCTAGATAGATGTATTGCCAGATATCGAGCTCAGTCCAATTAGATAGCGGGAAGACACGAATGCTTTCGCCCTTATTAACCTGACCGTTGTAGGTGTGCCAAAGCTCTGGACGCTGGTTTTTTGGATCCCACGTATGGTTCTTATCACGGAAAGAATAAACACGTTCTTTCGCACGAGATTTTTCTTCATCACGACGCGCACCACCAAAAGCCGCATCGAACCCATACTTGTTTAACGCCTGCTTAAGGCCCTGTGTTTTCATGATGTCAGTGTGCTTCGAAGAACCATGTACAAATGGGCTACAACCCATCTCAATACCTTCTGGGTTCTTATGTACTAAAAGGTCGAAGCCGTACTTTTTAGCCGTACGATCACGAAACTCAATCATCTCGCGGAATTTCCAATCCGTATCTACATGCAATAGCGGGAATGGAATCTTGCCTGGATAAAACGCTTTGCGAGCTAAATGAAGCATCACAGAAGAATCTTTTCCGATGGAGTACATCATCACTGGGTTATCAAACTCAGCCGCTACTTCACGGATAATATGAATACTTTCCGCTTCGAGCTGTTTTAGGTGGGTTAAACGTTCTTGGTCCATTTCAGTGCTTCCTTTAAGGCTCGCGTTACGAGCAATTCATTACTTGGTCTTGCCAAGCAAGGGATTTAACTCATCCACTTGAGTGAATGGGAGTATTGGCACTAGAAGAAAACAGAAGCTTCGTTTTGAGCTATCCTTGCTATTCATCTGCCTGATACGTCCTTGATATAGGCATTATGACGAGCCTCTCATATTACTGGAAATTCTAAAATTTCATTTTTTATTCGAAAAGCTGATAAGGGATTGGATTTATCGATAAGCAGGTGAAATGAATGGACTAATATTATCGATATCAGTTGCGCATCGATTGAGCAGCTTTGGGAGGCGTCTTGCAGAACACCATAAAGTAATCGATCTAAGTCACGAATTAACATTCGTTGTAATCATTGTTTCATTCGGTTTTGTTACATTACGCAACGAATTTTCTACTATCCACTTTGGAGCTACAAAATGAAAGTTGCAATGAAACCTTTGTCATTGGCTGTACTTGCGGGTCTTGGTTTGACTTTAGCAGGCTGCACAACAACACCAGATACCGATGAAGTGATTAAATTACGTGTCGTAGAAACGACGGATATCCATACCAACCTAATGGATTACGACTACTACAAAGACAAGCCATCGAAAAAAATCGGCTTAGCACGTACTGCAACTTTAGTAAAAGAAGCTCAAAGCGAAGTAACCAACAGCGTTTTAGTTGATAACGGTGACTTACTGCAAGGTAGCCCAATGGGTGACTACATGGCAGACAAAGGCATCGAAGCAGGCGAAGTTCACCCTGCATATAAAGCAATGAACCAACTAAGCTACGACGCTGCAAACCTAGGTAACCACGAATTCAACTACGGTCTTGAGTTCCTAGAAGAATCTATCAACGACGCTGATTTCCCGTACATCAGTGCTAACGTTTACGACGCAGAAACCAAAAAACACTACTTCACGCCTTACATCATCAAGACACACACGTTCGAAGATACTGCTGGCGTAGAGCACGAAGTAAAAGTGGGTTACATCGGTTTTGTTCCACCACAAATCATGACGTGGGATAAGAAGAACCTTGAAGGTAAAGTGATCGCTCGCGATATCATTGAGACGGCTAACGAGCTAGTGCCTCAAATGAAAGCGGAAGGCGCTGAAGTTATCGTTGCTATCCCTCACTCAGGCGTATCAACTGACCCATACAAAAATGGCGAAGAAAACTCAACGTTCTACCTATCTGAAGTAGACGGCATCGATGCGATCGCATTCGGCCACTCTCACGCAGTTTTCCCAGGTAAAGGTTTTGATGACATTCAAGGCATCGACAACGAAACGGGCACAATGAACGGCGTTGCAGCAGTAATGCCTGGTCGTTGGGGTAGCCACGTTGGTGTTATGGATCTAACACTTGCACAAAAAGACGGTAAGTGGGAAGTGATTAAAGGCCAATCAGAAGCGCGCCCTATCTACGACAAAATCGAGAAGAAATCGCTTGCTGCAGCTGATGAAGGCATCGTAACAGCACTAGAAAAAGACCACGCTGGTACTCGTGAGTTTGTTAACCAACCGATTGGTAAAGCAGACGATGTGATGTACAGCTTCTTGTCTCTAGTACAAGACGATCCAACAGTTCAAATCGTTAACCTTGCACAGAAAGATTACGTTGAACAGTTCATCCAAGGTGACCCTGACCTAGATGGTACGCCAGTACTTTCCGCGGCTGCACCATTCAAAGCTGGTGGCCGTAAGAATGACCCAGCGAACTTCACTGAGGTTGAATCTGGTCAACTGACATTCCGTAACGCAGCTGACTTGTACCTTTACCCGAACACGCTAGTTGCGATGAAGGTAACAGGTCACGAAGTAAAAGAGTGGCTTGAGTGTTCTGCAGGTCAGTTCAACCAAGTGGATGTTAACTCAACAGCACCACAACAGTTGATTGAGTGGGATAACTTCCGTACTTACAACTTCGATGTTATCGACGGTGTTGATTACCAAATCGACGTAACTCAACCTGCTAAATACGATGCAAACTGTAAAGTGGTTAACCCTGACTCACAGCGTATTGTTGGCCTAACTTACCAAGGTAAGCCAATCGACATGAAGCAAGACTTCCTGATCGCAACCAACAACTACCGTGCATACAGCGCTAAGTTCCCAGGCACAGGTGAAGACTTCATCGCATTTGATGCACCAGATGAGAACCGTACTGTTCTTGCAAACTACATCTCTCGCGTAAGCAAAGAGCAAGGTCAAGTGAGCCCAAGCGCGGATAACAATTGGTCATTTGCACCAATCAAAACGGATAACAAGCTAGATATCCGCTTTGAAACATCTCCAAGCGACAAAGCAGCAGAGTTCATCAAAGAGAAGGGTCAATACCCGATGAAACGTGTTGCGACTGACGATGTTGGTTTTGCTGTTTACCAGATTGACCTAACTAAATAGATTGCTTAAGTAATCCATAGTTAACGTTCTGAAAGGCTGAGTTTTACGACTCAGCCTTTTTCTTTTCTTCTAAATGTTCAGCCCAAAGCCCTAATTTTCGAACGACAAACTCTCGTTCAACCCGCTTCCAAATGCCACGCCTTTAGCTTCAAAACAGCAGTCAAACAGCAGTCAAACAGCAGTCAAACAGCAGTCAAACAGCACGACTCAAACCACCAATTGAATGAATCCAACACAAAAAAACACTAATCAGCTGTAAGTTTTTATCTGCTCCTCCTGTCTATTTAATTTACTACACTCAATGAATGGTGGTTAAGCCATTCATTTATAGGATAGATAAGGACATTTGATGAGCACCGTCGAGAGCATTCAAGCATGGTTACATTCAGGGGAGGAGTCGCTGCTATGGCTGATGCTTGGCATCATCGCACTTTCTTACCTGCTTGAAGATCTTGCGATTGTTACGGCGGCAGGTATCGCGACTCAAGGTCTAATACTTCCTCAATATGCGCTGCTTGCTATTTTCATCGGTATTGCCACGGGTGATCTCGGTCTTTATTACTTAGGGAAGTCAGGACGTTATTTCCGAGGTGTTCGATATAAAGCCCTCACGAATAAGTACTTTCGTTCGCTTCGTACCAAATTACGTCAGAACGCATTCAGCAGCCTTTTTGTTATCCGATTTATTCCAGGGCTTCGCACCGTCGGCTTTACCTTAAGTGGCTTTTTCGCCATCCCACTGCCTACTTTCTTGTTTGCCGTGATTAGTGCCACTGCGCTCTGGACTGGCATTGTCTTCTCTGCCATCTACTATTTAGGGACATCAGCGTGGCTGCAAGCCTCTGAATATCAATGGATCGTTATCCCGTGTGCCATCGCTTTGCTGTTTATCGGCAATCGATTAATGAATAGAACCTACTCTAGAGGATTATCATGAGTTCACCGCAAGATATTCGCATCATTCCCGCACATCAAATCAATGCAGGCATGCCTTTGCTTGAAAAAGATACCGTGCGCAGCGTCTCTCCTTATGAGTTTCTTCCAACTTGGTTCTTCTACACGCCAGTGGTGATTCAAAGCCTGATGCAAGGGTTACGGCACTTTGACTGGGCGCTGCCGCTCATCGCCAATCCAAGCATTAAGTTAAGCGGCATGGTAGGCGAATCAAAACATGAGATATTGAGCCTTGCCGGATCTTCAAGTCAGCGTTGGATCTCTCCGTTTATAACCCTAACCAAAACGGATCTCGGCAGTAAAAAACAAGCCGAAGACGCACGCAGCGCACTCATACAAACGGATCTTGATTTCCCTATCGTGGCAAAGCCGGATCTTGGCTGTCGAGGTGTTGGCGTTAAGCTGATCAACAACCAAGATCAACTTGAGCAATATGTTGAATCTTTCCCAAATAATGCTCGCTTTCTATTGCAGAAAAAGGCGCCTTATCAAGCCGAAGCGGGTGTTTTCTATGTTCGTTACCCAAACAAAAAGCAAGGCGAGATCATCTCGATCACACTCAAATATGCGCCAATGGTGGTGGGTGATGGCAGCTCGACCCTCAAGCAGTTAATTGAAAATAGCCCGCGTGCAGGGCAGCTCAGCCACCTGTATCTGCCGAGACATGAAGATAAACTGGATCAAGTACTCGCAGAGGGCGAAGAGTTCCAACTCGCGTTCGCAGGTAGCCATAGCCGTGGCTGTATCTTCCGAGACGGCAACCAATACATCACTCAAGCTTTAACCGAACGCTTAGACGAGATATTTGACGACTTCGATGGCTTCCACTTTGGTCGACTCGACGTCAAATTCAAGGACATGCACAGCCTAATGAACGGTGAGGATTTCACTATCCTTGAGGTCAATGGCGCCAGCAGTGAGGCTGGGCATATCTGGGATCGCAACACGCCATTGCGAGAGATATTTTCTACGCTACTTCTGCAATACCGCATTCTTTTTGATATTGGCGCTCAGCAAAAACAACGAGGCTATAAGACTCCTTCTTTCAAGAGCTTATTCGCTGCGTGGCAAGAAGAGCGACGTCTTGTTCAACAATATCCGACCACTGACTAACTTTGTACGAGGACCATGAATGAACCCCATAGCCCAACCGAGCGCCCTCACTTCTTTCTCTCCTAGTATCAAAGGAGCGGTAGAGATATTGAATCAGGGTCTAGAGTTTTTGTTAGCGATATCTGACAGCGACTATCTGACACGAGCAAAGCCGCACGTCACAAGCTCTATTGGTGAGCATACTCGTCACACGCTCGATCTTTTTCACGCCTTAATCTTAAAAGAGAATGCGACCGTTGATTACAACACTCGTCGTCGTGGTCATCCTGTCGAATACGACCGCTCTATTGCAGTCAAAGAGATCCACTATGTGATCAACTGGCTTGAACGATTAGACCGTCGAGATCTCGAAGCGCCTATCATGATCCAAACCGAGGTTTCGATGGATGCTCAAGTGTTCGCAAGCCTGCCTTCAACGCTCGAAAGAGAGGTCACCTTTGCCGCACTGCATGCCAATCATCATTACGCGATGATCAAGGTGATCACCACCTTCCTAGACGTCGAGACCTGCAACACCTTTGGTTATGCCCCAACCACCAACAGCTATCTGAGGGAGCAATAATCATGTGTTCAGTATCTTGGCTGCTTGAAGAGAATGGTTATCAGGTCTTTTTTAATCGTGATGAACAAAAGACGCGAGCACTGGCAATGCCACCCAGACAATATCGAGTCAACGGTGTCGATATCATTATGCCACTCGACCCAACTGGCGGCGGTAGCTGGATAAGTATTAATGAGTTCGGGCTTTCGCTATGCCTACTCAATAACTATCAAGGCACAGTGCCCGTTGGTCCTTTAGTAAGCCGCGGTTTGCTACTTAAAAACCTATCATCGAGTCGTAATATCAGTCAGCTATCTGAAGCGTTTCACAAGCTAGACCTACACTCTTTTGCCCCATTTACCTTGCTAGCTTTCGCGCCCAATCTAACCCAACACAATGGTCTGGTTATCGCCTACATGTGGGATGGTATTCAACAGAAAATAGTCGACACTGATTCTCCACTCTTCTCATCCGGTGTTGATTTAGAGCGAGTGCAAGCCTACCGACAAGCAAAATATGATCAGCTCATGGCGGCAGGTAAGAATCAACAGAACTTACTGATGTTCCACTCTCACCATCACAATGAGCAACCTCATTTAGCGACCTGTATGCATCGCGAAGACGCACATACCGTGAGCTTTACACACTTACGTAACCTGCATGGTCAAGCCTCTATGTTTTATGCACCCGGCTCACCATGCGAACCCATTAAACCATGTCAGATAAATCAGCAGCGCTTTACCTTTGATTTATCACCCGCAATCAATCTATAGATGGAGTCCATCATGAGAAAACTATTCACCATGGTTCTGCTACTTGTTAGCCCGTACGTATTTGCCGCCGATGAAATCTATACCGGCTTCTTTAGCAGTAAGGCACTCGATGGCTACGATACCGTGGCTTATTTCACTTCCGGTAAGCCCATTGAAGGCAGTAAAAAATTCAGCACTGAGTACAAAGGGGCGGATTGGTATTTCTCTTCTGAAAAGAATCTGACTTTATTTGTTAATAATCCTGAAAAATATGCCCCTCAATATGGTGGCTATTGCGCTTGGGCAGTATCAGCGAAGAGCGACTTTGCACCGAGTGACCCACATCAATGGACGATTGTTGATAACAAGCTTTACCTCAACTACGACCAAGAGATTAAGCAGCGCTGGGAACAAGACCAAGCACAGCATATTCAACAAGCCGATAAAGTTTGGCCGCAACTGATTAAGTAAGGTAATTTCATTATGATTGATAGTCCTTTTCGTTTACCACGTTACACGCCTTTTGGTTTAGGTGAGTCTGTTGTCGAGTGGGCAACTGGGCTATCTAAGCTAGACCGACTCTACCAAGATCGTAAAAACGAGTTATCTAGCTTCGAATTCATGAATTACACTCTGTCGGCGCTCAATATCGACTACTCGGTTGCATCGGGAAGCACGGAAAACATCCCGGAAGAAGGGCCTGTCGTGATTGTGGCGAACCACCCGCTTGGCGCCATCGAAGGCGTGATCCTTGCCGATCTCGTAGGATCAGTAAGAAAGGATGTGAAGGTGCTGGCCAATGAGTTACTTAAGCGCCTGCCTGAACTGGATGATCTTTTCATCGGTGTCGATGTCTTTAACAGTAAAGAATCGAAACGCACCAATGCCAAAGCGATTCGAGATGCCAATCGTCATTTGGCTGATGGTGGACTATTGATTGTATTCCCAGCAGGTGAAGTATCAAGCTACCGTAAAGGGGCAAAAACACTGACAGACATCGAGTGGAGCAAGTCGGTAGCGAAATTCGTCAAACGTCACCAAGCCACCACGGTACCTATCTTTATCAATGGCAAGAACAGTGAGCTTTTCTATCAAGCGGGTCGTGTTCATCCACTGTTGAGAACCGCTCTACTCGGGCGTGAACTTCTTAATAAACAAGCGACAACTATCTCTATCTCGATTGGCTCATCGATTCCGTATTCAGAGATAAAATCGTTTGAAAAAGAGATGGATATCGTCAACTACCTACGACTTAATACCTATCTAATGAGTCAACAAGATAGTCCGAACACGCCAATCCACGCGCCCTCTTTCGATACCCAAGTGATAGCGCCTATTCCACCAGAAGTCTTATCAATAGAGATAGACTCACTCCCTGAAGAGATGAAACTGCTCGAGCAAGGGAACTTTGAGGTCTACTGCACACCAAGCCAATCTATTCCTAACTTAATGCGCGAGATTGGTCGAGTAAGAGAAGAAAGCTTTAGAGAAGTCGGAGAAGGCAGTGGGCTGGCCTGTGATTTAGATGAGTATGACCTTTACTACCATCAACTGTTTGTGTGGAATAAAACCAAGGCAGAACTGGTCGGGGCGTATCGACTCGGTATGGTCGACAAACTCATCGCAGAGCACGGGCTTGATCAGCTTTACTCTCGTAGCCTGTTTAACTACAACCAAGAATTCATTGATACGTTAGAAAACAGCATTGAACTAGGGCGATCGGTAGTAAGTAAACCTTACCAAAAGAGCCTGAACTCACTGTTACTATTGTGGAAAGGCATTGCGACCTTTGTGTCTCGTCACCCTCAATATACCCATCTGTTCGGCCCAGTCAGTATCAGCAATGATTACAGCCACAATGCGCGTCTGTTGATCGCGACCACGTTATCAATCCACCATTATGATGAGGAAAAGGCGAATTTGGTTTCACCTTCGTCACCACTCAATACCAGCAGTCATGTGTTCTGGCAAAATCACCTGCTCTCTTCACTGGCGAGTGTGCCTCTGCTCTCTAAAGTGTTAGCACGCATGGAGCAAGGTAAAGGCCTGCCGGTACTGCTGCGCCAATATCTAGGGATGAACGGTAAACTGGTGTGTTTTAATGTCGACCCATCGTTTAATGATGCCTTGGATGGCTTGATTGTGGTGAACCTTAAAAAGGTACCACTGAAGACTCTGGGTAAATACATGGGCAGAGAGCTTGCTCAAGATTACCTAGAGCAACACGCACGCCGCTGATTTATCCCGCTCTGTACCTCTCTCCAAATAAGTGCGATGATTTCTGCACTTATTTGGGTTAGGTTATTTTCATGCACACCTCTTTTATCGAACAACTGCAAAGCTTCGACTTCTCTGAAAGCCAGATTGAATCTCTACTCGCTGTCGCCAAGCCACTTGAGCTGCCAACCAGACACATCTTGATCAATCAAGGTGAGGTGGCGAGTTCAATCTACTTTGTACTTGAAGGCTTGTGCCATGCCTGCTACCTCACTGATGATGGTAAGCAATACAGCAAAGAGTTCTATTGGGAACAAGATTGGATCATCGGCTTTGAGAGTCTGATAAAGAACCAAGCCTCTCCTTACCTATTAGAAACGCTGACACCCATCACCATGTTAGAGCTGCCAATGAATGCGGTTATCGAGTGGCGTGCATCAAATAATCCTTTGTATTTAAAGCTGTTAGAAACACAACTGATGCATAAGGAAAACAAAGAACGCTTCATGCTGCTCTATACACCAGAGCAACGCTATCAGCTGTTCTGCGAGCACTATCCCGACCTTGAGCAGCGCTTGAACGACAATCAAATTGCAGCCTACCTAGGAATAACCGCAATCAGCCTGAGCAGAATTAAAGGTCGAATTAACAATAGTTAATGCCAACAATCATCGCGCATAGTACATTCAGAGCATCGATAATCTCTGGATGTAAACATGATCACTTGGCACTCAATTCCTTTTTCTGAACTCTCAACACAACAGCTTTATCAACTACTTAAATTAAGAGTCGATGTATTTGTGGTCGAGCAGACTTGTCCTTATCCAGAGCTGGACGGTAAAGATACACTCGCGGGTGTTGAGCACCTGCTTGGCTATGCTGATGAAGAGTTGGTAGCGTGTGCACGTTTATTACCACCAGGTACCTCTTACGACAACACCAGCATCGGTCGAGTCGCAACCAAGCAATCGGCAAGAGGTGGTGGCTTGGGGCATCAATTAATCAAAGAAGCATTAACACGCTGCGAGGCTCTTTGGCCAAATACGGCCATTGATATTGGCGCGCAGCAACACCTAGAAAACTTCTATGCGAGCCACGGCTTCAACACCATCTCGGATATGTATCTCGAAGATGACATTCCTCATATAGACATGAGATTAGAAAAATAATGACGAATATCACTGCCGGTATTCTATTGTTGGTTGCAGGTAACTTGTTTGCCTCGCTTTCCGACGTAGCGGTGAAGCTGTTAAATGGCGAAGTACCGCCCTTACAGTATATTTTTTTCCGACAGTTGATATCTCTGGTCATCATCACCCCTTTGTGGCTACAGCAGAAAAAAGAACAACGGCGCTTACAGCAGGCTAAGGTAACCTTCATTCGAGGTCAGTTAATTCTGATCGGCAGTGGGTGCATGGTGGTCGCGATCACTCACTTGTCTTTGGCAACCGCCAACGCAGTATTTTATGTCGCGCCTTTACTGATGTTGCCGCTCTCAATGTTGCTATTGAAAGAGCAACCGGCACTCGGCAAGGTTATCGGCACAACCATAGGTTTTATTGGTGCATTGATTGTCTTGAGGCCATCACAATTTCATTGGGCGGCACTGTTTGCTTTGGGGACAGCACTCACCCTAGCACTATTTAATGTACTCGTAAGAAAGCTTCCTAGTGAGCAAACGGTGGTCACTACGCTGTGGTGGACAACCTTATTCTCTATCCCAGCCTCATTAGTACTGTGCTTCTTATACTGGCAGCCAGTGTCTGTGGAGCATTTGGGATACATAGCCCTGAGTGCGACGCTAATCTTAAGTTACAACGGCCTTGCGATTGCTGCCTATCAAAAAGCACACTCTAGCCAAATTGCCTTGGCTGAGTATTCAGGATTGGTGTTTGTCGCGCTAATAGGTGCAATATGGTTCGATGAGATTCCGGATACATTAACCTTTATCGGAATCATGCTTATCATCTTGCCACTCGCCCCTTTCAAGCGACCAAAAAAAAGAGCTAATGCTTAGCTCTTTTCTATCGTTTATCTGTGTCTGGTGAAGCGCTTTAACTCAGGCTCACTATTCATCTACTTACTGCGACCAAAGCCACCATCGGATAAGCGGAAGAACATCACCGAAGTGTCGCCTTTCTCTAGCTGAAGAATGTCCAACTGCCCAGTTTCAGCAAGTTTGAAACGAACCAGCTGGCCTTTACGAATCTGACTGAGCGGCTTATCTGCACCTTCAATTCGCACTAACGCATTCAAGTCAGACAATGGCAAATCGTTGTTTCGAAAAACCTGCGCTAACGTATCCCCTTGCTTAACAAGGTACTCCTGCCAATTTTTGTTACTCGGTTCTAATGAGCTGTTCTTGGCATTTTGCTGTTCGCTTAAGCCGACGGTGTTTATTTCAAGCTCAACGCGCGATGTTGTTGGAGCTGTGTCTACTTTAGGTTCTGGTAGCGGCACAAAAAGTAATATCAGTACGATCGGAGAAATCACCATCAACAGTCTTTGGTGTAACTTCGGCAATGAACCCCAAGTTTGCGCTGTCGAGGTTTTCATTTTCTTCACATCGATCGAACTCAATTTCTCTTTGACCTGATTCAGTCGATCCTTGAATTCTGCTAAGTGGTCAACTTTCTGTTTTTTCTTTTGACGACGATTCATACCACTGCGTCCTATACATTGAATAACTACAGTATAAAAACCAAAGTACCAACAGTATAGATCTTTCCGTCACAACAAGGCCCAAAGCGAGAAAATTGACATGGCTGTGATTTGGGCACGGTAAAGCGCAAGTGATCAGGGACTAGCCGTTTCTTCACGCTGCTAATACTGGTATTCTTACCCTTTTCGTACTGACAAAAAGAGTGACTTTTCATGTCTGAAGTAAAATTTGAAACTGTAGAGCAAAAAGCTAGCTACGGTATCGGTCTACAAATGGGCCAACAACTTGCTGGTTCTGGTCTTGAAGGCCTAAACGTTGACGCAATCGCTGCTGGTATCGCAACAGCTCTAGTTGGTGACATGCCAGCTATCGAAGTTGACGAAATCAACAACGCACTACAAGAGCTACACACTCGTGGTGAAGCTGCACGTCAAGAACTAGCTAAAGCAGCAGCAGCTGACGGCGAAGCTTTCCTAACTGACAACGCTCTTCGTTCAGAAGTAACAGTTCTTGAGTCTGGTCTTCAGTACGAAGTACTAACTGAAGGTACTGGCGAAATCCCTACTGCAGACAAGCAAGTACGTGTTCACTACCACGGCGAACTAACTGACGGTACTGTTTTCGACAGCTCTGTATCTCGCGGTCAACCTGCTGAATTCCCAGTAACTGGCGTAATTCAAGGTTGGGTACAAGCTCTACAAATGATGCCTGTTGGCTCTAAGTGGAAGCTATACATCCCTCAAGATCTAGCATACGGTGAGCGTGGCGCAGGTGCTGCAATCCCACCATTTGCTGCTCTAGTATTTGAAGTAGAACTTCTAGCTATTCTTTAATTTTTATAAAAACCTTTAGTAAAACAAAATACTATTGGCAAATAAAATTGAAATAATCCAACGGCGATGTGACTACATCGCCGTTTTTCGTTTATAGTGAAAGAGTAAATTACTTTATTACTTAAGGACGAATAATGAAGAAAGTACTCATCACAGTTTTAAGCAGCCTTGCTGTTGTCTCTTGCGCTAGCACTAGCGACTCTGAACAAACCAGTTCATCATCAGATACCAACTATTCCCAACTATCACAAACTGCACTAATGGCAGCAGTGAATATGTGGTCTCAGCAGAACGAAACAACACCACTTGTGGATACGGTAGCTGACCAAGCTTCTGTTACCAGCGACCAAGCAGTTGGCGGTATTGGTTCAATGTTGGCCCTTGCACAAAACTCACTTGGCACAGCCGACAACAAAGAACTCGCGACACTTATTCCAGGCATGTCGAGCCTTGAGTCTACGGGGCTATCATCGCTACTAAGCTCACAAGGTGCCGTTGAAAGTGCGTTTTCTGGATTAGGTATGGATCCATCAATGGTTACAACATTTGCACCCATCATTCTTCAAGCACTGCAGTCACAAGGTGCAACGAGCGGCCTGATGGATTCACTTTCAGCTATATGGCAATAATCGTTAGTTATTAATAGCTAGCTTAAAATCTAATAAGGGCACTTCGGTGCTCTTTTTTGTGCGTGGAAGAAAAGATATTTGAGATACGAGATACGAGATACGAGATACGAGATACGAGATACGAGATACGAGATA